>JBCCLJ010000036.1:0-41318 GCA_039026915.1 Acidobacteriota bacterium
CGAGGGGCTTCCACTGGATCAACGAGTACCCATTCAACCGCTGATGTCGCCCCGCTCCGGGGAGTGATTTTCGGTAGCGCGAAGGTCGAGGCCACGGCTGACGGGCGCTCGCTGAGAGTGGCGACGAACGGGTCGGCGGTTCTGGGAGAGGCGCAAGAGTCGCCTGGCGCGAGCGATCGAGGCTGAACGCGACCGCGTGCTGGCCGCACGACTCCCCGGCGAGCGAAGCGACGCTCACAAAGAGAAGGTGCTCGTCGAGGCCTTCTCGCCTCCGTTTTGGCTCGCGTCCGACTTCAGAATGTCCTCACCGGCATAGCAGCCGAGCACGTAGGGGAAGGTGGCCGTCGCGTGATAGCGGTAGGTGCCGTCGGGGCCGATACGGCCGTTGCACTCGTCGAGGAAGGCCTCGTTCTCGTTCTCGACGTACTCGTAATTGTCCCACGCCTGGGAGGTCGGATCACCGACCTGCACCCAGCTACTCTGGAACTCGACGACCTCCGTGCAGCTCTCGTCGAGGCAGCCGGACGGTCCGTAGATCGGGAAGCCGTCGAGGGCGAAGCCGAGGATGGGGGAGGCCTCGCCGGCGGGCGTGACGCTGTCGACGCACTCGGTGAGCACGGCGTGAAGGTGGTACTCGGCTCGTGGGCCCGTATGCCCGAGACAGAAGTCCATGATGCCGTTGAAGATGGGATCACCGAAGGCCTCGTCCGCCGGCTGTGCGCCCTCGTTGGGGCCATAGATGGGGAGACCGTTGACGGAAAAGGCGATCGTGCCCAGTAGCGGAATGTCCGAGGCGTTGGCTGGCAGCGCGGGTGCGACGGGGATCGTCCAGCGGAACGACTGCGCGCGCAGCCGGTTGGGAGTGATCTGCTGGAAGGCGAAGCCCGGGATGCCGTTGCTGGTCACCGTCATCGTCGAACCGGAGCAGCTCGCCGTGACGTTCGGATCGGGGTAACGGCCGTTCGCCGGATCGGTGTCCGGCTGCACGATGTAGCGATCGGGGCAGGTCTGTGCATGCAAGGCGCTCGAGAGGACGGTCAGGCAGACGAGGACGAGCGGTGAGAGGCGCTTGGTGCTCAAGGTGATTCTCCGGTTCCGGTTCGACGAAGGGCCCTCACGGGCCGACGTCGAGAACGAAGAGCCAGAAGCGTGCCACCCTCAGAAGCGCTGTGTCTCCTGGGTTCCTGCCACCTTCCCCTCCTCTTCGCGTGCAGGAACTGCAGGTCCTCGTGCGCTTCTCGCCGGTCAGCTCAGCTCGTACTTCTTGAGCTTGTCGTAGAGCGTGCGCAGTCCGATGCCGAGCTGCTCGGCAGCCTTCCTGCGGTTGCCGTCGACCGAGGCCAGAGCTCTTGCGATCGCTTCGCGCTCGAGCTCGTCGAGGGAGCGCAGCGTGTCGCTTTCCGCGACGGCCTCGGCACCGCTGCGAATCGACAGGTGGCCGGCGGCGATCTGAGGTCCGCTCGACAGGATGGCGGCGCGCTCGAGGGCGTTCGACAGCTCGCGGACGTTGCCGGGCCAGTCGCCAGAGAAGATTGCGTCGGCCGCCTCCTCGGTGAGCTCCAGATGCGGTCTTCCGAGGTCCGCGCCGATCTTGTGCAGCAGTGTCTCGGTGAGGTGCGGAATGTCCTGGCGGCGGTCGCGCAGCGGCGGCAGCTCGATCGGGAAGACGGCGATGCGATGGAACAGGTCTTCGCGAAAGCGCCCCTCGGCGACCTCGCGCTCGAGGTCGCGATTCGTTGCGGCGATCCAGCGCACGTCGCTGGCAATGGCGCGGTTGCCGCCGACCCGCTCGAACTCTCTCTCCTGAAGCACTCGCAGCAGCTTGGCTTGCAGCTCGACCTTGAGCTCGCCGATCTCGTCGAGAAAGAAGGTGCCGCCAGCGGCGAGCTCGAGGCGTCCGCGCCGAGCGGTCGTCGCCCCGGTGAAAGCGCCCTTCTCGTGGCCGAAGAGCTCACTCTCGAGCAGCGTGTCGGCGATCGCGGCGCAGTTGAGTGCCACGAAAGGGCCGTCACGACGTGCGCTCTGCGCATGAAGCGTCTGAGCCGCCAGCTCTTTTCCCGTGCCGCTCTCGCCCTCGAGGAGAACGGTCGCGTCGGTGGGTGCGACCTTGCGAATCGCCTTGATGACGGCCTCCATCTTGGGGTCGCCGTAGGAGAGCTGGGGCAGGTGGCTCTCGCGGTCCTGCCGGGCCTTCAAATCGAGGAGCGAGCGGCGCTCGAGAGCTCGGGCGACGACCGTGCGCAGAGCCTCCGGGCTTTCGATGGGTTTTTGGAGGTAGTCGAAGGCGCCGGCGCGCATTGCCTCGACGGCAGTTTCGACGGTGCCGTGAGCGGTGAGGACCAGAACCTCGAGCTCTGGCTGCTCCTCGCGAGCCTGGCGCAGGAGCTCGAGCCCGGTCAGTCCGGGCATCTTCAGATCCGTGATCAGCAGGTTGTAAGCGCGGCGTCGCAGCTCCAGCAGACCCGTCTCACCAGACTCCGCGGAGCTCACCTCGTAGCCCTCGGTCTCCAAAGCGTCCACCATGAATTCGCGAAGGCCGGGTTCGTCGTCAACGATCAGAATTCTGGGCATCGTCCTGCTCCATCCGAGGTAGAGAGATCGTGAAGCGCGCGCCAGGCGCCTCGCTGACCGCGGTCAGTGAGCCGCCGTGCAGCTCGACAATTCGGCGTGAGACGGCGAGCCCGAGGCCGGTTCCCGTGGTGCGCGTGGTGAAGAAGGGCTCGAAGATGCGCTCGAGCTCATCGGGTGGGATCCCGGGTCCGTCGTCTTCGACGTCGACCTCGAGGCTCCCGGCGGTCTGCCGCGCTGCGACCCGTACGCCGTCTTCGCCGGCCGCCTCTTTGGCGTTGCTCAAGAGGTTGACGAGGACCTGACGCAGTCGGTCGCCGTCGACCTTCCAAGCCAGGTCGGCGGGCTCGCAGCGGGCCTGCACCGGCTCGAGGCCGACGATCTCGAGGGCCTCCGCCAGGAGACGGTGCACGCTGCGCTCCGAGAGATGCAGCTGCTCCGAGCGCGCAAGCTGCAGCAGATCCGACGTCAGGCGCTGCAGGCGCTTCGACTCTCGCACCAGTCGAGCCGCTTTGCGCTGCTGTGGGGTATCTCTCGGCAAGCTCTCCTCCAGCAGCTGCGCATTGCCTTTGAGCGAGGCGAGAGGGTTGCGGATCTCGTGGGCGAGCACCGCGGACATCTCGCCCAGTGAGCGCAGCCGCTTTTCTTCTTCGCGCTGCACCCGCGAGCGCTCCTGCTCGCGCAGGAGATTCCAGAGCAGGGTAGCGGTCAGCACGACACCGAGCGATCCGAGGGCGGCGACGACCAGGCTGCGCAACGCCGAGCTGCGGGCTGCTTCCGCCAGGAGAGGCTGGTAGACGAGCTCAAGATGCGGGCCGCGGAGCGGGCCTTCCCTCCCGTCCGGCGGCCGTCGGTCCTCCCCACGGCGACCCGGCCCGCGTCCCGGAGGTCCCCTGCGGCCGCGGCGGTCCCGGGGGCGCGCACCCGGTCGCGCCTCTCGCAGGGGCGGCGGCCTTCGGTCGAGGATCATCATCGAGAGGCGCCACCTCGCGTCGCTCATCTTCTCGAAGATCGGCTCCGGAGCAATCGTGCCGACGAGCGGCTCGGGTGCCTCCGCCGAGCGCGCCAGGACCTCGCCCTCGGGAGCGATGATGCTCGCGGCCAAGAGGGACGGTCCGAGCTGCGCGACGTACCCGTCGAGGTGAAAGTCCTCGGGCGGCCCCTGAGAGGTCCGCAGCAGACGCTGCATCGAGCGGGCCAGCGCCTGCCCTTCGGCGCGAGCCAGCGTATCGGCGGCTTCGGCGAACTGACGGTAAGCGAGCCAAGAGCTCCCCAGCAGGGTCGTCGCGAGCGCGACGGCCGCCAGGATGAGTCCGGACCGCATCCACGGGCCGCTGCGAGGGAGGGGGCTCATGAGCGAGATTGTCTCAGCTCGAGGCCTTCTCGGGGGTCGATCGACGCGAATCCGACGTGCCGCGTTCGGAGAGCCTGGGATCGAAAGACTGTGGATCGGACAGCTGGGGATCGGAGAGCTGGGGATTGGTCAGGAAGGTCGTGTCGGTCAGGCCGCGGAGAAAGGCGAGAAGATCCTCGCGTTCCTGCTCCGTCAGTACGAAGCCGCTCACGAAGTCACTCTTGTGAGGATTCCCGGAACCGTCGCCTGCGTAGGGCCCGTCGTCGATCCTGCGCCCGCCCTGCTCGTAGTGGTCGAGAACCTCGTCCAGCGTCGCCATCGAGCCATCGTGCATGTAGGGCGCGGTCACCTCGACGTTGCGCAAGGTCGGTGCTTTGAAGGCGCCACGATCTCGCTCGTCGAGCGTGATCTCGAAGAGACCGCGATCCCGCTGCGGGTAGCCCCCGCCGTCCGTGAGATCGTAGAGGCCGGTGTTGTGAAAAGGGCTGTGCGCCGTCGGCATGCCGGAGTGGTCGAGAGAGTCGCTGAAGTTGAAGCCGCCGTGGCAGTGAAAGCACTCGAGCCGTTCGGACTGAAAGAGCCGGAGTCCGCGCTGCTGCGACGCACTCAGCGCGCTCGGCTCTCCTGCCAGGTAACGGTCGTAGGGCGAATCGGCGGAGATCAATGACCGCTGAAAGGCGGCAAGCGCACGAGTGACGTTGAAGATCGTGAGGGGGTCTGCTTCGTCCGGGAAGGCTCGCTCGAAGAGGTCGATGAGTTCGGGGCGCGCTGCGAGCCGCTCGACGAGCTGCTGAGGACTTTCGAGTGCGAGCTCGAAGGGCTCATCGCCGAAGAGCGGCAGGTGCGCCTGTTGCTCGAGGGTCGTGATCAGCGGGTTGGCCCAGGTCAGGGACGCGGCATAGCCGACGTTGGTCAACGTGCTCGTGTTGCGTCGGTGTCGCTCTCCCGTCGACCCGACGCCGTGAGTCCTGCCGTCGGTGAAGGCGAGCGCCTGGATGTGGCAGCTGGCGCAGCTCTGCGTGCGGTTGGCCGAAAGCTCCTCGTCGTAGAAGAGATGACGGCCGAGCTCGATCGTCGCTGCGCTCATCGGATTGTCCGCCGGTACCCGCAGAGCGGGAAAGCCGGCCGGCACCTGCCATGGCTCTTGCGGCGCCCCACAGCCGGTACAGCAGAGACACCCGACGCAGCAGAGAGCCAGAGTGATCAAGGCCCTCATCGGTGGCCAACCCGGGAGGCCGGTAGAGCCTCGGATGAGGCCTGAGCTGCAGAGGCCTCGGATCCGAAGAAACGTCTCAACCCTCGCCCGTCGGGCGGCAGCAGGTCGGTGCAGTCGGCGTCGGACGGCGTCGATTGGCAGTGACCGTCTCCGAGCTGCCGACGCGAAGCTCGCAGCGCCGCGAGTAGCTCGTCCGGAAAGAGCTGCGTAGACCAGCCGCGCGGCGTCGATCGCAGCGCGAGCGAGACCTCGCTGCGGTGGGGATGCTTGCAGTCGACGGGGTCGAGCCCGCGGCAGCCGGTCGCGCCCAGGTGGAAGAGAAGCTCGCTCGAAAGCGTCTCGAAACGAAGGTACTTGTAGCCCGCCTGCCAGCTCCAGTGCATCGCCGGGTCCGTCAGAGGACCTTCTGCAAGCGCGGGATTCGAGTGGTTGAGATCGTCGGGGAGCCCCAGCGTCGCCACGAGCGACGCTGGGTCGCCGCGTCCCGCCCACGCGCCGACGATCTCGACTGCCTCGCAGCCTTCGAAGTCCAGTAGCACCACGTCGCGCGTGCTCGTCGGGCCGGGTCGGAGGCGCCAGCGGCTGGAGTCTCCGTCGGTCGCCTCGAGCGCCGGCGTCGAGAGGAAGAGCGCCAGGCGCTCGATCTGCGGACCGGAGTCGCCGCACAGCTCCTCGCTCGAGAGCTCGACGCGGACGCGGACTTCGCGATCGAAGAGAGCGCTGCAGCTACCGAGCGGGTGCGATGCGAGCAGCAGCAGTGCGAGGCTCCGCACTCTCACGAACGCGTCTCCGTGAAGCCCCGACGGACTTTCACCTGCGCGCTGTCGATCAGATTGCGCAGCAGCAGGCGGTCGGCGTCGCGGTCGGCGAACGTACCGAGGGTGAAGCCGTCGAAGAGTCGGAGGAGGTCTCGCTGGAGTTCGACGACGAGCACGTCACCGAGCGCCGGAGAGCCGATCTCGAGGATCGCGCCGTGCGCCAGCTTGGTCTGCAGGACGAAGTCGATGCTCTCCTGCCCCTGCCGCGCGCGACCCGCCACGAAGAGCGAAGTCTGTCGATCGCTGCGATCGAGAGCTTCGGGCGTCGGTTGCCGCGCGACGAGGTAGTGCACGTGGCAGTACGCCACGCGCGGCGCTTCGATGTGGAGCCACGGCAACGCGCGGCCCATCCACTCGAGGGCGGGCTCTTCGAGCGCTGCCGCACCGAGCACGTCGCCGTGGCCAGCCTGGGCGACCCCGATCAGCGTCCTCGCGAACCGCGGGTTGGTGGACGAGGCGGTGGCGGTGTCGCCGCCGGTCTCCTTGCAAGGCAACAGTTGAACGGTGAAGTTGCTGAGATAGAGCTGGTCGATCTCGATCTTGACGCCGACGTCGTTGCGGACGCTGGCAGGTCGTTCGGTCAGCGCCGCCCGTCCTGTGACCCACTCCAGTCGCACCTCGACGCTCGTCACCGCGTCCTCGGACGAAGGGCAGGCGATGACGGTTGCCATCAAGGCGGTGAAGGAGCCGAGGAGTCGGGCAGCACGTGACATGGAGCGATGGAGAGCGAGCTCCGTGCCAAGCGGCACGCTGCGAAAGCCCCCGTGATCACTGCGTTCCGGAGCGGTGCAGGGCTGCTTCGTGCAGAAGCCGCAGTGCGGAATCCGCAGCGCTGCTCACGCCTCTGGCGCTCTACTCTCGAGCGTCGAGACCGAGCTCCGTGAGACCGTAGACGCCCCGCTCGACGCGGACGAACCAGCCGTAGTGGTTGGCCGCCATGATGCGCGTCGCCGTTTCGACGCCTGTCGCTTTGGCCACGTCCCGGCCTCGACTCGGCCCTTCGGACTCGAGATACCGCGCACAGAGCACCGCGTGCTGTTTGTAGGCCGTGACGACGCCGCCTCCGACCTTGCCCCCACGGGGTGTGCCTCCCGCGTTGGGGTCGCCGCGGCGCGTCCTGTGCTCCTTGAGGAGCGCCTTGCGCCGGACCTTCGACTTGCGTGGCTTGAACGGTCCGGGATCGCAGTGGGTCTGTACTTCGTCCCGGTCGAGACGCACGGTCAGAACGCCCAAACCCAGGCGTCGGCAGAGGCCGAGGTTGCGCTTGAACGTTCGCCAGGCGGCCCGCCCCTTCCAACGCGGAACGGCGACGTAGACGCGGTCTGTGATCGCCTGGCGGGCGACGGCCTGATGCAGGAGCGTGAGCGTGAAGCTCGTCTTGAGCTCGACGATGACAGGCTCTTCTCCTTCGCGCATACCGACGACGTCGGCGGGTCCCACCTCTCCTTTGACCTCGTAGCCTTGCTCCTCGAGGAAGCGCTTGATCGGCGGGTAGAGGTCGGTTTCGACAACGCGGCTCACGCGCGAGAGGCTAGCAGCGCCGTCAGCCGCGGTCGCGGACTCCAGCGACGAGATGAGGCCAGGACTGTGGAGGCAGGTCGTGAGCCATGCCGTCAACGCGTCGCATCTCGGCGCCGGGGATCGCTTGGGCGAGAGCGAGGCCATGATCGATGGGGAGGATCGGGTCCTTCTCGCCGTGCACCACCGTCGTGGGGGTCGTGACTGAAGCGAGGAGCGCACGCCGGTCCTTGGGCTCGGAGGCGGCGATCGCGAGACCATGGTTCGCTTTGGAACGGATGTCGCGAGCGCGATCGAACTCCATCTCGAACATCCGGCGCAGGAGGTCCGTGTCGACCTGCTCCGGATCGCTGAGCCCAGCGAAGAGCTCCACGCGCTCGCGCGCATACGTCTCTCGTTCGGTTGGCACGGGCTGCGGTGGGGCAGCGGCCATCGCCCTCATCAGCGAGCTGGCAGGCAGGGACGGATCGTCGATCAGGAGCGAGCCAGCGTCGGAGAGGTTGCCGGCGAGGGGAGTGCTCATCACCAGCGTCGCGGAGTGAAGTCGATGCGGATGGCGCGCCAGCAGAAGCTGGGTGATCATCCCGCCCATCGAAGCACCGACGACGTGGGCCTTCTCGATCTCCCAGGCATCCAGAACGGTCACAGCGTCGGCCGCCAGCTCATCGAGATCGTAGGGGTTCTGTCGAAAGTCGAAGACGGTCGACTGGCCGACGTCGCGGTGGTCGTAGCGCAGCACACGTCGTCCTGCTTTGCGCAGCTCGTCGATCAGGGGCAGCGGCCACGCGGTTCCCTGCGACTCCGCGCCCATGATCAGCAGGACGGCGGGATCCGCCGCTGCGCCGAAGCTCTCGGTCCAGAGCTCGAGTTGCCCGTCCTGAACGATTCGCTCGCTCACAGTCTCTTCTCCTTGCGCACCGCCGTTCGGCCGCTGCGAGTGCCAGACGCGCCGCTCTGGGGCGCTGCACCGGGCGCTCTTCGAAGTCCGAGGCCGCGGTCGGCGGGAGGTCGTCTCGGATGGGGAAACGATAGCAGCACCGACTGATAGCGTTGGCTTTCCAACCCTCAATCGCGCTGTGCCCTGCCGGGCCGAGGAGATGCTTTGAAGACTGCGAACTTGCGTGGATTGACCGTCCTTTTGCTGGGGCTGTCTTTCGTTTCCTGCACCGCCGAGCTCACCCCCGAACAGATCGCTGACAACCTGCGTGAAAGCTTGATCAGCGCGCAACCTGGCGACGTCATCGACATCCCGGAAGGCGTCTTCGCATTCAGTCGCAGCCTTTCGCTGACAGCGGACGGCGTGACGATTCGGGGGGCGGGTATGGACAAGACCGTGCTCACCTTCAAGGACCAGGCGCAGGGGGCTGAAGGTCTGCTGGTGAGCGCCAGCGACTTCACGGTCGAGGACCTCGCCGTCGAGGACACGAAGGGCGATGCCATCAAGGTCAACGAAGGCACCAACATCGTCTTCCGCAACGTCCGCACGGAGTGGACCAACGGGCCCGACACCAAGAACGGCTCCTACGGTCTCTACCCGGTGCAGACGGAGAACGTGCTCATCGACGGTTGCGTTGCCATCGGCGCTTCCGATGCCGGCATCTACGTCGGCCAGTCGCGCAACGTGATCGTCCGCAACAGCCGCGCCGAGTACAACGTCGCCGGCATCGAGATCGAGAACACGGTCGGCGCCGACGTTTACGACAACGTGGCGGTGAACAATACCGGCGGCATCCTCGTCTTCAACATGCCGGACCTGCCGCAAGAGGGTCACAGCACGCGCGTCTTCCGCAACGAGATCCGCGAGAACAATACGGCCAACTTCGCGCCGGAGGGCACCGCAGTTGCCAGCGTGCTCGCCGGCTCGGGCGTCGTCATTACGGCCAACGACAAGGTCGAGATCTTCGAAAACACCTTCGAGGCCAACCAGACGGCTCACGTCGTCATTGCGAGCAACTATTCGACCAACTACTCGGAGCGCGAGACGGTCGAGGGCTACGACCCATTCCCCGAAGAGATCTTTCTCTACGGCAACGAGTACAGCGGCGGCGGCGATGCTCCAGCGATGCCCGAGCTCGAGGCGGCGAGGACCGCCCTGTTCGGGGAGGACGGTCGCCTCCCGGCGATTCTCTGGGACGGCTTTGCCAACCCCGAAAAGTCGAAAGACGGTGAGCTCCTCGACGAGTTCGGCATCTGTTCCAGCGACGAGGTCGAGGTCTTCAACGCGGACGCTCCCAACGGGTTCGCCGGACCACGCGTCTCCGCAGCTCGGAGCTGTGAGCACACCAAGCTCGCACCGATTGCCCTCGCCTCCGACCTGACGCTCTGAACGTGACGAACCTCTCGGCAGATCAGCGCGACGCTCGGGGTGTCGTGCTGGCCCGCGTCGTGTGCTCTCTGCTCTGCTGCGGGCTGCTCGGCTGTGGCCCACAGGGCGTCGTCTTCCACGCCGTCGAGACGCCGGATCGCTTGAGCGATTGGGGTGTGGTCGAGGTTGCCGGGGGAGCGCTGCGTCCCGCCGAAGGCGTGCTTGCCTACGAGCTGAACACCGCGCTCTTCAGCGACTATGCCCACAAGCTGAGGACCGTCTGGGTTCCCGAAGGAGCCAGTGCCTCCGCCGACGCGGACGGCCGAGTTCTCTTTCCCGTCGGGTCGATCCTCTCCAAGACCTTCTATTACTCGAAGGCCTCGGCAGGAGACTCCTTCGAGGAAGGTGTCCTGCAGGCAAAGTGGGAGCCGAGCGCGCCTCTGGACCTCGCGGATCCGAGTCTGTCGCTCGCCGAGGTACATCTCGTCGAGACGCGTCTCCTGGTCCGCAGAGAATTCGGCTGGGACACGCTTCCCTACGTTTGGAACGAGAAGCAGACCGAGGCGACTCTGCAGCGGATCGGTGCGGAGCGGCGCATCGCTCTCGCCGATTCCGAGGTAGGGGAGTTTCTCTACATCGTCCCGGATTCGAACCAGTGCTCCGGCTGCCACGTCACCGACATGGCGACGGACCGTCCGCGCCCCATCGGTCCTCAGTTGAAGCATCTCAACCGAACGGTGGCGACGGCTTCGGGAGACCGCGAGCAGCTCGCGCTGTGGGTGGAACGTGGGATTCTGGAGCCTGTCGACGCCTCGACGGCGCCTCGTGCGGCGAGGGCTTTCTCTCCCGACGTGCCGATCGAGGAACGAGCGCGTGCTTACCTCGACATCAACTGCGGTCATTGCCACAGCGCGACGGGCCCGGCGGATACGTCGGGACTCTTCCTCGACTCGGAGATCGTCGACACGCGGCGTCTCGGCTTCTGCAAGCCTCCGATCGCCGCCGGGCGCGGAAGTGGCAACCGTCTCGTGTCGATTCACCCCGGGCAGCCCAGCGAGTCCATCATGCCGTTTCGGATGAACTCGGTCGATCCGGGCATCGCGATGCCGGAGCTCGGCCGCAGCACCGTTCACGCCGAAGGCGTCGCTCTGATTCGCGACTGGATCGAGTCCCTCGAAGGCGACTGCCAACCGGCGCTCGGCGCGACCGCCGGAGGCTAGTCGCCAGGTGGCCCAGGCCGAAGACCCGCCGGATCTGTCGCTGGCGCGTTTCGTGCGAGAGCCTTGAGGGAATCTGTTGCACCGGGGCGGCCGCTTCTGGGGCTCGCTTCGTGAGCTCTTTCTGCAACCCGGTCAGGCGGTGAAATGTGTCGTCGCAGGCGGCGAGGACCGCGGGCGCATCCACCCGGTGCGCCTCGATCTCGTCGTGAACCTGGTCCTCTTCTTCGTTCTACCGTTCCTGAACGACGAGCAGTTCACCCTGATGCGCAACGACGTGGAGATCCTGGCGCAGAGGGTGCCGGTCTACGGCGATGTGCGGACGGGCGAGGCGCGACGAGCCACGACGACCGAAGCGGACGACCGCCTCGAGCTCTTCTGGGCCGGCATTCTGGCGCTGCGCCTGCGCTGCGCCTGCGCTGACCGAGGAGGCCGAGAAGCGCCGCGCGCCTAGCCGTCGCTCTTTCGCTTGGCCACGTAGGTCCCGCCCCCCTGCTGCAGGGTCAGGGTCGGAGAGGGGCTGCCCTCAGCAAAGTCGACCTTCACCTCTTTGTCGAAGCTCGCGCGGTACCGACCTTCTGCCTGCCGCAACAGGCGGTCCTCCGCCTGTCCCGTGGGCTGAGCGAAGAGCTGGTCGTCGCGGCCGACGATGGTGATCTCCATCGGCAGCTCGTCGAAGGCGTAGGTGCCACCGAGACGTTTCTGTTCCGCTGGAGGAACCGGAAGGTCCGAGATCTCGACCTCGCGATCATGGACGGCGCGGGCGATGTCGCGCGCGAGGTTCGAAGCACGGAAGCCGTTGCTGTTCGAGATGACGGCGACGCCGACACCCGTGTCCGGGAAGTGGGCGAGCATCGAGTTGAAGCCGTTGATCCCGCCGCCGTGCTGCACTCGGCGAAGGCCGTCGGCTTCGTCCATCGACAGGCCGAAGCCGTAGTCGGTCGATTCCCCGTCCGACAGCGTGTACGGCGTGATCATCTGCTCGTAGCTCTTCGCGGAGACGACCTGCCCGGCGCGCAGCGCTCGCTGCCAGCGCAGGAGGTCGCCGGCGGTCGACAGCATGGCTCCTGCAGCTCCGGGCTGCGACATGCCGATGAGGTCGTCGTTGGCCAGCTCGCCGTTTCTGAACTCGTAGCCCTGGGCCCGGTTGCGAATGATGTCGCCGTTGGAACCGTAGCGGGTTCTCGTCAGTTCGAGCGGGTCGGTGATCTCTTCCGCCAGGAGCTCGGCGAAGGACTTGCCGGAGACTTCCTCGAGAATCACGCCCAGCAAGTAGTAGCCGGTGTTGTTGTAGCGGTACTTCGTTCCCGGATCGAAGTCGAACGGCAGGTCGTCGACGAGCCCGAGAAGCTCCTCGTGCGTCATCTCGAGCGGCACGGTCTTGATCCACTCGGCGCCGAGTCCGGTGTAGCTCTTGATCCCCGAGGTGTGCGTCAGCAGGTGACGGACGGTGACCTCTTTGCCCTGTGTGGGGTAGTCGACGAACTTGCTGATCGGGTCGTCGAGGCCGATCTTCCCGGACTCGACCTGTTTCATGACGAGCGCGGCAGTGAACTGCTTGGTGATCGAGCCGATGCGGAAGATCGACTCCGCGTTCGTGGCGACGTCGTGCTCCACTTCGATGGTCCCGTAGCCCTCCTCGAGGAGGATGTTGCCGTCGTAGGCGAGGGCCACCGACAGTCCCACGGCGCGTCCGGCCAGGGCCTCTTCGACGAGCGTCTGGATTCTGGCCCTGGCTTCTTCCGGGCTGAGCCTTTCGACAGCCGCGGAGGCTGTGGCGAGGACGAGAGCGGTGACGGCGGCAATGGCGAGACTTCTCATGGCACTCCTTGCAGGGGACGTCGGTCGAGTGAACTCGATGACAATACGCCAGCGGGGCGCCGGAGATTCCGGTTCCCGTAGCGGAGTCTCGCTCCGTATCGCTGATCGGGCGAAAGCCCGCGCCCCTCAGCTTGCTTCGCGGAGGTCGATCACGCCTTCGGTGGCCTTTCGGATCGCTTCGCTCGCCGTGTCAAAGAGACGGTCATCGGGCAGGACGTCTGGGACGAAACCGAGGCTCTTGAGGATCTCTTCGGGCTCCTCATGCAGCTCGGCCACGTAGACCTCTGTCCTCTGCGTCTTCAGGTCCCGGACCAGATCCGAGAGGGCATAAACTCCCGACTGATCCATGTAGCGCACGTCTCCCATGTGAAGGACGACGGCGTCCGCTTGGTGAACGCCCGCAAGCTTTCGCTGCAGCGGCCCGGCGTTGCCAAAGAAGAGGGAGCCGTGGACCTCGACGACGTAGACGCCCTCGAGGATCTCCTCCGGCGCCTCTAGATCGGGGATCCAGGGGCGGTGGGCGGCGATATCGATCAACGGAGAGTGCGTCGCAGGGTCCATGTCGCTCAGGCGCTTGAGCAGAACCATCGCGGCCATCACCATGCCGATGCCGACGGCCCACATCAGGTCCACGAACACGGTGAGACCGAAGACGGTGAGCATGACCGCAGCATCTCCGCGCGGCGCTTTCGGAAGGTGGCGCAGACCCTTGAGGTCGAGAATGCCGAGTCCGACCGTGATCAGAATCCCAGCAAGGACGGCCATCGGGATCGCTTCGGCGACCGGTCCGATCACCAGGAGGGTGGCCGTGAGCAGGACTGAATGGATGACGCCCGAGAGGTGGCTGGTGCCGCCGGAGCGGATGTTGATGACGGTGCGCATCGTTGCGCCTGCGCCCGGAAGGCCGCCGATCAGGCCCGCGACGACGTTGCCGATGCCTTGCCCGAAGAGCTCCTGCTCACTGTCGTGGCGCGTCTTGGTCAACGAGTCGGCGACGATGGATGTGAGCAGCGAGTCGATGCTCGCGATTGCGCCAAGGAGCATCGCGGGCACGATGATGAGGCCGAGCATCTCCATGTCGAAAGGCGGCAGCGACGGAGTCGGCAGGCCTCGGGGGATCGTTCCGATGCGCGGCACCTCCATGGGAACGACGACGGAGACCACGGTCATGACGAAGAGTGCGACGAGGGCGCCCGGTACGACCTTGGTAATCCTGGGCGTCGCGTAGATGATCGCGATACTGCCGAGGCCGAGCAGGAGAGCGGCGAAGTTGACGTTGGTGAAGTCCTCGGGGAGGCGTTGAATCGCCTCGACCGTTCCTGCGGCCGGCTTGTGGCCCACCATCTGAGCGGCCTGCAAGATGATGATGATGATGCCGATGCCACTCATGAAGCCCGAGACGACGGGATAGGGGATGTAGTTGATGTACTTGCCGATCCGCAGGATGCCGAGCACGATCTGGAAGAGACCGGCGAGGATGACTGCGGCGAAGATGTAGCGCGGGTCTCCGGTCAACGAGCCGACCATGCCGGCGACGACGACGGTCATGGGGCCGGTGGGGCCCGAGACCTGCGTTGGCGTGCCGCCGAAGAGCGAAGCGAACAAGCCGACCACGATGGCGCCGTAGAGACCCGCTGCCGCGCCGTTCTCCAAGCCGGAGGCGACGCCGAAGCCAAGAGCAAGTGGCAGCGCCACGATGCCGGCCGTCACGCCGCCGAAGAGATCGCCGCGAAAGTTCGTCAGGAATCGTTCGCGAACGTTGAAGATCTGCATAAGGGCCCTCTCGTCATCGAGAGCGATCCGAGGTGGCCCGTTCCTGGGCTGACTCAGCGCTCGTCTGTCGGTTTCTGAAGCGGCGCTCGCGTTGGGGGAAGGGCTGCCGCAAGGAGGCAGAGTACTGCCTGCGGCTACAGAATATACGCTGTTTTGGAAGTCGTGGATTTACTCATGATCCCGATGTCATGAGTTTCGTGTCTAGAGTTTCATTTCGAGAAAATAGTCTCTGGACATCGAGAAGATGAATCCGTAGACTAGGCCCATGGGTAATAGCTGGACCTTTCTCACGAACCACGCTCACGTCCTGCTGAGCCTGGCGCAGGACCCGGACCTCACTCTTCGCGAGGTTGCCGAGCAGGTCGGCATCACCGAGCGAGCCGCTCACCGCATCGTCAGTGAGCTCGTCGATGAAGGTGCGCTCGAGCGCACCAAAGTGGGGCGGCGGAACCACTACGAGGTGAACACGGAGCTTCACCTGCGCCATCCGCTCGAACAGAACGCCTGCGTCGATCAGCTCATCAGTCTCGTCCGCAGCGACTAGCGACCGTAAGGCGGCCCGCGCGATCTCCTTCGCTTTGCCGGCCGATGGGATCCAGAGCTGGCCGGCGGCGGTCGGGGTTAGCGGTCGCTCATCCCTCGGCCGGCGACTCCTCGTCGATCTCGCGCAGGAAGCGGTCTGCCTGCTGCGTCTTGGGATCGTCGGGACCCCGCAGCTCGAGCAGATTCGCACGACTCCCGAGGAGTACCTCGCGGGCCTCGTCTCGTCGACCGCGGGCGGCGAGGCTCGCCCCGAGCAGATTCTCGGCGGAAGAGATGAGGAAGTGGCCTTCGGGTAGCGCCTCTCGACGCTGGTCGACGATCTTCTGAATCGTCTCGAGGATCTCGCCGGCTCTTCCCATGTCGGTCAGGAGGCTGCAGTGAACAACTTGGGCATAGGCGAGTTGCGGGTGACCCTCGGCAAGAGAGGCCTCGGCGATCGCGAGGTTCAGGTTGGAAAGCTCGAGGCCCTCCGAGAGTCGACCGCGGGCCCAGAGGGTGTTCGTCCAACTCGCGCGAGTATTGATCGTGAGAGCGTGATCGCGGCCGAAGTGCCGATCGAAGCTCTCGACAGATTCGCGATAGTACTCGTCGATTCGCGGATCATTGCGCTCGCGGGTGAAGGCCGAGTTGGCCAAGCTCGACAGCAGCTGGCCCACCATCGGATGGTCCGCGAAGTTCTGGCGGCTGATGGCCAGCCCCTGCTCGAGGAGTTCGGTGGATTCCTCGAGCCGACCCGTATTGCTGTAGAAGACGGCGAGGTTGTTGAGCTTCGAGACGTAGTTCGTCGTCGTGGCGTCGATTGCCGCCTCCAGCTCGATCGACTCCCTGTACAAAGGCTCCGCTTGTTCGCTTTGGCCGAGAAGCGCGTGGGCGTCGGCCATGCCCGCTAGGACCGTGCCGACGTTCTCCGGTAGCTCGCGCCTCATGAACGGCAGAATGCCCTCCAAGAGTTCCAGCTCCCTCAGGTAGTCACCCTGATCGCTTGCGACTTTGGACTCGACGAAGTTCAAGAGCGCAACCTCTTCGTGCTGATTGCTGAGCGCGGCCCTTGCGACCGGCGTTTCGCGGTCGATCAATCCTTGCGCCTGCTCGTTCAGGCCGAGAGTGACGTAGGTGTTGGCCAGCGTTCTCGCCATGGTTGCGCGCGTCGCGGGATCGAGATCGCTGAGCCGTTCTCCGGCGATCTCCAGCAGGTCGACGATCCGTGCTTCTTGCCCCATGCCAAGGACCGGGTTGGGAGCGGTGAGAAGCTCGGAGAGGAAGTCGTTCACGGTCGCCGCCTTGCGAGCTTCCAGCTGTGCTCGGCGTCCTTCTTCGGCCGCGCGCAGACTCTGTACGATGGCCGTGGCGCCTCCGGCGAAGACCAGGATCGCCGCGATCGCCCCGGCAAGCACCGGACCACGATGCCGACCGACGAAGCGTTTCGCGACGTACGACCAGCTCTGCGGCCTCGCGCTGATCGGATGCCCCTCGAGATAGCGACGCACGTCGGCGGCGAAGCTCTCCACGGAGGAGTAGCGCTCGTGTGGGTCCTTGCGAAGAGCCTTGAGGACGATCGTGTCGAGGTCGCCTTCGATCTCCCCCGCTTGCACTGCGGTCGGCTCGTCCCGCTGTCGCGCCCGACTGCTGGGCGACGGTGCGTCGGTCTCGCAGATCACCCGCTGCAGAGAGGCCGGGCTACGGTCCGACAACTCGAACGGGCGGACCCCGACGAGCAGTTCGTAGAGGACGACGCCGAGTGAGTAGACGTCGGTAGCGACGGACACCGGCTCGCCGAGCACCTGTTCAGGGCTCGCGTACTCCGGCGTCATCGCGCCTTGTCCGAAGAGTGTTTGCTGCTCGCCGGAGTCGTCGGGCTGCAGGCTCTTGGCGATGCCGAAGTCCAGGAGCTTCGACCTTTCCTGGGCCGTGACGAGAATGTTCGCTGGTTTGATGTCGCGATGAACCACCAGATTGCGGTGGGCATGTGCAACTCCCGCACAGACCTGCAGGAAGAGATCGAGTCGGTTGCGCAGGCCCAGCTCTTGCTCGCGGCAGTACTCGTCGACGGGTTGGCCGTCGACCAACTCCATGACGAGGTAAGGGGCGCCGTCGGGCGTCGCCCCGCCGTCCAGGATGCGTGCCACGTTCTCGTGGTTCAGCCGGGCGAGAATTCTTCTCTCGCCTTCGAAGCGGCGGGCGTCGAGTCCGCTCAGAGGACGCATGATCTTGAGCGCGACGGAAAGGTCGAAGGCGTCGTCGTCCCGATGCGCCCGGTAGACGACGCCCATCCCGCCGCGGCCGATCTCTTCGGCGATTCGATAGGGGCCCAGCGTCTGCGCCAGCGGCGACGTGACGAGGTCCTCGGAGCCGGGGAGCGTCGTCGCCAGATCGACCTTGCCGAGCAACTCGTTCACGCGACGGAGCACGACGGGATCGTCGCGTGTCTGTTCTTCGAGCCAGCTCGATCGCTCGCTCGGATCGTCGATCAGCAGCGCCTTCTCGGTCAGGTCGAGGGCACGGCGCTCGATCTCTGGGTCGACCTGCGTCAACTTCTCGGCTCGTCGACTCGGCGGCTCTCGAAGAAGGACCGGAGCCAGGCTTTGGTGACCTGCCAACGCCGCATCACCGTGCGTGTCGACACCCCTTCGAGCTCGGCGATCTCGTCCATCTTCAGACCCGAGTAGAAGCGCAGCAGCACCAGGCGGTAGCGGCCTTCGTCGATGCTCTGGAGCTCCTCCAGCGCCTTCTCCAGCGCCAGGACGTCCACGGGATCCGTCCAGCTGCCGAGAGAGTGCGGGATCTCTGTACGCACCCACTCACCGCCGCGCTTTTCAGCAAGCCGCTGCCGCGCATGATCGACCAGGACTCGGCGCATGGCGGTCGCCGCGAAGGAGTAGAAGTGCTGGCGATCGCGCCACTCCATCGAACGCAGACCGAGCAAGCGCACGAACGCTTCGTTGACGACCGCGGTGGGCTGCAGGGTGTGGCCACCGCGCTCGTTGCGGAACAGGCTGCCGGCAATGCGGCGAAGCTCCCCGGCGACTGCAGGAAAGAGCTCTTCCGCCGCGACGGAGTCGCCTTCTTGCCACTCGTGAAGAAGCCGGGTGACCGGCGTTTCTGGGGAAGAGGCCAAGTCGAGGTCTCGGGTTGTGATCAGAGACCGAAGTCTACCTGCTGAGCTCGGAACGCTCCTGTCGCCTCAGGCCGCGAAGCGGCTTTCGATGCGGTTGAGGCTCTCTTCGGAGCCGACGAGCGTCAGCACGTCGCCCATCTGCAGGCGCGTGTAGCCGTGGGAGACGAGGCTCGCTCGCTCACGCTGGACGGAAACGACCAGAGTGTCATGGGGGAGTGAGATGTCGCGCAGGGCGACCCCGTCGAGATCGGGGTTGCCGAGCTCGATTTCGAGCATCTCCTGGTCCTTGTCGAGGCCGAGCATCATCGACGCCGCGGAGGGTGAGCGGACGAACTGGTCGAGCAAGCTCACCATGGCGACGTTCGGATCGACGATTTGCACGCCGAGTTCTTCGAAGTTGGCCCAGTGCACGCGGTCCGAGCTTCGAGCGATCACGTTGCGCGTGCCGAAGTCCTGGTAGGCGATCTCGGCCACGCGCAAGGCGTCCGCCTCTTTGTTGAGAAGGAGGAAGGCCCGCGCTTCTTGAGCGCCGATCCGTTGCAACTCTTCGGGCGTGAGGTCTTCGACCTGGACGATCTCGATCTCGTCGGGACGACCGCGGGAGTCCGGGTCCTTGCGAGTGACGATCGTCGGCCGCCAACCGTGACCGGCGAGCTGCCGAGCGAGCGCCAGGGCCTGTCCCTCGAGGCCGAAGATGAAGGCCCTCGGCGTTCCGCGGAGGTCTCTCTGGCCGCTGCGCAGGCGCGCTTCTCCCGATCGGTGGAGAGCTGCTTTGAAGAGCGGTGGTCCAAGGAGCTGGTTGACGACGATCACGGCGATCATCAGAGACGCGAACGCGGGGCCCCAACCCTGGAACTCCGCCGCGATCTCCCGCGCCAAGCCAAGCCCGATACCGGCTTGCGTGACGTAGGACAGCCAGCTGTACCGGTTCTGGTGGGCGGGCTCGTTGGCGAGCGTGCCTCCTACCCACGTGCCGAGAGCCAAAGCCAGTAATCTTGCTGCAGCGAGAATCAAGGCGATCTGCCAGCTGTCGCGCACCACGTCGAGGGCGACACCGGCGCCCGCCAGAGTGAAGAAGACGACGTAGACCGGGCCCCCCGAGAGATCGATCGTCCGCGCGAACTCGGTTCGATAGGGGCCCATGTTCGAGACGGTGAACCCTGCCACCAGGCAGACGAGAAGTGGTTCGAGGAAGATCTCGAAGCCAACCTCTCGGGAGGCGAAGTGAGCAAAGGAGTGGGCGCCGGCGAAGACGGCCCAGCCGATCCCGAGCACCCAGAGGGCTTTGGCTGCGATCGGCAGGCGCGCGCGGAAGCCGAGCCCGAGGAGCCTTCCGAGTCCGACGCCGAGAACGACCGCCGTCAGAAGCTCGAGGCAGACGAGCAGCGGCATGGTCCAGTCGAGACCGCCTCCCTGGAGAATCGCCGTGGCCAGACTGGCGGAGAGTGCGAACAGAATGACCACGACGAAGTCGCTGGCCACCGTGACGCCGAGAACGGTGCGGGTGAAGGGTCCGCTGGCGCGGACCTCGTTGATGACGGCAATCGCCGAGGACGGTGATCGTGCGAGCAGAACCGTCGCCGCCAGCAGAGCAATGGCGAGCCTCGAACTCGTGTCCAGGCCGTTCATGAAATCCAGCCGGGGCGACACCAGCCAGACGGCGGAGATACCGAGGCCCAGCATGGCGAGCGTCTGCAACACCGTGATCCAGCGGATGCTGCGCAGACGAGACTGCAGCGCCTCGAAGTGCAGTTCCGCTCCCGCAGCGAAGGCGATGAAGGCGAGCGCGACCTCTTCGACCCAGCGCATTCGCAGGACCATGTCCTCGGTCAGCAGCCCCAGGGCATGTGGCCCGGAGACGACCCCGGCGAGAAGGAAACCCGTGATCAGCGGCAGCCGAGCTCGCGTCAGAAGAGCTCCCACGCGTTCGGCGGCGAGCGCGACCAGAGCGAGAGCGATCAGCGCACTCAGAGCAGAGGCCAGCGTCACCGCGGAGAAGGTCGTGGGGGGCATGCGAGGGAATGGGACGGGGAAGGGAGGCCGCTCGTCTGAGAGCAGTCAGAAGAACCCTAGCAGCTCGACGATCGGTGTCTACCGGAAGGTCCCGAACGGGTCTCCGGGGCTCTTTGCGCTTCGAGGAGCAGTCGTCCGGCAGTGACCGGGTCGACTCTTCTCGAATGCTCCGGCGGCATACCCCTTCAGAACTGGGTTTTGGAGCGTGAAATCTCTGGCCGTGGCGCGAGCTTGCTTGTATTCTGCGTCACTATGCGGTTCGACAGAGTGCAGATAGCCAGCGTCGCCCACGCCGATGCGACGCATCGCGTGACGTCCGTGGAGCTCGAGGAGCGCCTCCGACCGACGCTGTCTGCGATGAAAGCACCCGCGGGCATGATCGAAGGCTTGACGGGCATCCGCGCTCGCCGCTGGTGGGACGAGGGCTTTCAGCCGAGCGACGCTGCGACTCTCGCCGCTGAGAAGGCCATCGAAGCCGCCGGAATCGACCGCTCGCGCATCGGCGTGCTCATCAACACGTCTGTCTGTCGTGACTTCATCGAGCCGTCCGTTGCGTGTCTCGTTCACGGCAATCTCAGTCTCAGCTCGCAGTGCATGAACTTCGATCTTGGCAATGCCTGCTTGGGCTTCCTCAACGGCATGGAGATCGTCGGCAACATGATCGAACGGGGCCAGATCGACTACGGTCTCGTCGTCGACGGAGAGAGCAGCCGCTTCGTGGTCGAGAAGACGATCGAGAAGCTCAACGCCATCGCCCAGAGCAACGGCATGTTCCGAGACAACTTCGCGACTCTGACGTTGGGGTCCGGCGGCGCCGCCATGGTGCTCGGTCGGGACGATCTGGTGCAGAGCGGGCACGCTTTCCGCGGTGGCGTCACCCTCGCGGCGACGGAGCACAACCACCTCTGTCGCGGTCAGGTCGACGGCATGATCACCGACTCCCAGGGGCTCATGGTCGCCGGGATCGAGCTCGCCGCGAGGACCTTCGAGAATGCGCGTCAGGAGTTCGGTTGGGCTGACGGGTCACTCGATGAGCTCGTCCTGCATCAAGTCAGTCGCTCGCATACGGACAAGCTGGCCGGGACTCTCGGACTCGACCACTCGAAGATCCTGGCGATCTACCCGGAGTTTGGCAACGTCGGGCCGGCCAGCGTTCCGATCGTTCTGTCGAAGGCTCAGGAGATGGGGCGCATCCAGTCCGGCAGTCGCATCGCGCTGATGGGAATCGGATCGGGCCTCAACTGCAGCATGGCCGAGATCGTCTGGTAACGAGGGCTTCCGGAGGCCTCCGGCGTAAGCCCCCCTGGCATGAGACCCGTCGCTGCAGAGCTCTACCCGTTTGCTGAGCACTGGCTCGAGCTCGAGGGTGGGTTTCGCCTCCATTACGTCGACGAGGGACCGAGCGACGGTCCCGTCGTGCTCATGGTGCACGGCAATCCGACCTGGTCCTTTTACTGGCGACGCCTGATCCGAGCGCTGTCGCCGACGCACCGTGTGGTGGCGATCGACCACGTCGGTTGCGGTAAGTCGGACAAGCCCACGGACGAGCAGTACTCCTACCGCCTCGCTCAAAGGATCGACGATCTCGACCACCTGGTGGAGCATCTCGCGCTCTCTCAGGTGACCCTGGCGGTGCACGACTGGGGCGGAATGATCGGGTTCGGCTGGGCCGACCGACACCCCGACCTCGTCGAGAGACTCGTCGTGTTGAACACGGCGGCCTTTCCACTGCCCTCCTCGAAGCCGCTACCGCGTACGCTCTGGCTGGCCCGCAATACCGGGCTCGGTGCCTTTCTGGTGCGAGGCTTCAACGCCTTCGCAGTCGGCGCGACGCGCATGGCCGTGACTCGCCGAAAGCTGCCGCCGGAGGTGCGTGACGGTCTGGTCGCTCCCTACGACTCCTGGGGCTCGCGCATCGCGACGCTGCGCTTCGTCCAGGACATTCCTCTCGTCTCGAGCGATCCCAGCTGGAGCATCGTCGAGGGCGTCGGCGAGCGGCTCAACCAGTTTGAGCATCTACCGACGCTGATCTGCTGGGGCGACCGCGACTTCGTCTTCGACCATCACTTCCTCGAGGTTTGGCAGCGCAAGCTGCCGCGCGCGACCGTGCATCGTTTCCCTGACGCCGGCCACTACGTTCTCGAGGACGCGGGCGAGGAGATCGAAGTGCTGGTTCGAGACTTCCTCGGCGTCGCTCCGGCGGGATGAGCCTGACCAAAGACAACGTCGCTGCCTATCTGCCGGAGATGGCCCGGCAGCAGCCGGATGCCGTTGCGATCTACTTCCCGACGTCACGCACGGAAACGGTCGACGGCGCGCGCCGGCGGCGCTACGACGAGCTGACCTATCGCGATCTCGATCGTCAGTCCGACGAGATCGCGGCGGGGCTGCTCGCCAGCGGCTTCGCCAAGGGCGACCGTGCTGCACTCATGGTTCGTCCGAGTCCCGAGCTCTTCACGCTGACGTTCGGTCTCTTCAAGGCGGGCATCGTGCCGGTGATGATCGACCCCGGCCTCGGTCGTGCCGGCTTGAAGAGCTGCCTCGAGCGCGCCGCGCCTTCCGCTTTCATCGGCATCCCGGTGGCCCACGCGGCACGCAAGGTGCTGGGCTGGGGGCGCGGATCGGTGACGCGACTGGTGACCGTCGGGCGACGCTGGTTCTGGGGGGGGCTCACCCTCGAGGCCGTACAGGAGGCCGGCGCTCGGGTGCTTGCGCAGGGGCCGGGGCTCGAAGTGGCCGGGGCCGAGGACGTCGCGGCGATCCTCTTCACGAGCGGCAGCACCGGTCCCCCCAAAGGCGTCGTCTACAGCCATCGCTCTTTCGTGGCACAGGTCGAGTCGATTCGGGAGCTCTTCGGAATCGAGCCCGGCGAGGTCGATCTGCCGACCTTCCCGCTTTTCGCTCTCTTCGACCCTGCGCTGGGAATGACGACGGTGCTCCCCAAGATGGATGCCAGCAAGCCCGCTGCCGTCGACCCGGACGAGGTTCTCGGTCCGATCGAGCGCTTCGGCGTGACGACCCTTTTCGGCTCCCCAGCCCTTCTGCGAACGGTCGGCGTCGAAGGCGCACGACGTGCGACAGCGCTGCCGGGACTGCGTCGCGTGATTGCCGCGGGAGCTCCTCTTCCCGGGGAGACGATGCAGCTCTGGCACGGCATGTTGAGCGAGGAAGCGGCACTGCTGCCGTCCTACGGGGCGACCGAGTGCCTGCCGATCTCGTGCATCGACAGTCACTCGATTCTGCGCGAAACGTGGCCGCAGACGGTCGATGGCTACGGGGTCTGCGTAGGTTCGGTGGTGCCCACACTGCGGGCTGAAATCCTCGCGCTCACCGACGAGCCCATCGCGAGCTGGAGCGACGATCTACGAGCCGAGCCAGGAGTCGTTGGAGAAATCGCGGTGCGCGGTCCGATGGTCACCGAGGAGTACTTCGCGGATGCCGGCAACACCGAGCGCGCCAAGATCCGGAGCTCCGACGGCATCTGGCACCGCATGGGAGATCTCGGCTGGCGAGATGAGCAGGGCCGCCTCTGGTTCTGCGGCCGCAAGTCGCAGCGCGTTGGCGCTGGCGAAGAGACTCTCTTCACCGTCGCCTGCGAGAAGGTCTTCGATGCGGTCGAAGGTGTGAGGCGCACCGCGGTCGTGGGGCCGCAGAGGAAGGGCCGCGTGGAGCCCACGCTGTGCGTCGAGCTGGAGAACGCGTCGCGGTGGGGCGACGTCCTGCCGAAGCTTCGCGAGATCCGCGACGGCGGCGCCCGCGGTCACGCTCGCGTCGATCTCATCGAGCGCTTCCTGCAGCACTCGTCGTTCCCGGTCGACGTCCGCCACAACGCCAAGATCGGCCGCGAAGAGCTGACCGTTTGGGCAGAGCGCGTCGGGAGCTCTCGGTGAAGGCGCTGGTCACGGGCGCCGGCGGGTTCATCGGTGGAGCCATTGCTCGGCGCCTCGTCGAGCGAGGTGACACCGTTCGCTCCTTCAGCAGGAGTCGGTATGCCGCCCTCGAACCGATCGGCATCGAGCAGGTCCAGGGCGATCTGGGCGAGGCCGGGGACGTCTCGAACGCGGTGGCCGGCGTCGACGCGGTCTTCCACGTCGCCGCCCGATTCGACCTGTGGGGACGGTACGAAGACTTCTTTCGCACCAATACGCTGGGGACTCGGCACATGCTCGAGGCGTGCCGCGAGCACGGTGTCGCCAAGCTCGTCTTCACGAGCACTCCGAGCGTCGTGCACGGGGGCGACAGCGTCGATGGCGTCGATGAAAGCGCGCCGTATCCCGACCATTTCGAAGCGCACTATCCGGCGACCAAGGCGCTCGCCGAGCAAGAGGTTCTCGCGGCCAACGACGAGAGTCTGTCGACCGTCGCGCTGCGTCCGCATCTGGTGTGGGGGCCCGGCGACAGCTCGGCGCTGCCGCGACTTGCGGCCCGAGCTCGATCTGGGCGTCTGCGCATGGTGGGAAAACCGCAGAAGATCGACGTTTCCTACATCGACAACGTCGTTGACGCGCACGTTGCTGCGGCGGATCGCCTGTCTCCCGAGGCGGCGTGCGCCGGTAAGGCGTACTTCCTTTCACAGGGTGAGCCCGTTCGTGGACCCCAGTTCGTCAACGACCTGCTGGGTGCGGCCGGGCTGCCGCCGGTCCAACGCACCGTGCCTCTCTGGTTGGCGCGTTCCTTGGCAGCCGTCGTGGAGGGCGTGTGGAGCGCGCTCGGCCGTCAGAGTGAACCGCCGCTCACGCGGTTCATGGTGAGTCAGCTGGCGACGGCGCACTGGTATGACATTTCGGCGGCACGCCGCGATCTCGACTTCGTACCCAGGGTCTCCTACGAAGAGGGCATGACGCGCTTGCGGCGGTGGCTCGAGGAGAACCCAGGCTTCCTGGAGAAGCACGCGCCATGAGGATCTGGGTCGACGCCGATGCCTGCCCGGTCAAGAACGAGGTCTACCGCGTCGCGGCCCGGCTCGAAGTGCCGGTGACCCTCGTCGCCAATCAGTGGATGCGGGTTCCGGAGGGAGATCGCTTCACCTTGGAGGTCGTCGACGAAGGCTTCGACCGAGCCGACGATGCGATCGTCGAGGGAGCGGTTGCGGGCGACGTCGTCGTGACGTCCGACATCCCGTTGGCAGCGCGCTGTCTGGACGAGGGTGCGAGCGTTCTGTCGCCGTCCGGACGCGACTTCACGGCGGAGAACATCGGTGATGCGCTGGCGACCCGCGAGCTGCATTCGAGCCTTCGGGAGTCCGGCGAGCGCGTCGGCGGCCCGGCGGCGTTCAGCCCCAAAGACCGTTCCCGTTTTCTTCATCGCCTCGATCAGCTCCTGCTGAAGCTGCGTCGAGAGGCCCTGCGCTCCAAGCCTCCGCAGAGGAGTTAGAGAACCCGGTGGCCGCTGCGCGGTCCGCTTCGACCGTCGGTTCTATGCGCCCAGCTGTGCGACGCCGTCGCCTAGGAGGGCGATGACTCTGTCCAGACTGGAGCGGAGTGCGGGGAAGTCGTCCGAGGCGGTTTCGCGCAGGGCGGCGGCCAACTCCTGCAGCCGAGGATCGCTCTCGGGCGCGGCAAGGAGATCGAGCCCCTTGGACCAGTGGTGCGACACGAAGAACTGCTCCGCTTCCGCCACGAGCGCGACGTTTGCGGCGCCCGCCCACTTGCCGGCGAGTACGGCGTTTTGCGGCTCGAGGGAGCCGAGTTCCTCGTCGAACTGCCGAGCACTCTCTTTTGCCAGATCAAGGTTGGGTATCCCATCCTCGAGTGCCATACGGCACTGCAAGAGAGCCAAGAGCAGCAGTTCGCCGGTCTCGACTCTGTCGACCAGCGCATTCGCTCTGGAGAGGATGAACCGGGTTTGCTCGGTGGCTTCGGCCCTCAGGGCGACGGCAAGGTCGACCGTGCGGACTCCCAGCTGAAAGGCAACGCGCGGCGGGGCCTGCGGCGCGGCCTCACCACGCATCGTGGACCACGAGTAGTCGAACCAGCGCTCGGGAAGCGTCTGCTCGAGACGCTCACCTTCTGGAACGAAGGCCAGCATCTCGCCAGTATCCAGCGCTACCTGGCTGCCGCGGAGGACAAGCATCAGTGCCAGGGCGACGAGCACCGCAGCGGCCGCTGCCAGCATGAGAAGACCGGGGCTTCCAAAGCGCGCTGCCGCGTCGATGACCTTTCCGGGTTCAGGCTCCTCCTGATCCTCCGCTTCGAGCGCCAGCACCTCCGCAACCAACTCGGCGAAGTCGGGGTTGGCCGCGAGGACCTGCTCGACCTCCTGTCGTTCGCGCCCTTTCAACTGCCCGTCGATGAAGGCAGCGATCTGCTCCTCGGTTGGCAGGGGGGCTTCTGTCTCAGGAGTGCTCATTCTTCGATCAGCCTATCCATAGTGGGACGGACGACAGACCCGGCCTGACGCTTCGCGGCCCTCACGGCGTGTCCTCGTCCCTTTCGAAGGCGTTCCAACCCAGTAGTTCACGCACCTCTTTCGCCGAGACGCTGGAGGCCTCGAGGAGTCGACGCAGTTGCTGCCCCAGGCGGTCGAACTCGGCGTAAAGCTTGCGCTGATCTCGATCGAGCAGGCGAGCGATGTCGGCCACGGAGAGTGCCTCTCGGTAGCGCAGTCGCACCATGGCCTGCTGAGGCTCTTCGAGAGTCTCCAGAGCCTCGACGAGCACCGCGGTGACCTGTCGAGCCCGATTCTGGCTTTCGCTCTGGGCCAGATCGCGCTCAGGATCAGAGCCCGCTGCCATGTTGTAGAGGCGCTCTTCGTTTTCGAAACGACGCCGAACCCGAGCGGGCAGCTGCGCGGCGATTTGCTCGAGCTCCGCTCGAGAGACTTCTTCTCCGAGGCGGGAGAACGCCGTTTCGACCGCCTCTTGCTCGCCGAGGCCGTCGCGGTGGAGGAGGGTGTCCAGAAGGATGCCGGTCCTGCCCAGCCGTTTAGCGGCGGCGCTCGGACGCCACCTGCCCCACTGAGCGTCCCGGTAGTCGAGGAACAGGCGCTGGAGCACCGTTCTCAAGAACGTCGAGAGCTTGCTACGTCCCTGGAACTGACGCAGCTTCGCGTAGTCGTTCTCGAGGATCCTGAGTTGCGCCCAAGAGACGTACTCCTCGGCTTCGTCGGCAGACAATGCGTTGCGGCGCGCGACCTGTTGGGCCACACGCAGAACTTCCGGTAGATGATCTTCCGGATGACCGGGAAGGCTCATTCGCGCCGCACTCTGCCGGAGTCCGCGGCGCGGACGGAGCGCTCGGCTCCGCCCGCGGGCGGAGTGGCTTATTCGCCTGAGCGGGTGCCGGTGACGGGCATGTCACCGAAGTCGCTGCCGAACTTACCCGTCAGAGTGTCGCCCTCGACGGATCCAGAGAACTTCAGGGTGAGAGCCTGGCCTGCGGCCTCGATGTCCATGTCGAAGGTGATGACACCTTCCGTATCGGTGATGTCACCGACGTCCAGCTCGCCCTGGGGAGAAGAGAACATGCCCTTGAGGGCGCCGTCGACCTGTGTGACGGTGAAGGTCGGCTCCTGCTTGCCCATCGGCGTTTCGAGCACGAGATTCCAGACGCCGACAATCGGCGGCGGCGCCGCAGCAGCCTTGCCGCCGCCGCCACTGGCGCAGCCGACGGTGACGAGCACGAGGAGGAGTGCGAGCGGCGGAGCGGCTCGACGAAAAGCGGTCTTCGACATGGGGGTCTCCTGGGCCGCAAGTCGCGGCGCCGGTGATTCGCAGTTTCCTAACGGAACTCGGCGACGATATCGCGTCGACTCCGCGCGCCAAACCGCCGCGGGCGACTCGGAGACCCCTGGCGTCCGTCGGGCGGCCTGCGGCAGCCCTAGGATTCGAAGATGCCGAGAGAGCCCGGCGACGTGAAGTCGGGAAAGACGCTGCCAGTCTCAGCGTTTCCAAGGCGTTTCTCGAGCAGCTCCGCCAGCACCGTTCGGTAGTCGGTCGTCACGGCGAGGTCACCCGGGCCGACGAGCTCGTGGTCTTCGAGACCGGGCCAGCGGCCGTACACCTGGCCGCCGCGCACGCCCGCCCCCTGCACCATCAGCACGTTGCCGCGACCGTGATCCGTACCGCCGGAGGCGTTCTCGGCGGCTCGACGACCGAACTCACTCAGCACGACAACGGTGACCTTCTGAGCCAAGCCGTCGAGGTCGGCATGAAACGCCGCCAAGCCGCGGGCCATCTCGTCCAGCAGGCTCGCGTGAACCCCCAGAGCGCCTCCCTGGCCCTCGTGGGTGTCCCAGCCGCCGATGTCGACACAGGCCACCTCGACCCCGAGCGAGGCTCGAATCAACTGCGCGATCTGCCGCAGGCCGAAACCGAAAGGAGTGTCCGGGTAGGTTGCACCGTTGGCCGGTTGGTACTGGCTCGGATTGGCCGCCGCCATCTGCTCGATCGCGAGAAGCGTCTGCTGACCCTGAACGTCGAGTAGCTCGGGGCCGCTGTACAGCTGACCCAAGGTCGACTGGAAAGCGGGCAGCGAGCCGAGATCGCCTTCGAGATGGAAGTCGGCGATCGACTGAAGAGCCAGGGCCGAGACCGGACCTCGCAGAGACTGCTGAATCAGCGACGACATCCCGATGGCTCGAAACGGCGAGTCATTGCCGTTGCGCAGCGTGTCGAGGTGACGGCCCAGCCAGCCGCTTGCGGAGGCCTTGCTGCCTGGTGTGCCGCCTTCGATGAAGTCCATGGCATCGAAGTGAGAACGTGTTTCTTCCGGCTGCCCTACTGCGTGCACCGCCGCGAGCGCGCCGTCGTCAAAGAGCTCCTTGAGTGGAGCAAGCGACGGATGAAAGGCAAAGGTCCCGTCCAGGTCCAACGCTGAACTGCTCGCGGAGCCCGGCTCGTCGAGGGCCAGCGTCGGGCGAAGATCGTGGTAGCGCGGGTCGCCGGTCGGCGCGACGACGTTGAGCCCGTCGCTACCGCCGCGTTGGAAGACGCACACGAGCACGTCGCCGCCCGCAGCTTCTTTCGCTTCGGGCGAAGAGAAGGCCACGCGAGGGAACCAGAGCGGGAGTGCAGCGCCGGCGGCGGCGCTGAGGAGGAAGGACCTGCGATCGGTACGGGGCATGAGGACTCCTCGGACTCGGAATCGCTGAGCGTGGAGGAACTCAGCGTGAATGAAAGTAGGGCGAATCGAGAACGAGGACCAATGCCCGACGCGCGGCTTCGAGGCTCTCCGAGGAGCTCAACGGCCCATCGCCTACCGTGTCGCGCACGAAAGCGATCATCGTCTCGCGATCGAGTGTCGAGACGCTGCGATGCAGGAGTCGTTCGACGAAGTGATCGACGATGGCCGATGCCGTCGGGCTCACAGCGCTGATCTCGGCCGCGAGATCGATCCCCTGAAACCGCCCGGCATCCTCGAAAGCGAGGCCGAAGTTCCAGCGTCGCAGCATGCCCGCGGTGTTGGCCCAGGCGGCACCAGAGTCCGGATAGCCGTTGGGAGCGGGCCAGCCAAAGGGCCTCTGGCCCATCTGTGCAATGACCTGCGCCAGCCCGGAGAGCAGCTGGGTGTCGGGAGGCAGGTCGAAGCCGCGAGCCACGGAGACGACGAACTCGAAGGGGCGCTTCAGTTTGCCTCCGTCCGATGCTTCGAACTCGGCGGAGAGGAGGATCGTTCGCAGAACGGCAGGGATGTCCCCCTCGGTGGATCGAAAGGCCTCTGCGGCGCGGTCGACGAGCGCCTGAGGTGGGCGGTCGGAGACGAAGCGCTGAACCAGCTTGCGGCAGACGAGCTGCGCGGTGCCGGGGTGGTCGAAGAGGCGATCGAGCACCGCTTCGCCCTGCTCCATACCGCCGCTCGGAATCGGCGCCCCCAACACGGTCCGTGGACCGCCGTCGTGCGTTGCGGCTCGGAACGAGAACAGTCCGAAAGGCTCGCTCGGTCGACGACCGCTGATACTCCAGCCGGTGAAGCAGCGCGCGACCTCCTCGACGTCCTGCTGAGTGAACGCGTCGGGCCCGATGGTGTGCAGCTCCATCAGCTCCCGGGCGTAGTTCTCGTTCGGGCCACTGCTGATGTTCAGGTGATTGTCGAGATAGAACAGCATCGCCGGGCTCTTCGCCGAGGCGTGCAGAAGGTCGCGGAAGTTGCCGAGAGCGTGCCTCCTGACGACGTCGCGATCGTCCGCCGTCTTGAGAACGGAGGCGAGACCGTCCAGCTGCGAGATGCTGAAGTGGTTCGTCCAGAACTCCACCATCACCTCGTACAGCTGACGCGGTGAGTGGATAGCGCGGAGGATCGTCGCTGCGACCAGGTCCGACGCGATCTCCTGGCGAGAATTGCGTCCGCTGCCCCCCGCCTCGATTTCGGCCTCACGCTGATCGGAGTAGTCGGCAAGCTCGGGGGACGTGAGCCGCACCGTCGGGGCGAGCTCGTCGACGAGAGCTTCGACGTCTCGGTCGTCCAGGCTCGGGTAGTCGAGCTGCCGTTCGAGCCACTCTTCGCGGCCGAGGCGTCGAGCCGCCTCGACGTCGACGCTCCGCGGCCCGAAGCTCGTTCGGGAGACGAGCCGGACGGTGTCGTCGGGCGGCGGAGCACCGGTGGGAATCAGAAGGCGGCGGCGGGTCAACGTTTCAGGCATGGGAAGTCCTCCGAGAGATGGAACACGCGGGGCTCCATTCCCTTGCGGCCGAGTCGGGAAAACTGGGATTGCCCCGGTCGGACCGGTAGGGTGTGCGAAACGAGAAGGGGACGACGATGAACGCAACTCTCTGCCCGTGTCCATGAGACCGAACGAGCTACTGGCGCAGTCCCTTGCCGAGAGCTCGCTGCGCGACGGGGCGATCTGGCTGCTGTCCAACGTTCCGGGATTGCCACCGATCACGCAGTCGATTCACATCCTGGGGGTTGCGGCGGTCATGGCCTCGTCGGTCCTGATCGACCTGCGCCTCCTGGGACTGGCGGTACCCAGCCAGGAGCCGTCGGCGATGATTCGCCGGCTCCAGCCGTGGACGTGGGTTGCGCTGGCGGTCAACCTCGTGACCGGGCTGCCGTTTCTTCTTGCACGGCCCTACCGCTACTTCCTGAATCCGATCTTCGGAGCCAAAGTCGTCGGCCTCCTCATCGCCGTCGCGGCGTCATGGATGCTGCACCGCTGGGCACGCTCCGACCGATCCGAGCGGATCCCTCTCGGCGTTCGCGTCCTCGCTGTGATGTCTCTCCTCGCATGGGTTCTCGTCGTCTTTGCCGGACGGTGGATCGCCTACGTCGACTACCTCTTCTGGTCGGAGGGCTGAGCGATGGAGCCTTCGTCCTTCTGGGAAAGACTGGAGGCTCTGCCCTGGGTGGAGCACATCGCCATCACCTGGTGGTTCCCTTTTCTGGAGTCGGTGCACGTCTTGGCCGTCGCGATCCTCGTCGGTCTCGTCGCGTCGATCGACCTGCGTCTCCTGGGAAAGGCGGGACGCACCCTCGAAGCCGACCGCCTGCTGGTCGAACTCGAGCGATGGGCCTTCGCTGCGCTCCTGTTGGCACTACCGACGGGTGCCCTCATGTTCCTCACGCGAGCGAGCCACTACGTTGCCAACGGTCCCTTCCGCCTCAAGATGCTCTTTCTGCTGCTCCTGGGACTCAACCTCCTCGTCTTTCGGCGTCGCCTGGGCTCCGTCGTCGATCGCAGCCCCGGCGCCGCGACCTTTGGAACAGCGATCACCTGCAGTGCCGGACTGTCGCTCTTTCTTTGGTGTGCCACCGTCTTCGCCGGTCGATGGATCGGTCATTCGTGAGGGCTACATCTCCACGGCGCCGTGGCTCGTAGACTCTTAAGGACCCAGCTCTTCGAGGAGATCTCTCATGGCCAACCCGCTGCGTATCGTTCCTTCCGGATGGACCCTTTGCCTCCTGGCCTTCGCCGCTGCCGGTACGTCCGCCAGCGAGTGGCCCCAATGGCGCGGCAGCGCTCGGGACGGCCACGCACCGGCTCTTGGCGGTCTCGTCGAGGGCTCGAAGACGCGGAGCCTCTGGACGATCGAGGTGGGCGAAGGGCAGGCTTCGCCGGTGCTGGCGGACGGTCGTGTCGTGCTCCTCGATCGACTCGAGGACGAAGAGCGCGTCTCCGCCTACGATCTCGAGAGCGGCGAGCAGCTCTGGTCGTTCGCCGAACCCGTGCGGTTCAAAGCTGGCATGGGCGGTGGGCGCTACGGTGGCGGCCCGAAGTCGACACCGGCGATTGCCGACGGCCACGTCGTCACCTACGGCGTGAAGTCGGTACTGGCGGTGCGCAATCTGGAGACGGGCGAGCAGCTCTGGCGCAAAGACCTGCACGAGGACCACAACGATCCGACGCTGTACTGGGGCAATTCGATGTCGCCGATCGTGGTCGAGGGCCGCGTCGTCGTTCAGTACGGAAATGCCAAGCGGGGCGGTGTGCTTGCCTTCGATCTGAAGTCGGGAGAGCGGCTCTGGTCCATCGAGGGCTACGGCAGCTCTTACTCGTCACCGGTGCTCTACCGTGGCGCCGCGGACGTCGATCACGTCGTGCTGATGACCTATGAGGGGCCGGTCGGCGTTTCCTTGGATGGCAAGGTCCTCTGGACGATCGATGCGCCGATGACGTTCTCCCGTCAGAACACCGCGACCCCGGTGCTGGCGGGCGACCTGTTGATCTTCGGCTCCGGCGGCAAGCCGCTCAGAGCGCACCGTCTGAGTTTTTCCGACGGGCGGTGGAGCACGGAGCAGGTTTGGTCGAAGGAAGAGCTCTCGATCGACATGGCCAGCCCGGTGGCTTTCGACGGCAAGGTCTGTGCCGTCGTGACGCAGAAGAAGGGGCAGTTGGTGTGCCTGGAGACGGCGACCGGAGCGGAGCTCTACCGCAGCGCGGCTCGCTTCGACGACTACGCGGTCCTGCTCGTCACCGGCGACAACCTCCTCGTGGTCCGTCCGGAAGGTGAGCTGCTTGCACTGCGCCGCGATGCGACGGCGTTCGACGTCGAGACGGAGCTGTCGATCTCCAGCTCCGAGATTTGGGCACATCCTGCCGTCTTGGCCGACGGTCTGGTGGTGAAGAGCTTCGATCGTCTCGAGCGTCTTGCGCTGGAGAGCGACGGCACCGCCGGCGACCTTCGGTAAGTCCGGATCCGACATCTCGCTGGGGTGTGGCAGCGTCCAGGCACCGAAGAGGCTTCCACTGGTATTCCACGAGGAGACGCGATGCGCGCCCCGAGCAGCCCTGTTCTGATGTTCTTTCTCTGCTTCGCCCTGCTGCCCGCGGCGACACTCAAACCGCTGATCTCACAGGAAAGCCTGGAGTCCTCGACGCAGGGCTCGGGGACGCCTGCGGCAGGCAACTTGGCCGAGATCATGAAGGCGTTCATCTACCCGGCGTCGAACCTGATGTTCGAGGTCCAGCGATATGACCCGGGTGAGACGCCAGAGGCAGGCTCCGATGCGGCTGAGAGCCCGCTGTTCAAGGGAACGTATGGCGGGTGGCAAGCGGTCGAGCAGGCGGGCGTCGCTCTGGTCGAGATCGAGTCGGTCGCGCTGCGTCCGAGGCTCTGCGAGAACGGGCTCGATGCTCCGGTAGACCGAGAGGATTATCGCGAGATGTCGCGAGAGATGACGGAGGCAGCGCGCTCGATTCTCGAGGCAGCCCGCGCTCGCGACCGTGAGGCGGTCATCGAACGCACCGACCGGCTCGTCGTCTCCTGCGAGAATTGCCACCTCGAGTACATGCGCTGGGACGATCGCTGCACTTCGTCCTGAGGCGCTGCGGCAGCGACCGGAGGGTCGTCACAGACACGAAGGGCCCACAGCGCTCGCGGCGTGTGGGCCCTCGGCTCGGAGCAAGAGCTCCAGAGAGGTAGCGCTCTTACTCGGCGACGCGGTCCTTGAGGCCCGTGCCCGCCTTGAAGACCGGGTAGGTCTTGGCGGCAATGGTGATCTCAGCACCGGTAGCGGGGTTGCGGCCCTTGCGAGCGGCGCGGCGCTTCGTCGAGAAGGTGCCGAAGCCGGGCAGGCGGACCTTGCGACCAGCGTCGAGCTCCACGGCGATGATGCCAGTGCCGGGGTCAGTATCGAAGATGCAGCTGATGATCTCGAGGGCCTGGGCCTTCGAGAGATCGCACTTGGAAGCCAACTTAGCGGCCATCTCAGTTTTGTTCACGCGTGTCTCCAACGGTTGAGTGTGTCGTTCAGATCCATCCCGACCAGAGAGCCTTGGGCGCTCTGTACTCGGCGTCGATGAAGGGTCTGTGGGTCCACCTTAACCCGCAGGTCGCCCGAAAAGCCAGTGAAAAACAAGGCATTTTTGCCCATCGTCAAGAGTCGATGCACGCGCTGCCACGGGCGACGCGAGCCGGTCTTCGACTCTTCTTTCGGGCCTTGGTCCATCCTTGCTGATCACCGAGCGGAGTGCGGCGAGGCAAGAGTTTGGATTCCTCGAAGACACCAGATAGCCTCAGCAGATAGCTAACAAGAAAGAAACATCGAATTCTAGGCCGCGCCGGCGCACGTGATTACAGAACGGTTCATCCAACCCCGTCTAATCGAAGAAGGCGGCGATTCCCTACGCAGAGCGCGCCTTCTCGTTCTGCTGTGCATCACCGCGTGGATCCTCGGGCCGCTCTACGTCCTCGTCTTTGCCGTCTTGAACCTGCCGATCGTCGCTTGGACGTGCGGCCTGATGATCCTGGCTCTCACCGGTGTCCTCTGGTTGCTGCGGACCACGGGCCGCGTCGAGGTCGCCGGTAACTACTTCGCCGCGGTGCTGTTCCTCGCGGTCAGCGTCTACTCGGTTCAGGTGGGCGGGCTCCGCGCTCCGGGGGCTCTGTGGTTCTGTGCTTTTCCCGCGGTCGCCTTCGCCTTTGCGGGCGTGCGCTCCGGAGTGCTCTGGGGCTCCGCCGCGGTTCTGCAGATCTGCACCTTGGCGTTTCTGGATCTGCGGGGCGTGCTGTCGACGCCCGATCTCGACACCACGGTCCTGCTGGCCGTCGGCGCGTCGTCGGACATCGGTCTGACTCTGGGGCTCCTGGCCTTCGCTTACTTCTCCGAGCTCGAGAAGAGGAATGCCCTGCAGCGCCTGTCGAAGCTCAACGGCGAGCTCGAAGTGGCGACTCTCGCCGCGCAGTCGGCGGACCGAGCCAAGAGCCAGTTTCTGGCGAACATGAGCCACGAGATTCGCACGCCCATGAACGGCGTGCTGGGAATGGCTGATCTGCTCTCGAGACGGGGCACGACGACCGAGGATCGGAGCGCCGCGCGCACGATTCGCGACTCGGCCGATGCGCTCCTCGCGATCCTCGACGGAGTGCTCGACCTCTCCAAGATCGAAGCGACCGGCGTCGAGATCGTGCGGCAGCCAAGCTCTCCCCGGACGATTATCGAAGACGTGGTGGCTCTCTTTCGCCAGCGGGCCGCGGTCAACAACGTGGCCCTCATGGCTCGCATCGAACCCACCGTGCCGGCGACCCTTCTTCTCGACGCCACCCGGGTACGCCAGGTGCTGGTGAACCTCGTTGGCAACGCCGTCAAGTTCACACCGAACGGCCGGATCGAAGTGCACGCGAGCTATACGGCGAACGGCGAGCTGCGCTTGAGGGTGAAAGACAGCGGCGTCGGTATCGCCGTCGCCGATCAAGGCAGAGTCTTCGAGCCGTTCGTCCAGGCCGAGGGCGGTGACAGCTGGAGGCAGCCGGGGACCGGGTTGGGCCTGGCCATCTCGAAGAGCCTTCTCGATGCCATGGGCGGTCGCATCGACTTGAGGAGCCAGCTCGGCATGGGCACCGAGTTCGAGCTCTTGCTCCCGTCGGAGGTGGTCCAGCGGCAGCAGCCCGTTGCCTCGTCTTCGCAGCAGACGACGGTGCAGGACGGCAACCAGGCCGTGCTCATCGCCGACGACAACCCCGTGAACCTCGAGGTGCTCGCGGGCATGCTGGACGCGTTGGGCCTCGAATACGACACGGCGACCAACGGCCGTGAAGTGCTGGAGCGTTTTCGCCCCGGACGCCATCGCCTGCTGCTGGTCGACTGCCAGATGCCCATCCTCGACGGTTACCAGGTAGCAGCGACTCTGCGCGAGCAGGAGCGCCACCACCGCGACGCAGGGCGTCTCCGCATCGTCGCAGTTTCAGCCAGTGCCTTGGCCGAGGATCGGCAGCGGGCGATCGACGTGGGCATGGACGACCATCTGTCGAAGCCGTTCACCCTGGACACCCTCGAGCGCAAGCTTCTGGAGTGGGGTGAACTGAGGCTCGGACTCGCGGCCGACGAGCCGAAGACTGCAGCGCAGAGCTCCTCGACGGCCGGTCACTGAGCGCCGCGTTCCCGCGGTCACATCCTGGAACGGCTCTTGCTCTCGGGGAGGGGCATGAGCTTCCTCAAACGATCCGAGCGCGCCGATCTCAGGGTCCATCCGGTCTCCTCGTACTTACGCGTAGGACCTCTTTGCTCTCTGTTCGAGCGGCGGCAGGTGAGCCGAGGCGCTGCGCAGTCCCTGAGCAGGTGTGGACGCCTCGTGCTCTTCGCGCTGTGCGCGCTGCTCTCCCTGGCGTCGAAGTGCACCGAGCCCGAGCGCCGGCAGCTGCAGCTCTGCCTCGCGCCCGAGGGAGGTGCGGTGTTGCTGCTCGAAGTCGCCTGGGAAGGTCCGCAGGGCGACGAAGGCTCGCCTCTCGAGCGGCGTCTGGCGGCGTCGAGGCGCAGCCTGGAGGAGCAGACCTCGCCGTGGTCCATGCGCTTCGCCGCCGTGGAACCTGCCCTGGCGGACGGGCTCCGAGTGTCGCGGCTGTCGGGAGAGATGCAGCGCTACGAGCGCTGGATGGTGATCGAAGACGCCTCGCGTCTCGATTCGTTCTTCAGCGACACCCCCGTGCGAGTCTTCTCCGCAGTGTCCGAGGGCGGAGGAGAGCTGGTTCTGATGCCCGGACCCGGTGATCGCGCAACCCGCGAGGAGCGGCGCCGGGTGGAGAGAGCGCTCGACGGCTTCGCGACGGCTCTGTCGCGTTACTTCGAAGCCGTGGGCCGCCTCTACGCCTGGCTCGACAAGATGCCTGAAGCGGCAAGGCGGCGGGAGCGAGCCTGGCAACGCCTCGCCGGTACCGCGAACGTGTCGTCGCTGGGCGAACGAGGCGATGAGCTCGTGGAAGCCGTGCACGAGCGGCAAGCGGCGGTTCTGGACGTTTTCGACGTCTCGAAGGAGGAGGCCTATTCGCTTCAGGAGGCCTCGCGCCGGGTCTTCGACCCGTTCCCGGCCGACCTCACCGTGTCGGTGCCCGGTCAGGTGGTCGAGGCGGTCGGCCTTTCTTCGGTAGGAGGTGCGTGGCGTCTCGAGAGGACCGGCCTCTGGGATGCTGTCGTTCGCCTGCAGGGGCGTTGGGTCTCTCCCGATCCGCTCTTGGAAGAGGTTGACTCCGGGTCGGCTGGAGACCGTGACGAGGTGGCTTCAGCTCCTGAAGCGGAGTCGCTGCGCTATCGACCCGTGGTTCGTTCCGAAGTGTTGGAGGCTCTGTGGCACGAGCTGGCGCCTTGGGAGGAGTACTCGCTGCGGTGGACGGCGGGCCCGAGCCAAGATCACTGCGAAGAGCTACTCGCGTCGTTGGGCCTGGACTGATTCGAGTGCCTGGTTGCGAGCCTCTCCGAAGCCGCGAATTCCATGAGAATTCCGCGCGGGTCGGCGCCGACCTGTGGTTGACTAGGAGGGCTGATTCACCGCATCCGAGCACTGCTCCCCAAAGCGAAGGAGACCTTCATGCGTCATCTCGATCCCGAGCTCTTTCAGCTGGCCATGTCGCCCGAGGCACAGCCGCTGATGAGCGCTGTGCAGAAGCACATTCACGAAAACGTCGACCCGATCACCGAGGAGTTCTTTGCCCTGGACGCGGAGAAAGAGGATCGCTGGTCGTGGCATCCGCGGCAGCTCGAGCTGCTCGAAGGCGCGAAGGACAAGGCCAAGGAATCCGGGCTCTGGAACTTCTTCCTGCCCGATTCTGAGATCGGCCAGGGCCTCACGAATCTCGACTACGCCTACATCGCCGTCGAGCTGGGACGCTCGCCGCTCTCGTCGGAGACGCTCAACTGCAGCGCACCCGACACCGGCAACATGGAAGTACTCGAGCGTGTCGGCACGCCCGAGCAGAAAAAGCAGTGGTTGGAGCCGCTGCTCGAAGGCAAGATTCGCTCCGCCTACGCCATGACCGAGCCAGGGGTCGCTTCGTCCGATGCCAAGAACATCGAGACGTCGGCGGTCCTCGACGGCGACGAATGGGTCATCAACGGCGAGAAGTACTACATCTCGGGCGCCGGCGACCCGCGCTGCAAGGTGATGATCGTCATGGTTCGAACGAGTCCCGACGCCTCGCCGAGCCGCCAGCAGTCTCAGATCCTCGTGCCGATGGACAACCCCGGGGTCGAGGTGCTCGAGGGGATGCAGGTCTTCGGCCACGATCACGCCCCGCGTGGCCACATGCACATCAAGTTCGACAACTGCCGCGTGCCGCACGACAGCATCCTGCTCGGAGAGGGACGCGGCTTCGAGATCTCTCAGGTGCGTCTCGGACCGGGGCGAATTCATCACTGCATGCGCTCCATCGGCAAGGCCGAGAAGGCGCTCGAGCTGATGATTCACCGCGCCTCGAAGCGCACCGCTTTCGGCAAGCCGATCATCCGGCTCGGCAAGAATCTCGAGGTCGTTTCGCGGGCCCGCATCGAGATCAACGCCATGCGCCTGGCCGTCCTCCAGGCGGCCAAGGCGATGGACGTTCTCGGCAACGCCGAGGCGCGCGTCTTCGTCAGCGCGGTCAAAGCCATGGTCCCCGAGAAGTGCTGCGAGATCATCGACGCTGCGATCCAGATGCACGGCGCCACCGGCATCTCGCAGTGGACGCCGCTCGCCGGCCTCTACACCGACATGCGCCACCTGCGCTTCGCGGACGGCCCGGATGAGGTGCATCACATGGTCGTGGGCCGCGCGGAGGTGCAGCAGCACGGTCTGTGGTGTGGGGGTGTTGACTCGCGGTGCCCGGGCCGTGGGCACCGCGAGGGGCGGCGCCCGCGGAGCGGTCTGCCGCAAGATCTGTGAGGAGGTTCGGCATGAGGCCCATCGTTCTCGGACTTCTTCTGGTCTCGATCTGTCTGCCGGCGCTTGCTCAGCGGCCGCAGAAGGCCCGGGACTCCGAAGCTCAGCGAATCCTGCGCGGCTATCAGTCGCGTGCGAGGGTCATCGACGAGCTACTCGTCGAGGGAGAGGGGATGAAGGCGCTGCGCCGCGCCGACCGGCTGCTGAACGACATGAGCCGAGGCTTCATGGCTGGCGGCGGCACGTCGGGCTATCTGGGCACCGTCATGGTCTTGCGCGCGCTCGCAGCGGTGCAGGTCGACCGCAAGGACGACGCGATCTGGCACTGGCAGACGGCGGTACAACTCATGCCCGCGGCAGAGAAGCTGGCGATGACCGCCTACGGTGACGCCGGAGAGTTCCTCCGCGGCCATCCTCCGCGGGACGCCGCACTGTCGGAGTGCGCCCGGCAGATGAAGTGCCTTCCGAAGGAGGGGACGAAGCCACCACGCCGAAAGAAGAGGACTCCGATCGAGTTCCCCCCGGGGATGCTCGGTCAGGGGCGGAAGGTCGTGGTGCGCGTCGAGACGATCATCGGTACGGACGGCAGGGTGCGCGAGCCCGTGATTCTCCAGTCGGAGGGTGAGCTGACGATGGTTCTCGCCGTGCTGCGCGGGATGCGGACCTGGGAGTACCACCCGGCGACGCTCGACGGCGATCCGATCGAAGTGCCGTTCGTTCTGACGGCCAACTTCGTGTCGCGCTGATGGCGCCGCAGCCGTTCGAGAGACTCTTGCTTCAGTCGGCGTAGGTGACGGTGCCGGCGCGGCGTTCGAGTCGCTCGCTGCGCAGAACCTTCGCTGCCGGGCTGCGCTCGAGCACGGTCTCCACGGCGACGTAGTCGACGTCGGCCCGCTCCGCCCGCAAGGAGATGCGCACGTAGCCCTGGTAGAGGTTGTCGGTCCATCGCACTTCGTCGAGCCCGGCTTCGAAGGCCCGGTCGAGCGCGGCCGCCGTTTCGCGCTCGTAGCCGCTCTCGACGAAGTCACCCGGCGACGTGATGCCGGCGGTGCCCAGCTCGACGCCCATGGCCCGGGCGCGCTCGTCGCGAAGGTGGTTCGCCCAGAAGCTGTGACTGTCGCCGGTGAGCACCACGAGGTCTTCGGCGCCGGCGGCGCGGCAGAGGTCGTAGAGGCGTTCGCGGGCCCACGGATAGCCGTCCCAGGTGTCCGTGTAGAAAGGCATGTTGAACTTTGCCTTCCACGCGAGATCCGGGCGGAGGGAAGCGCCGTCGGAGTCGGGCTTCAGAACGGAGGAGAGGTCGGGTACGAGCATGCGCGCCATCGGACTGGCGTTGCCGAGCAGTCGCCACGGCTGGCCACTCTCGACGGACTCCCTCAAGCCCCGCCTGAGGTCCCGCTCCATGCCGTCGGAGAGCATGCGGCGTCCCGGCGCGCCGACGACCTCGGCCTTGAATCGCTCCGCATCGTCGACCGTCTCGATCGTCCGGGCGGCCTCGGTGTAGCCGATCTGCTCGGCTCGCGCGGTGTGCCTCGTCTCGAGGGTGATCAGCGTCGCCAGGTCGCCGAAGCGGTAGGTGCGCCAGAAGTCTCGGCGCGCGGCCGGTGAGTCGGCGTCTCGGATCGGCATCCATTCGAAGTACGCCTGGATCGCAGCGTCTCTTCGCTCTTCCCAGGGACCTTCGCTCGGCTGGTGGTTCTGCGCACCGCCGACCCATGGGTTGTTCGTCGACTCGTGATCGTCCCAGCAGCAGAGCAGCGGGTGAGCGGCGTGCATCGCCTGCGAATCGGGATCGCGCTTGTACTGAGCATGCCTCTCTCGGTAGTCGGCCAGCGAGACAATCTCGCGGCTCGGCTCGTGCACGCGACCGAGTCGGCGCGCGGTCTCGGCGCCCCAGCCCAGGGCTCCGTACTCGTAGATGTAGTCGCCGGTGTGCAGAACCCAATCGATCGCAGGGTCCTCGGCGATGGCGCGATAGGCGTTGAAGTAGCCGAACGCATAGTTCGAGCAGGAGGCGAGTGCGATGCCGAGGCGCGGCGTCTTGCCCCTGGGCAG
>JBCCLJ010000037.1:0-40841 GCA_039026915.1 Acidobacteriota bacterium
GAACGAGTCAAGACCTGCGAGCAGGGGCGTTCCGCAGCCGGCGAACCGATCGGCACAAAGGCATGCAGCGAGGCGACGTGGGACGACCTCCGGCGCCACGCCATCTTCCCCGCCGACAGGGCAAAGAGAGAGAGGGTCCGCCAGACAACACCTTTGGGCGAGGATCTCGAAGGTTGGCTCTATCTCCACGAAGGGGCCGACGGCACGGTCTCGGAGTTCTTCTTCGCCGACGCGGCCCCCGGCAGCCCCGCCACCCTCCGCCAGTCGAAGGACGGCGAGACCGTCTTGGAGATGGTGCAGACCCAGCGCAAGATCACCAAGGAGTAAGCGCCGGAGCGCGTTTCGAGCGCCCCCTCGAACGACCTTCGGAGAAACACCGGGACGCCGCACGCCGTCGCACGTATGTCTGTGAAGGACATCCGCTGAAGCCATGGCGCGCGAAGCCTTGAGCGATTCCTCTGAAATGAAGGGTACCGAGGCCCTCGCGCCGCGAACTTTCGATGCTCCGCCGAATCTCCAAAGGCCTTCGCTAGACTGGAACCCCTCGCTCTCGCAGCGCCCGCTGCGCTTCCTCAGGCTCCTCCCTCTCCAAGCCATGCCGAAAACTCACCTCAAAGCCGTTCTTGCGCTCGTAGCGCTCGAACTCATCGCCTTATGGGGCTGTACCCCGCCGGCCGAAGGCACCGACGTCGAGGAGGCCGCCGAAGCGACGCGGATTCCCGTCGAGATCCTGTCGCTCTCTCCCCGCCCCTTCGACGAGCGCTTTTCCGCATCCGGGGTCATCGCTGCCGAAGAGGAGGTCACGGTTTCCTCCGAGATCGCCGGCCGCATCGAGCGCATTCGCTTCGAGATCGGCGACGAGGTTCGCCGAGGGCAGCTCCTGCTCCAGCTCGACGATCGCTCGCAACGGGCCCGCGTCGCCAAGCTCGAGGCCGAGGTCGCCCGCGCCGAGACCGATCTGCAGTGGTCCCGTCGCGATCTGGAGCGCCAGATCGAGCTCTTCGAGACCGCGGTGACCGCCGAGCGCGCACGGGACGACGCGCAGCGCATGGTCGACACGAGCGAAGACAACCTGGTCTCGGTGAAGGCCGACCTTGACATTGCCAAGGTGGAGCTCGACCAGGCCTCGATCCGCAGCCCGCTGAGTGGACGTATCGCAAGACGCCACGTCGCTCCCGGTGAGTATGTGACGCCCGGAGCCCAGCTCTTCGACATCGTCTCGGGAGCGTCCGGACGAAGCCTCGTCGAGTTCGTCTTCTCCGTCAGCGAGGGGGACGTCATCGGCATGCGCCCGGGCCAGCAGATCGAGTTGGCGATGGACGCCTATCCGCAGCAGAGCTTCGCGGGCGAGGTCGCCGCGATCGCCCCGGCCGGCAGCCAGGGCACGCGCACGTTCCGCGTCGAGCTCAAAGTGGAGTCGACCGACGAGGTGCCGCTGCTGCCTGGCATGGCAGGACGCGCTTCCGTCATCCGCCGATCCCACGACGCGGTCTTCCTCATTCCCGAGAGCGCCGTGCTCCGCGACGGCGCCGACAGCTACGTCTGGGCGATCGCCGGCGACGCGGCCGAGCGTCGCGACGTGCGCATTCTCAGCCAGACGGGGACCCTCGCGGTGATCGCCTCCGACTTCGACCCCGGTGAAGGCTGCGTCGTCCTCGGTCAAGCCGCCGTCGGCCAGGGCGATCTCGTTCGCGTCCGGCGCACCCACACCGAACCGCCCACCTCCGTCTTCGACTAGGGGTTGACGATGAGCTTCAGCCTTCCTCGCCTCGGCGTCGCCAACCCGGTGCTGGTGCACCTCATCGTCATCCTGACGGTGATCGCAGGCATCATGGCCTACCGTACGATGCCGAAGGATCAGTACCCGGACGTCGCCATGGCCGCCGTCGTCGTGACCACCGTCTTCCCTGGAGCTTCGCCGAAGGAAGTCGAGCAGCTGGTCACGATCCCCTTGGAAGAGGAACTGACGCAGCTCGACGACATCGACACGATGGAGTCCACCTCCTCGGAAGGCATCTCGGTCGTCTTCCTCCAGTTCGACACTGACGTCGACGAGAACTTCGAGAAGGTCACCGAGGTCCAGAACAAGATCAACCAGGTGCAGCGCTTCCCCGACGACGCCGAGCCCTCGAAGGTCCAGGAGGTAAAGCCCCCCTTCTTCACGGCGACGGTCGCGGTGCTCGGCTCCGCTCCCGAGCACGAGGTCAAGGAGTACACCGACGACCTCGAGAACGCCCTCAAGAACCTCTCGGGCGTCGCCGAGGTGCGCGTCGCCGGCCTGCGCGAGCGCGAGATCTGGGTCGAGGTCGATCCGACGCGCCTGTACTCGTACCAGCTGTCTCTCTCCGACCTCTCCGATGCCCTGGCGCGTCGCAATCTGAACCTGCCCGGCGGCAACATCAAGCTGCAGCGAGGTGAGTTCACCGTCCGGACCGAAGCCGAGTTCAAGGACCTCGATCAGATTCGCAACACGATCGTCAAGGAGGACGACAACGGCTACGTCTACCTGCGCGACGTCGCCCGCGTCACCGACACCTTCGAGGACCGGCGCTCGCTCGCCCGCCTCGACGGCCAGCCCAGCGTCACGCTGGTCATCAACAAGGACCGCACGAGCAACACGATCACCCTCGTGCAGGAGATCCGCGACACGGTCGATCGCTTCGAGGAGCGCCTGCCGGCGGGCATGTACACGCGCATCGTCGACGACACCTCGATCGAGGTGAAGAGCCGCCTCGGCGGCCTCTACAGCAACCTGCTGCTCGGTCTGGTGCTCGTCATCGTCGCCATCTGGGTTCTCATCGGTATCCGCCCAGCACTGATGGTCGCCGCCGGCATCCCGGTCGCCTTCCTGCTCACCTTCGTGATGATTCAGGCGTACGGTTTCTCGGTGAACACCCTGGTGCTCTTCAGCCTCATTCTGGTCATCGGCCTCGTCGTCGACGACGCCATCGTCGTCTGCGAGAACATCTACCGGCACTACGAGACGGGCATGCCGCTCGCCCAGGCCGCGATCAAGGGCACCGAGCAGATCATGCTGCCGGTCTGCGCGACGGTCATGACGACCGTCGCGGCGTTCCTGCCGCTGCTCATCATGGAAGGGCTGCTCGGCGAGTTCATGGGCATCATCCCGGTCGTCGTCACCTTCGCGCTGCTCGCGTCGCTCGCCGAGTCCTTCTTCGTGCTGCCGAGCCATGTCGCCGAGTGGGGCGGCAAACGGCCGCCGACCGGGCTCGACGAAACGCGGCCCTGGTTCCACCGCACGCTCGAGCGCTACCGCAAGATGCTGCGAACGGCACTGCGCCTGCGCTACCTGGCGGTCGCACTGGTCATCGTCGCAGCGTTCGGCTCGCTGGCGCTCGCCGTCTTCGGAATGGACTTCGTGCTCTTTGGCGGTCGCGATCTGAGCTCCTTCTCCGTGGCGGTCGAAGCACCGCCGGGCGCGACCGTCGAGGAGACGACGCGCATTCTCAGCGAGATCGAAGACAAGGCCCTCGAGCTCAACGAGCGCACCGGCGAGGCCGACAGCATCCGCATGGAGGTCGGCGGCCTGCAGCGCGGCGGTATGAACCGCTCGACCGGCACCAATCTCGGCGAGGTGACCTTCGACCTGACGGACATCAACGACCGCGACCGCTTCGGTTCGGCGATCGCCGACGAGGTCCGCGACCTGGTCGGCGAAGTGACCGGCGTGCGCGCGCTGAACATCGAGGAGTCGCAGGAAGGCCCGCCCGTCGGCAAGCCGGTCCAGGTCCGGATCATCGGCGACAACTTCGACACGCTGCGCGAGATCTCCGAGCGCATCAAGAACTACCTGCACGACGTCGACGGCGTCAAAGACATCATCGACAGCTTTCCGCCCGGCAAGGACGAGGTACGCCCGGCGCTCGACCTCGAGAAAATCGCGGCCCTGGGCCTCGATGTGCGCACGATCGCCACCGAAATCCGCGGCGCCTTCGACGGACTCGAAGCGACGCGCGTCTACGACGGTGACGAGGAGATCGAGGTCATGGTCAAGTACGACGAGGACTCGCGCGCGAGCCTCTCGAGCCTGGCCGACATGCAGTTCGCAACGCCCGACGGCATGGTTCCCTTCTCCAACGTGGCGCGGCTCGAGCGGCGTCCCGGCGTCGCGTCGATCACGCACTACTTCGAGACGCGCACGATCAACGTCACCGCCGACGTCATCACCGACATCATCACGTCGAACGACGTGAACCAGATGCTCATGGCCGAGTTCTCCGACCTCGGGTCGGAGTATCCGGGCTACTCGCTGACCTTCGGAGGCGAGTTCGAAGACACCCAGGAGTCGGTGAACTCGATGTTCCGGGCTTTCACCGTCAGCATCATTCTGATCTACGTGATCCTCGGCGGCCTCTTCCGCTCCTTCGTGCAGCCGCTGATCGTGATGTTCTCGGTGCCCTTCGCCTTCATCGGCGTGATCCTCGGCTTCTTCATCCTCAACGAGCCGCTCGGTCTCTTCTCGATCATCGGCACGATCGCGCTGGCGGGGATCGTCGTCAACGATTCGCTCATCATGATCGACTTCATCAATCGCAAGCGGCGCGAGGGTTTCGGCGAGATCGACTCGATCCTCGAGGCCTGCTCCATCCGCCTGCGACCGATCCTGCTGACGTCGATCACCACCGTGCTCGGCCTGCTGCCGATCGCCGTCGGCCTCTTCGGCGTCGACGAATTCCTCAAGCCGATGGCGATCGCCATCGGCTGGGGTCTCTTCCTCTCCACCGGCCTGTGCCTGATTCTGATTCCCTGCGTGTACCGCATCTTCGACGACTTCTCGAAGCTGATCTTCAAGAAGCCGCTCGGCACCGGGCACGCGATCGAGGCCCATCTGGAAGTCGCCGACCTGCCCAAGGTCGACGGCATGGCGGCCGGGAGCTGAGTGAAGTGAAGGGGACGGCGCTGAGCCCGAAGTACCTTCTACTCGCCATCGCCTTGCCCTCCGCCGCCGCAGCGTCCACCCCCTTCGACGTCTGGCAACCGCGTGCCCTCTGGGACGCGTGGGAGAACGCCCGCTTCGTCGAGGTCGAAGCTCCCTGCGTCACACCCTCCGTGCTGACGGAAGAAGTCGAGCGCCTGCGAACGACCTACCCGGAGCAGGTGCGCGTCCATCTTCTAGGAGAGTCGGTCGAGGGCCGGGCCATCCGGCTGCTCCGCCTCGGAACCGGATCGCGCCGGGTCCTCCTCTGGTCGCAGATGCACGGCGACGAAGCCTCGGCGACGCCCGCTCTGCTCGACCTGGCGCATGCGCTGCTGTCGTCGTCGAGCGAGGCGAGCCGGCAGATCCTCAGTGAGCTCGAGCTGCTGATGGTACCGATGCTCAACCCGGACGGCGCCGAGCGCTGGACGCGGCGCAACGCCTACGACGTCGACCTCAATCGCGATGCGCTGCACCTGGCGACACCGGAGGCGCGCCTGCTCAAAGAGCTGCGCGACGAGACCGAGCCGATCCTCGGCTTCAATCTGCACGACCAGGGACGACGCATCCTCGCCGGCGAGACCGGCGAGCTGGCGACGCTGTCACTTCTCGGCGTCGCGGGTGACCCGGAGGGCACGCTCACTCCAGAACGGGAGCGAGCCATGCGCGCCGCCTCGGCGATGGTCGACGCGGCACGCTGGCGCCTCGGCGAAGCCATCGGCCGCTACGACGAGGACTGGAACCCGCGCGCCTTCGGCGACAACATCACGCGCTGGGGCACGCCCGTCGTCCTGCTGGAGAGCGGCGGCATCCGACCGGAGCGCCCCGTGAGCGAGCTGACGAGGCTCAACTTCATCGTTCTCGCGCATTCGCTCGCCGCGCTGGCCCGCAACGATCTCGGCGACTACAGCGTCGACGCGTACCGGGCCCTTCCCCGCAACAAGCGGAACGGCTTCTCGGATCTCGTGGTGCGCGGCGGCGACCTCTGGCACCCAGGCAGTGCCACTCGCTTCCGCGGCGATCTCGCGATCGACATCGTGCGCGCCGACCTCGACGCCGAAGAGTGCGTGGAGCGAATTGCCGGACGGTCGAGGACGCGCCGCTCGAGCGTCGTCGAGGTCGGCGACGGCTCGCAGCGCGTCAGCGGACGCGACTTCGATGCGACCGATCAGGTCGTTTTCGGAGCGCTCACCGTGCGCTGGGAGGGTTCGAAGGATCAAAACTCCGTGGACCGCTCCTTGCGCGCACTGGCGCAGCTCGGCGTCGGCTCTGTGCTCTGGCAGGTGCCTGAGGACGAAACGGCGGAAGCCCTCGAGATCGCCCGGGAGTTGCAGCGGCCCGGACTCCCTCGCCTGAGCGTGACTGCCGAAGAGGTTGAACGCGGGCTCCGTTGGACGGGCTCCTCGCCCGAAGGGCGAACGCTCGGCGGTCTCGCCAACGCATTCGGTGTTTCAATGGACGATCTGCTGGCCGAGACGTCAGCCTTCCGGCGCGGAGTTCCCGGCTCCTTCTTCACGGTCCGCAGCCCCGGCAGCGAGGCACCTGGGGCTGACGCTCCAATCGAGGCTGTCTTCCTGGACGGGACCTCGGTCGATCCTTGATCGCGCCCGATCGTCGCCACCACCCGAGAACCCAGCATCGATCCACGAGGAGTTCGTGACATGAACCAGACGCTCCACACCGCTCTCGACCGAAGACGCCTGCTGCAGCTGTTCGGAGTCGCGGGGGGCATGGCGTGTTTCCCCGCGCTGGGTGCCGCTCAGACGAAGGTCGTCAAGCCCGCCAGGCTGCAGCCGGGAGACAGAATCGGTCTGGTCAATCCGGCGACCGCGGCCTTCGAGACGATGCCGATCGAGATCCTGCGCGAATCACTCGAAGCGCTGGGCCTCGAGGTGGTTCTTGGCGAGCACTACTTCGACACCCGCGGCAATCTGGCCGGCAAGGACGAAGACCGCGCGAGCGACATCAACGGCTTCTTCGCCGACGCCTCCGTCAAGGCGCTGCTGGCACGCGGCGGATGGGGCTCGGCGCGCGTCCTGCCCTTCCTCGATCTCGAGACAATCCGTCAGAACCCGAAGGTCCTCATCGGCTACAGCGACGTCACGGCGCTGCTCGTCGGCATCCACGCGCGCACGGGGCTCGTCACTTTCCACGGGCCGCAGCCGCGTGACGAGCTGTCCGCCGAATGGATGCGACGCGTGCTCTTCGACGCCGAGGCACCACTCCTCGAGAACCCGCGCGGCATCACGCCGGGCCTCACGGTACAGACGGAGCACCGCATCCAGACGCTGCGCGGCGGCAAGGCCCGCGGCCCGCTGCTCGGCGGCAACCTGACGGTGCTCACCGCGATCATGGGTTCCGAGTACCTGCCCGACTGGGACGGGGCGATCCTCTTCCTCGAGGACGTCAACGAGGCCGTCTACCGCGTCGACCGCATGATGACGCAGCTCCGCCTGGCCGGCGTGCTCGATCGCATCGCCGGCTTCGTCTTCGGACGCTGTACCGACTGTGACTCGGGTACGTCCTACGGTTCCCTGACCCTGGAGCAGGTCCTGCGCGACCACATCGAGCCGCTCGGCATCCCGGCCTTCTCAGGCGCCCTCATCGGACACATCCCCAAACAGTGGACCGTGCCCCTCGGCATCGAGGCAGAGCTCGATGCCGATCGGGGCACGATCCAGATGCTAGAGCCGGGGGTTGTCTGAGAGTCTTGCTCGGCGAGAACGAAGTTCTCTTGACGAGCTCTACTCCTTAGGCAACCTCGGCTTGAGGCTGCTCATTTTCTTCCGGCCACCAATCACAGAGTACGGTCGCTGCGGTCTTGATGTGCCGGTAGGCAGTCAAGGCCGCCTCAACATCCGTAGCAAGTACTTCTGTACGTCGAGCCCACTCAGCAGAGCTCGCCGACAAGGTCCCTACATCACGAATCAGACGATGAACGTTCTGCCAGTAGCGTCGGAAATAGCGAGGATGTTCAGCAGCCGTAGCCGCCGGTCCGGCGACGAAAGCTACAAACTCGTCTCTGGCTTCCTGCGTCAGAGCGAGGCTCTTTACGGTGACGCGGTCCTCCAGGACGCGAAGTCCCCAGGCAATCAGTTCAGAGCTGGTGGGTTCTTCCGTGTTGGGCTTCATTTCGACTCTCCTTTTGTAGCGCCACCTCGGCGCGGGTGAGGGTGAAGATCCCCCATCCCAACCCGAGATTTGCTACAGCAGCCAAAGGAGTCGAAAGGGAGGATCCTTCGATCTTCAGAGTACCCATGGTTTGCAGCAGGAAGTCGAGAGTCAAAACAACCAGCGCAGGAGTAAAAGCCAACAAGAGAATCTTGGTTTTCGCTTTCGACAAGCGAAATCGACCACCCCTCAATCGAATCGCGAGGATTCCCATCAGCGAGGCAATTCCGGCCCATTCCCAAGAGCGGAAGCCTTCACCAAAGACGGCAGGCCAGAAGTACGGGCTCCATCCAGCCCACTGGGTCAGGACAGCTGCAATACCGTACGCCGAGACAAGCACCGCGACAGTGCGAGCCCACCGAGCCTCCGCATTCGGATAGGTCGCCGCGATGATCCAAACGACCACGGGCAGCAGAGGCACGACCTGATAGCGGTCACACTCGTAGCCAAGACCGCAAATGGGAGTCGCCGCGTAGGATGCAGCGACGAGCCCGAAGAGGGCAGAAAGCGGCTGCGATGTATCGACGAGACGCAACGAGCAGAGGCCCGCCAGGAGAATCATCGGAAGAACCCAAGGGTCGGCCCGTGCCAGCGCCTCGCGCTGAACGAACAGGGAGGCACCAAAGACCCACTTGGGCAGTGCCAAGGCAGTCACCGCGAGCAGGGCCCAGGTGAGCTGCTCTCCAGACTTCACACTTTTCCGCCGCGCAGCACTCTGAAGCCACGACGGAAGATGCCGGCGATCAGGTCCGGCTTCTCGCCGCCTATCGCCGGCTGCATCGTCGACCCGCCAACGTGATCGGGATTCTCGCCGAGAATGGCACGCGCCGCACGCACCAGCTGCTCTTCGTCCTCGGCGTTCTCGAGAAGGAAGTCGAGCTCGGCGTCGGAGATCCGATCGAGGTCGAGCAAGCCGTCGACAATCCGTGCCACCCGCGAAAGCTCTGTATAACTAGCCACTGACTCTCTCCCTCACACCCTCGCCCGCCGCCTCGTTCATCGCCGCCAGGATGCGCTCTCGCGCCTCCGGGCTGATCTCGGCCGCGTCCATGGCTCTCAACAGACCGCGGATCACGTTGCGCTGCAGGTCGCGCAGCGCGTTCTCCACGTCGATTCGGTTGCGCTTTCTCGCGCCGTCGAGCTCGGAGCGCAGTCGCTCCGCGTCTTGCAGCGCGTTCAACAATGCGTGGAGGAGTCGCTTCGAGTCGACCTCTTCGACCTCGTCCTCGAGATCATCGAGAGTCGCTCGGACGAGAGCCGTCGGGCCGTCGGGGCGCGGCTTCGCCACGTCGCTCTGGCCGAGCAGCCAGTCCGACGAGACGCCGAGCACCAGGCAAAGCCGCAGCAGCTGGTCCGTTTTGGGTTGCCTCCGTCCGTTCCGCCAGGCGCTCAGCGTCGTCGGCGTGACGCCGACCTGCAGCGCGACCTCGCTCGCCTTGCGCTCTTGGAGCGCTTGGTCGAGACGTTGCGAAAGGGTGAGAAGGAGCTCCTTGTCCACAGTCAGAGTTTACCTCAAGCAAGGGCCACTGAGGAATCTCTTGCCGACAAGGTTTCCAAGAAACGTCAGCTTTCCAACTGGCGGAGCCGATCGAGGCTCTCCTTCGGCAGCGAGCGCGCCGACCGCACCGCGGCCGCGAGTCCGAAAAGCGAGGCCGCTGCGGCGACGATGTGGGCGAAGGCGAACCCGCCCGCAACGCCCTCCGCAGCCTGCGGCAGAGAGCTTGCGGGCGCTCCCTCGCCCGAAAGCAGCTCACGCACGGATTCGACGTCGGCGCCCTGCGCCGCCGTGACGGCGAAGATCACGGTACCGGCGAGCGCCGCCCCCAGCGTAGCCGCCATGGTGCGCAGGAACTGGTGTGCGGTCGTCGCGCGTCCGACTTCGCTCGGCTCCGCCAGGAACTGCACCAGCGTCAGGCAGGGATTCGTCGTGGCGCCGACCGCGAGTCCGACGAGGGTGTAGATGGCAAAGAGCCACGGCAGCGGCCACTCCCACCAGGCAGCGGCGCCAGCCAGCAGGAGCGATGGCGGCATCGTGGCCGCAGCAAGCACCGTCATCTGTCGCTCGTCGATCCTCGAGTAGAGGCGGCTGGCGACGTTGGCGCCGAGCGTCCAACCGACCGTCAGAAAGAGCACGGACCAGGCCGCCAGCGCGATGCCGACGCCGCGCGTCGCCCGCAGGTAGAGCGGCAGATACGTCTCGGCGCCGATGCCGGCGCCCATGATGAAAGCTGCCGACGCCGCCAGCAGGCCGAATGGCCGACCGGCGAAATGACGACGCGCAAGAACGGGTGCGTCGCTGCGGCCGGAGTGCCGCCAGTAGACGGCTCCCGCCAGCGTTGCGAGCCCGAGCCCGAGAACACCCCAGCGATCGAACCGTGAGACGCCGAAGAGGCACCAGCAGAGTCCGAAGAGCAGCCAGAAGCCGCCCGGTAGATCGAGACTCAGCGGGCTCTCGCCCTCAGGCGGACCCGGCACCGCGGTCCAGCCCGCGACGGCCGCCAGCAGGCACAGCGGCACGTTGCACAGAAAGATCCAGCGCCAGTCGGCGGCGGTGAGCACCAGGGCCGCCAAGGCCGGGCCCCCAAAGGCGAGGACGCCCCAGATCGTCGACGCCATGGCGTAGGCGCGGCTGCGCACCGACTCGGGGTAGCCGAGACCGATCGACGCCGAGCTCGTCGACATGACCGCGCCGCCCGCGAAACCCTGCAAAGCTCGCGCGACGATGAGCGTGAGCATGCTCGGGGCCAGGCCGCAGACCAGGCTCGACACCAAGAAAGCGAGAGTTGACCAGCGAAAGACGCGCCGCGCTCCGACCGCGTCGATGACCGGGCCGGCGACGGCGAGAGCGAAGCCCGACGCCACCATGTACGACGTCACCACCCAGGGCAGCAGATTCACCGAACCGAGCGCTGCGCCGATCTCCGGCAGCGCCGCCGTCACCGACAGCCCCTCGAAAGCCACCAGGCTCGTGATCAGGAGGACGGCCGTGGCCAGTCTGCGGTAGCCCCGGGAGAAGACGCCGGGGCGCTTCGTCAAGGATCCCCTCCCGCATCGCCGGAGAACTCGCTCTTCAGGACGTCGACCACGCCGCCGCCCATGCGCCGCACCGCGGCGATCGGATCCGGGCCCAGCGGGGGGCCGAAGCTGAGGTGACGCGCGCCGGCGGCGACCAGCGGCCGCAGCCGCTCGCAGAACGACTCGGGCGTGCCGGCGACGCCCATCGCCAACATGCGGTCATCAACGAGGCCCGCTGCCCGCTCCAGATCGTCCTCGTCGTGCGCGATGCGCCGAATCTCGTCGAAGTCGCTCGCTTCGAGTCCGAGTCGATCGAGGATGAGCGGTCCCAGAGCGTGCCCGTAGTAAGCGATCTTGAGCGCCAGGCAGTGGCGCGCCGCCGCCGCGTCGTCGTCGATCGAGACCCAGAAGCAGGCTGCCAAGTCGATCGGCGGAAGGCTCTCGTCGCGTCGGGCACCGCCCGTCTCGATGAGCTTCCTGACGTCGGTGTAGAGCTCGGGTGGAAAGAGGAGCGGCAGCGCACCATCCGCCACCTCGCCGGTGAGCTCGAGCATCTTCGGGCCCATGGCGCCGACGTAGATCGGGGTGCGCCTCGGCGCCGGGAAGCGGAGGTAGGCGCGCTCGTCGCCGTGGAAGAGCTCGCCCTCGGGACTGCGCTCCCCTGCCTGCAGCGCGCGCACCGTTGCCACGGCCTCGCGTACCGCGCCCAGCGGCTTGCGCTGCTCGAGGCCGACCCAGCTGAGAAAGTCCCGGGCGCCCGCTGCGATGCCGAGCAGAAAACGCCCGTCGTAGGCCTCGTCGAAGGTCGACGCCAGCATGGCGATCTCGCCCGGGTGCTGGGTGTAGGGGTTCAAGATGCCGATGCCGACGTGCAGCGACTCGGTCTCTTCGAGCATGCGGGCAACGAGGACCGGTGCGCTGCGCAGGAAGAGGTCGTGACTCACCCAGAGCTGATCGAAGCCGGCAGCCTCGGCCTCGCGGGCGAGCGCGACGTACTCTTCCACCCGCAGGTCGTTGTTGAGACGCAGAGAGAAGCGCATCAGCCGTCGCTCGCCTCCGGCGTCTCGGACATCTGCCAGGGGCGCCACTCGACCCGGCGCCCCCCCGCACCGACGATCGCCTCGACCTCGATCTCGACGAGAAACTCCTCGCCGATCATCTCGGCGAAGATCAGGGTGTTCACCGGTCGAATCGTGCCGAAGGCCTCGCCGTGCGCCGCCGCGACCGCCTCCCAGTCGGCTCCCGGCTTCACGTAGACGCGCGAGCGCACGACGTCCTCGAAGCTTCCGCCGAGCTCCTCGATGGCGCAGCGGATCTTCTCGAGGACGAAGCGAGCCTGAGCCCCCGCGTCGCCGACGTAGCGCACGCCGTCGGCATCCGAAGCCGTCGTGCCGGCCACCAGGATGCGGTCGTCGAGACGTTGCGCGCGGCAGTAGCCGAACTGTTCCTCCCAGGGCACGCCGCTGTCGATCTTGATTTTCGCTGCCGCGGAATCGTTCTGCCGTGCGTCATCCATCGCTGTCACCTCGGCGCACAGTCTAAGCCGTTCCAGGGCCCTGCGTCCGGCCCATTGACGCGCCCCGAAAGGGCGATTCAGAGCGTCACCAGGGTCGGCGAGAGTGACCCGCTCGAGTCGCCTCGCTGAGCGAGGCCCACGGACCTACTCGGCGAGATCGAGCGGCAGCGCCGTCTTCACCTTCGCTCCCTTGCGGTTGACGCGCACCTGCAGGTCGTCGCCCGGCTCAGGCGGGCGGTCCGTGTAGAAGGTGAGCACGTACTGTTGCCTCAGCTCCGCCTGGATCTGGGCGAAGGCACGCTCGACCTGCTCGGCGTTGAGCGCTTGAAAGAGTCGTCCGCCCGTCGGATCGGTGATCAGGCGCATCTGGCCCTTCATCACTCCCTCCTGGAGAGCTGCGGGGCCGCCGAAAGTGCGCGGACCAGCCCGCGACGTCATGGCGATGACGTAGACGGGCACGCCGAGGCGCTTGCCGAACTCGATGGCGCGCTTCGGATCGGACTTGCTCGCCGAGTCGAAGCCGTCGGTCAGAACGATCAGCGCCCGACGCCCGGGGCGCTCGTCGTACTGCAGCATCGAGAAGAGTACCGAGTCGTAGAGCGCCGTGTTGCCCTGCGGGTGCAGCCGGCCGAGGGCCGAGAAGAGCTGACGACGATCGCCGGTCACGGGCTGCAGCAGCCGCAGCTGCGTGTCGAAGTCGACGAGGAACGCCTGGTCACGCCGGGTCAACGTCGAATCGAGAAAGGACTGGGAGGCGCGGCGGGTCGCCGGCCAGATGGGCGCCATGCTGCCGGAAGAATCGATCGCCAGGCCCAGCACGAGCGGCACGTCCTGGGACGGGTAGAGGCGCTGCAAAGAACGCGACTGCCCAGCGTGGCGCACTTCGAAGTCGCTCGCTTCGAGGCCCTGGAGAGGCGTGCCTCGCTTGTCGGTCACGAGCACCTGGAGCTGCACGAGATGAACGTCGACCTCCTCCGAGAAGTCCGCTCCGAGCAGGAGCTGGACGTCTTCGAGCTCGCGACCGTCATCGAGCCGACCGACGACGCGGATGTAGCTCTGCGGGTTGACGTCGGGCGTCGGCACGCGCACGCGTAGGACGAGAGATCTTGGGTCGATGATCTCGTCGACGAGCTCGTCTCCGTAGTAGAACGAGGCACTTTCGAGCTTCGCTTGGCGCGGCACCGAGATCTCGGTCACCGTCGTCACGCCACCCGACGCGGGATCACCGTCGAAGTCGGCCAGGCGCACGCGAAACGGCGGATCGATCCGGTTCAACAGCCGTTCGTCCTCACCGAGCAGCCGACCGTTCGCCGAGTAGGCCTCGACGCGCACCGTCTGCTCGCGGCCCGGAGCATCGAGCGGCACCTTGGCCTCGTAGGGCGGCAGCGTCTTGCGCGCGACGCGCTCGTCGTCGAGGTAGAAGTCGACGGTGGCCACCGAGGAGTCGACGGCCAGAGTCTGCACGAGCGTCTTGCCGGTCAGCAGCTGGTTGCCAACACGCTGCAGAGGCAGAATCAGGATTGGGCGACTCCGCTGCGCCAGGCTGAGCTGGTCGGATCCGGCCACGTCGACAGCGGAGGCGCCGGAGGCACCGCCGCCGCTGACGCGCGCTCGCGAGATGACCGGCAGCTGGGGTCGGGGCGCCTTGGACGGGGAAGACGGAGACCGGGAAGACTGAGCCCCGGAAGACTGCACCTCGGACGATTGGGGCTCGGGCGACGGTTCGGCGAGGCTGCCTCCCCGTGCGGACGGCGCAGCGGAGTCCGCCTGAGGATTTCGAGACGAGCTCGGGTCCTGCAGTGGGAGCGCCGTCACTCGCGCCGGCTGTGCGCCGCCCGTGCCCTCGACGAGCTCATAGACCGAACGGAACTGAAGATCGGCGGTGACCCCGCGCCCGCCCTGCACGTCCGTGACGAGAACCATCTGAGAGCCGTCGCCGAGGACCTCGAAGGTCTCGACGATCGTCTGCGACTCGGTCTGCGTCTCGACCACGAGCTGCTGACCGTTCCACGAAGTGCGCAACCGACTGCCGAGACCGCCACCGGAGAGACGGCCGTCGGGAAAGAGCACGCGCGTCTCGCGGTTGGCGTTGCGCAGCGAGAGCTGCTCGCCCAGCGCGTCGAACTGCAGAACCTGAAGACCGCGCGCAAAACGCAGCAGCCGCTCCCGCGGCTTCTGAGCTTCCTGCTCGCGATCGGGCCCTCGGCCGCGACCCCGGCCTCGCTGGCCCTGGCTCCCCTGGCCTCGCTGACCGAACGGAGTGCTGCCAGTCCAACGAACGCCCTGACGGCTGCTCGCGATGATCTCTTCGAGCTGCTGCTCGACGTCGTCGCTCGACGCCTCATCGCGTAGCCACACACCGATCAGGCCCTCGGGGCCCTTTTCGGCGAGCTGTGACCAGGCCGGGCCGAGCGTCAGAGCGCCCAGTGCCAGAAGGCCAACCGTACCTGCTGCGAATCGAACCATTGCGAGCCTCCGCTGCCCTCGTTTTCTGTCTCCGTATCGGACAACCTCTTGGATTCAGCTCCTTCGAAGCAAGAACGATTCCTGATCCATCAACTCACGCTGGCGGGCTCGCGGAAGGAGTGTCATGTCTGACGCCGGCCGCGACATGGGACAGCCCGTCCTCTGGAGATGACGCGAGTCGAGGAAACTCGAGCGAGCAAAGCGTACTCGACCGGGGTAGGGTGAAGGTCACCGTGCGCAGTGTCATCAGCCCAGAGAACGAGCCCTCGAAGGCTCTTCACCGATCGAACCGAAGGGCGCTGCTGACCCTGGACGGCGTACTCCGAGTTCTCGGTGGGCTGTGGGTGGCCTGCGCTCTGCTCCTGCCCAACTACGAGGCGCTTCTGGGCGGGCACCACCATGTCCAGGACGGGGAGTCGTTCCACCATCGGCACCTCTTCGGCGGCGCACACCGCCACGCCCCCCGAGCAGCGGCAGTGCACGGCGCGGCGCAGTGGACCCCGACGACCGCCGAAGTGCAGCTCGCGACCTGCAGCGGAGATCGCAGCACACTCGAAACGGGAGCTCTCGAAAGCGCCAACGTGCGCACGGCGGCCTCTTCGCTTGCAACGGCGCCGTCCTCCCGACCTGCCGAAGAGACCAGCCGGAGGCGCACGACCTCGACCGACGATCCGCCGGACTCTGGGTCCGAATCTCCTCGACCCGAAGCTCCGGCGGACGAAAGCTCACTCTTCTTCGCCGACGCGCTGACGCTCGTCCTCGCGGCCGATCTCGATCTCGGCGAGCTCTCTGACAGAGCCATCTCTTCCGCGCTCGCGCGCAGCTTGCGCGAGCCCGCGCGAAGCCACCGCTTCTACCTGCCCTGCGCTCAGCGCCCGCCACCGAACGCCGCTCTCGCCTGACTTCGTCCGACCGAGACCAGCGATTCGGTGCAGCGAGCGCTGCACCCAGAACGGGCGCTTCTGTGCCCCAGGAAGAGACCATGCATCGAGAGAACCTAGAGCGGGCGGCCCTCGCCGCTCTGTTCGGATTCGCCGTCGTGAGCCCGCTGTTCAGCGAAGAGCCCGACGAGGCCGCCTCCGGCAAGCCCAAAGTCAATCAAGAGATCCCCGCCATCGAAGAGGAGGTGGAAGTCCGCGAGCGCAGCGACCGCATGGTCGGCTTCGCCGTGTCCGCCAGCGAGGGCAGCACCGGCACCCTCGACCTGTCGCGCCGACCGATACTTCGCCCCGGCGACGTCGTCGAGACGGTCCCCGAGATGGTCGCGACGCAGCACAGCGGCGGCGGCAAGGCGAACCAGTTCTTCGTGCGCGGCTTCAACCTCGACCACGGCACCGACTTCGCCTTCAGCGTCGACGGCGTGCCGGTGAACATGCCAACGCACGGCCACGGCCAGGGCTATGCCGACCTCAACTTCCTGATCCCCGAAATCGTCGGGCGGGCGCGCTTCCGCAAAGGCCCCTACTGGGCCGAGATCGGCGACTTCTCGAGCGCCGGAGGTGTCGACATCGACTTGGTGGACCGCCTTCCCAGCCGGCTCGTCCAGCTCACCGGCGGCAGCTTCGACTTCGGACGGGCTCTCTTCGCCGAGTCGTTCTCTCTCGGAACGGGGCCCGATCCCGGCAACCTGCTGGTCGCCCTCGAGGGCTTTCACGACGACGGCCCCTGGACGACCCGTGGCGACGACTACGACGGCGGCAAAGCGGTCGTCCGCTGGAGCCAGGGGGACAGTCGCCGCAGCTTCTCCGTCACGGCGATGGGCTACGACGCCAACTGGCTGTCCACCGACCAGGTCCCCCGGCGCGCCGTCGACTCGGGCCTGATCGGGCGCTTCGACCTGCTCGACGACGGGCCTCGCGGCGAGAACACGCGCTTCTCTCTGAGCGCCAACGGCCAGCGTACGAAGGGCAACGCGGTCGACCGCGTGAGCCTCTGGGCACTCGCCAACGACTTCACTCTCGTCAGCAACTTCACCTACTTTCTCGGTGACGAAGACGGCGGCGACGAGTTCACACAGCTCGATGACCGCGCCAGCTTCGGTGGCGACCTCTCGCGCACCTGGTATCTGAACGCCGGCTCGCGCGGCTTACAGGTGAGCACGGGCCTCGACTTCCGCTACGACGCGATCGACAACGGCCTGCTCTTCTCCCAGGATGCGGTTCCGACCTCAGCGATCCGCGAAGACTCCATCGACCAGTGGGGCGGCGGTCTCTACGTCCAACTGGAGACTAAGCTCACCGACTGGATGCGCGTCACGGCCGGTCTGCGCGGCCACTTCTACGACGCGGACGTGACCAGCAGCTTGAACCTGAACTCGGGGACCGTCTCGGACGAGCTCCTGCTGCCGAAGCTCAGCGTCGCCCTCGGCCCTTGGTCGGACACCGAGCTGTACCTCAACTACGGGCTCGGCATGCACTCGAACGACGCACGCGGCACGGTCATCGCGGTCGATCCGCTGACCCGGGAGATCGCCGATCTCTCACCGCCGCTGGTGGAGTCCGAGGGCTTCGACATCGGCGTGCGCACCGTGGCCATCCCGGGCCTTCAGAGCACCTTGACGCTGTTCCGCTTGGATCTGGACTCCGAGCTCGTCTTCGTCGGCGACGCAGGAGCCACCGAAGCCGGCCGCCCGAGCCGTCGCGAGGGCGTCGAGTGGACGAACCACTACGTCCGCGGCTCCTGGATCGGCGACCTCGACGTGACACTGACCGACGGCGAATTCACCGACGCCGACCCGTCGGGCAACGAGATCCCCGGCGCGGTGGGCACGACGATCGCCGCCGGAATCGCCTGGGAGAACGACCGTTCCCGCTGGGGGGCCGGCCTGCGCTGGCGCTACTTCGGCGACGTCCCCCTCATCGAGGACGGTTCACAGGAGTGGGATAGCTCGCAGCTCCTCAACGGCCGGCTCTCGTATCGGTTGAGCGAGCGCTTGGAGCTGCAACTCGACGTCTTCAACCTGCTCGACCGCGAGCAGAGCGACATCGAGTACTTCTACGCCTCGCGCCTTCCGGGAGAGCCCGTCGACGGCATCGAAGACGTGCACTTTCATCCGACGATTCGCCGCTCCGGCAGGCTGACGTTGCGCTGGCGGCCCTGAGGCTGCGCGGCCCAAGGCCCACCACCCGAAACGCAAACGAGCCCGGCGCCTGAGGCACCGGGCTCGTCTCTTCTGCGCCGGAGCCCCGCGGGGCCGACAGGCTCGAATCAGGCTCAGTGAGCCGCTTCGTCGGCAGCCTCTTCGACCGCTTCCGCCGCATCCTCGGCAGCGCCGAAGTACTCGGCCTTGAGGGCGCGGACCTTGTCCTGCAGAGCCATCGCCTGCTTCTTGGCGGCCATCGCGGCATCGGAGACCTCGCCACCCGCCTCGTCCGTCAGACCAGCAACGGACTCGGTGAGGGCTGCGCTCTCCTCGCGAAGCTCGGTCATGGCGGTGTCGAAGCCGGCCTTGGCGTCGCCGGTGAGGGCGGAAGCCTGCTCGGCGAGACCGTCGAGCTCGGCGCCCGAAGCCTCGAGGAAGCTACCGAGGCCGCCCTTCACGTCGCCGGCGATGTCGGCGAGCATGTCGCCCGCGTCGCCGGCCATCTCACCGAGAGACTCGGCGCCCTCGGCGACGGCGTCGCCAGCTTCCTTGGCCATGTCGGCAGCGGCTTCGCCCGCGTCCTTGGCAGCGTCGGCCGCGGCTTCGCCGAGTTCGCCGGCCGTCTCGGCCGCACCGCAGGCGCCGAGCGTGAGGACGAGCGCGAGAGCGATCATCGCGAGCATCCAAGAGTTGAGGTTCTTCATTTCACTTCTCCTTTGACTTGTATCGGACGGGGTACACCCCGTTTCGGTCGATGAACTCGCTTCCAGAGCGGTGAAGAGAGCTGCGCGAACGTTTGGGCGCCCGCCTGGGGAGGCAGGAGCTCTTCGCCGAGTGCAGTGCGAGTACCCGAGGAGTCTACCGGCGGTTTCGCGAAAGCAACAAGGCCCTTCTCAGGCCCCCTGCCGCGAAACGGCCGATAGCCCCTTCGTTTACTGCGTTTTCACCGGGTCGGCAGGCCTCTCGGGGAACCTTCGAGGCTCACGTTCGGCCTTCTCGAGAAGTACTTCGATCGCCTTCTCGAGCTGTGCATCGGTCCCGCGAATGAGGTCTCCGGGTCGGTTCTCGACGACCATGTCCGGGTCGACACCGTAGCCCTCGATCACCCACTCACCCTCCGGGTTGGCGGATCCGGCCTCGGGCACGCTGACGCTGCCGCCGTCGATCAGACCGCCGCGGCCATAGATTCCGACGACGCCGCCCCACGTGCGCTTGCCAATCAGCGGTCCAAGGCCCGCCTCACGGAAGACGTGCGCAAACTGGTCGCCGTCCGAAGCCGTGTCCTCGTCAATCAGGCAAACCAGGTGACCGATGAACGTGTCACCCGGATAGGGATCATCGAGCTCGTTGTTGCGCTCGAAGTCGACCATGAGCATCTCGCGACGCAGGCGCTCGATGATCATCGAGGAGACGTTGCCGCCGCCGTTGTTGCGCACGTCGATGACCATGCCCTCTTTGTGCTGCTGTCCGTAGAACCACTTGATCCACTCGCGAAGGCCGGCCGCCCCCATGTCGGGAATGTGCAGGTAGCCGAGCTTGCCGCTGCTCGCCTCGAGGACGCGCTCGCGATTGCGGAGAACCCAGTCGAGATAGAGGAGCGAGTCCTCGTTGCGCACCGGCTCCACCAGAACGGTGCGGGCCTCGTCCTCATCCCGGCTCGAGCCAACGAGCAACTCGACCGGCCCGCCGCCGCCGTGACGCAGCGCCCGGAAGGGAGTGTGCTCGGGACTCAGCGGCTCGCCGTTGATGGCGAAGACGAAGTCCCCCTCGTCGACGTTCACGCCGACTTCGGTCAGTGGCGACCGGTAGTTGGGCTCTTCGTTGTGCCCCGGGAGAATGCGGTCGATTCGGTAGAGACCGTCGTCCCAGGAGAAGCGCGCGCCGAGGAGCGCGGCCTGCGGGCGATCCGGGATCTCGAAGTCGCCGCCGGCAACATAGGCGTGCGAGACGTTGAGCTCGGCGATCAGCTCGGCGAGCAGGTAGTTCAAGTCCGAGCGATGGCCGACATGCTCCAGCAGCGGCTCGAAGCGCTCCTGCAGCGCCGCCCAGTCGTAGCCGTGCATGTTGGGCGCGTAGAAGAAGTCGCGGAAGCGACGCCAGACCTCGTCGTGAATCTGACGCCATTCAGCCACCGGATCGATCGTCGCAGCGAGATCGCCCGTGGGAATCGTCTTTCCCTGGGCGCCGGGCTTGACGTCGAAGAGCCGAATGGACCGGCCGGAGCGGATCGCGACCTTCTTGCGGTCGGCGGAGAACGCCGCCTGTCCCGCGCCGGCAAAGTCCTTGAGCTCACGCTCGTCGAGATCGTAGAGATGAAAGGTGGGAGCGATGTCGCTGCCTCGACCGTAGTAGCCGGGACCGCTACGCACGACGAGTACCGCGCCGTCGAGGCCGAGCACTCCGCCGTAGTTGTCCGCGGTCATCGGAAAGCGCACGATGCGCTCGGTCAGGCCGTCGAGATCGATCTCGAGCGCTTTGTCCGAGTTGCCGCCTTCGTCGCCGGCCCCGGCCTTCTCGGACTCGCCTGCCTTCGACTCGTCCTTCTCGGCGGCTCCCTCCTCGGCCTCCTCCGTGGCTACCGTCACCTCGTCCGAGCGCGGCGGGAAGGGATGGGCAACGTCCTCGCGCAGCGCGACGGCGTAGACATAGCTCTCGCGGTCGACGACGTAGTTGAACTCGAACGAGCCGAGCTGCGGCTGGAACATTCGGTCACCGACGAAGTAGAGATAGCGACCCGCAGGGTCGAAGGTCGGCGAAAACTCATTCCACATCTCATCGGTGACGCGGTGCAGTGTCGCGTCGCTCTGGCGCCAGAGAAAGATCGAGCTGAAGCTGTTGTCGTCGACGAGGCTCAGCGTCAGCCAGCCGCCGCCCGGTGCCCACTCGTAGTCGAGGCCGAAGGTGCCGCGATGATCCGCCACAAGCGTCACGTCACCCGTCTCGAGCGTCAGCACGAAGAGGCGCTGGCGCTGATCGCGGTAAGCCAGAAAGTCTCCGTCTGGAGACCAGCTGAGGCCGTAGTAGCGCCCCTCACTGCCGTCGGTGAGCTGACGGGCCTCGTCTCGTCCCAGCGCGTCGACGATCCAGATCTCTTCCTCACCGTCAGCGTCCGAAACGAAGGCGATCTGCCGCCCATCGGGAGACCAAGCGGGCTCGCGGTCGTGTGCTCCCGAGCTGCGGGTGAGGTTGCGGATCGGACCGTGCTCGACCGGAACCGAGAAGAGCTCACCGCGAGCGGTGACCACAGCCCTCTCGGCCTTGGGGCTCAGGTCCATGCTCGAGATCGAGCGCGAGAGATCCACGCGACGCGAGCGTCGCTCGAGGGCGTCTGTCGGCACGGTGACGTCGACCGAGCGAACGTCTCCTGAGGACGGATCCAGGATCTGCAGCTGCCCGTTGAGCTCGTAGACGATGTGCCCCGAGGTCTCGTCGAGGCTCGGCCAGCGCACGTCGAAGACGTCGCTCGCGGCGCGATCCTCACCCGTCAGCCGACGCGTGCTCCGCGAGTCGACGTCGTAGGCGTACAGGTCGAGCGTGCCGCTACGGTCGCTGGCAAAGTAGATCGTGTCCTGCCACCACATGGGGTCGCGGTCGCTCCGCGGATGATCCGTGATCCGCTGCGTCTCGAAGCTCTCGGCGTCGAAGATGTACAGGTCCTGGGCCCAGCCGCCCTCGTAGCGCTTCCAATGCCGAAAGTCGCGCGTTACCGGCGAGTAGGCCACCCTTGCGCCATCCGGCGAGAGCGAGCCACCTCCCGACTCGGGCATCGGCAGCGGCGTCGGCAGGCCACCGTCCACGCCGACGAGGAAGAGCTGCGTGTCCCCTAGGTCCCAACCGTCACGCATCGACCGGAAGAGCACGGCGCTGCCGTCCGGGTGCCAGCCGTAGACCTGATTGTCGTAGCCCCAACGAGGGGGCAGCGGTCCGTTCGCCGGGTAGTAGGTCAGCTGCCGGGGAGCGCCCCCGGCGGACGGAACCACGTAGACCTGCTCGTCGCCGTCGACCTGACCGGTGAAGGCGACCCACTGACCGTCCGGCGAGAACTTGGCGAACAGCTCTTCGCCCGGATGCGTGGTCAGGCGCCTTGCCGTTCCGCCGACGGCCGGAGCGATCCAGAGGTCTCCTGCGTAGGTGAAGACGAGGCGGTCTTCGTGAAGGTCGGGGAAGCGCAGCAGACGCGTCTGCGCTGAAGCGGGAAGTGCGATGCCGAGTAGCAGGGTCACGGCGAGAGCCTGAAGAGCCAGACGAGAAAAAGCGTTCATGCGCGCACTCTAAGCCAGAACCCAGCGTCGCCGCACAGGCGTTGGGGCGAGCTTCGATGAGCCTGTTGGCGAGTTGGTAGTCTCGAAAGAAACGACGGAGGCAGCATGACGACGACAGCCGCCACTCCCACCACCGATGGTTTCCTCGGCACCGACTCCCAGTCGCGAGCGCTCTACGAACGTGCACTCGGAGTCATGCCCGGCGGCAACAGTCGCCACACCGTCGTCATGGATCCCTACCCCATCTATGCCGTCTCCGGAGAGGGCTGTCGCGTCCGTGACGCGGAGGGCGAAGAGCGAGTCGACTTCGTCAACAACTACACGTCGCTGATTCTCGGTCACTCCCACCCCGAGGTCACAGACGCCGTGGCCGAGGTCATTCGACGCGGAACGGCCTTCTCGCTGCCGACCGAGTACGACATTCGGCTCGCCGAGCTGCTCGTCGAGCGCATTCCCTACATCGACCAGATTCGCTTCGCCAATTCGGGGTCCGAGGGCGTGCTGCTCGCTCTGCGGGCCGCTCGTGCCGCCACCGGACGCAGCAAGATCGCCAAGTTCGAAGGCTGCTACCACGGCATCTACGACTACGCGCAGGCGAGCGACAGCTCCCGGCCGCACAACTGGGGCGACGCACAGCGGCCGACGACGACGCTCGAGCCGAGCATGGCGGCGAGCGTCGCCGGCGACGTCGTGACGCTGCCGCTCAACGACGCCGCGGCCTGCGCCCGGCTGCTCGACGAGCACGCTGGCGACCTCGCCGCGGTTCTCATCGATCCCCTGCCGGCGGCGCTCGGTCTCGTACCGCCGCAGCAGGACTTCCTCGAAGCCCTCACCGTGGAGACGAAGCGCCACGGCATTCTGCTCGTCGCCGACGAGGTGCTCTCGTTCCGCGTCGACTACCGCGGGGCCTGCCACGCACTCGGCCTCGAGCCCGACCTGGTCGCACTCGGCAAGATCATCGGCGGCGGCTTTCCCGTCGGCGCCGTCGCGGGCAGCGCGGAAGTGATGAGCGTCTTCGACCACCGCGACGGCGAGAAGGTCCACCACGGGGGCACCTACAACGGCAACCCCGTGACCATGGTCGCCGGCTTCGAAACGATGCGGCGCATGACGCCCGAGGCCTACGACCACCTCGACCGGCTCGCCGACCGCCTGCGTCCGGAGCTCCACGCCATCCTGGCCGAGCACGGCATCGACAACGCCGTCACCGGACGCGGCTCGCTCTTCTCCGTCGTACCGACGTCGGAGCCCACGTCCGACTTCCGCGCCGTCAACGCAGCCCACAAGAAGACACCCTTCCTCGCCGCGATCGCTCGCGAAATGCTGCATCACGGCGTGCTGATGGGGGCTCGAGGCCTGTTCGGCGCACTCTCGACACCGATGACCGACGCCGAGATCGACCTCTTTCTCGCGGCGGCTGACGCCGCCTGCACGAAGGTCCTCGTCTGAGGCGGGGAGACGTCCCATCTCGAGCGCCGTCGACCGTGCGCCCACTCTTCCTACTTCGGTCCGTCGGGCAACCGCTGGAGTGCGTATTGCGGCTCGGCTTTTCGCCGGGAGACCGTGGAAGAGATCTGGACCCAGATCCGGCCCGTCGGCGAACTCGACCCCCCGTGGGGCATCGAGAACGACGAGCGTGGCCGTCGTGTCTTCTTGGCGCGACGCCTCCGAACGAGCGCCGAAGAACTCCGGGAGTTCCTCCGAAGCTTCGGTTCCCGGCGGAATGCCGCCGCCAATCGGCCTGTTGAAGCCCACATGTTCTTCTGGTCTCTGCTGAGCATCCTCGCGATTCTTGGGCTCACGACGTCGTTTCATCACCTCACTCGGCTGCGCCCGGAGGAGATCCGCGCAGCGAGGCCTCCCGCCCCTTCGAACGAAGAGCTCGAGGCGGTCACAAGTCGCGATTCGGCTGCTAGACTTCGCCGATCATGAAGACCGCCCCCGCACTGGGCCAGGAGACCGCAGCGGTTTCCCGGCACTGGCTCGTCTGCGCCCTGGCCATCCTCGCCTTGGCTCTCGTCGGCTGTGACGACGACGATGACCCCACGGGGCCGGACGCCGAGACGTTCGTGCTCAGCTCACAGCTGACGCGCGAAAGCTCTGTCGTCCACGAGATTTCCTTCCCGACGAACGGAACTCTGCGCATGACGCTCGAAGAGCTGCGCCCCGTGCTTCTCGACACAACCGACCTGAGCGTCGACAACCTGCTCGTCCGGTTCGAGCTTGCCCGCCGGCTCAACGGCGAGTGCGGCACCTCGACGGCGCAGCTCACATTCCAAGTGGATCAGACGTTCCTGATCGACATCGCAACGACCGATTACTGCTTGACCATCAGCGACCCGGGCATTCTTCCGAACGGCACCACGATCGAGTACAGCTTGGTCATCCGATTGGAATAGCCCGGCTCGGCCGCGTCGAGGACTGAAACATGTTTGACAGATCTTGGAGCGAGAGCCTGCGGCGTCTCGCACTTCTGGCACTGCTCCTGCCGGTACTCGTCCTCGCCGCCTGCGACGACGATGACGACCCCATCGTCGACGATGGTCCGACCGAGGAGCTCCCGACGGTCACCGTCACGGTCACGGGCTCTTTCGGCCAGAACGCTACGTCGACTCACGATTTCACGGCCATCGCCAGCGGCTTCGCTCGCATGACCATCACGGAGCTCGGTCCGGTCGAGACGGTCACCATCGGTCTCGGTCTCGGTCAGCGAGACGACGAAGGCAACTGCGTGCTCTTGGCGAGCGATCGCTCGGTCACGATCCTCGACAGCTTTCTCAGCCAGGGCACCGTGGCCGAATCCGCTTACTGCGTCAGCGTCTTCGACGTCGGCAATCTCTTTCCTGGCAACGTCGTCGAGTACACGATGACCATCGAGCACACTTGATCGACGCCCACGGTCCACCAACCGACGACCGTCAGCGAAAGAGCCGATCCAGCTGGGCCAGGAACTGATCCGCCGAGTTCTCCCACGTCAACCGTCGCGCACGCTCCAACGCCCGACCTGCCGCTGCGGCGCGCCCCTCTTCGTCACCGAGAAGGTCGACGAGTGCCGCAGTGAGGTCTTCCGGGCGATGAGGATCGACGAAACGGCCTCCGCCCTCGAGGAGCTGCGGCAGCGGACTGTTGCTCGTCGCCACCACAGGAAGACCGCACGCAGCTCCCTCGACGGACGGCAGCCCATAGCCTTCGGCGAACGACGGCTGTACGAGGGCCGAGGCCTGGTTCAGAAGCTGGACGACCTCTTCGTCTCCGAGAAAGCCGGTGAAGCGGGCAACATCTTCGAGACCGAGATCGGCGATGGCATCGCGCAGCGGGGCGGCCCCCGGAGTGAAAGATTCTCGTTCGATGTCGCCGACGAAGCGCAGCTGCAGATCGTCGAAGCCGGGCCGCTTGCGGACTTCGGCCAGGGAGTGAACCAGCGCGACCAGATTCTTGTGCGGGTTGATGCCGCCGAGGTACACGAGGTACCGATCTCCGCGGTGAAGTCCTTGACGCACCATCACGGACTCGTCGCGCTCCGAGTCGTCGAGTGCCCGGAAAACGGGGTCGGGAGCCGCCTCGACCACATCGATACGGTCTTCGGGGAGGCCGAAGGTCGAAACGAGCTGCTCCCGAGCATGATCGGAGATCGTCAGGATACGGCTCGCCTGAAGACGCGAAAGCAGCACCTTGGCATTCCAGAAGCGACGCCCCTGCCCTTTCGGAAAGACGAGATCGGGATAGCGCTCGGCGATCGTGTCCATGAGACCGACGACGACGCGACAGCGACCGCCTCCAGGCCAAGGGAAACGCGGGAAACGGGGGCCGAGCGGACCGAGCACCGGAAAGTAGGTGTAGACGGTCGGGAAGACGAGTGCGTCGGGCTTCAGGCGTCGCGCTGCGAAGGACATCGCGAGGAGGTCAGCCACCGAGCGGCTACTGTCATGCGACGCTGCCTGCGTGGCGGCTTGACTCGTCTCGACGACGTGCACGGGTACGCCGGTCGGCAGGTCGTCTGACGCGGCGGTCGCTTCGTCGACGAGAAGCTCGAAGCGATAATGACTCGGGCGCACCAGCAGCGGAGGCAGCAGGCCGCGGATGAAACGTCCGTAACCGCGCCGATTCGACCAGCTGGTGGCGTCGATGACGACGCGTTTCGTCATGAAGTTGCCCGAGTGCCCTTACCGAGAAACTGTTATCATTTAGAGATGCCTCCCCACCGGCAGTCAGCACCGTCGCGCCGAAGCTTACCGGCTCACGTGGCCTCCCGCAGCGCCCGCCTCTCCTTCGCTTGGGCTCTGCTCTGCTCAACCGTCTTGAGCGGCGCGCTCCAAGCTGAAGGTGAGAAGAGACTGAGCGTCGCCGTCAGTCTGCCGCCACAGGTGTGGCTCGTCGAGCAGCTGGGCGGTGACGCGGTCGACGCCTGGAGCTTGCTTCAGCCCGGCGACGGCCCCGAGACCTATCAGCCGACGGACTCGGAGGTGACCCGCGCGGCCCGCGCCGACCTCCTCGTCCTCATCGGTGTTCCGTTCGAGAGAGGGGCGTGGGCCCGCGCGCTTCGCAAGAGCGGAGAGCTGCGTGTGGTGGAGCCACCGTCGACCGAAGCCGCCCTCGTCCCGGATCCACTGGAGCAGCATGAAGAAGCGCCGCCAGTGCAGCAAGCTCCGACGGAAGACCGCCCTCACGAGGATCATCACAACCACGGGGACGAAGAGCACCATGACCACGCGGACACGTCGTTCGAGGAGGACCGAGAAGGTGACGCTCATGACGGGGAGCACGACACGTCCGGAAGCGTCCACGAAGAAGAACAGGGCGATCACCACCACGCGCACGACGAGAACGCCGAGGAGCACGGAGACCACGCTCACGACAAGCACCACGAGCATGATTCTCACGGCGATCACGGGCACGTGCACGACCCCCACGTCTGGCTGAGCCCGCGGCGGTTGATTCCCCACGCGGAGGACATCACCGAAGCACTGGTGGCGCTTCTGCCCGGTCGACGCGCCGAGCTCACCGAGCGCCTGACGAACGTGCGTCGCGATCTGCACGCCCTGCACCGCGAAATCGAGAGCGTGCTGGCCGCCGGAACCGACCGTCCGTTTCTCGTCCATCACCCGTCGTGGACCACCTTCGCCGAGGACTTCGGCGTGCGGCAGCTCGCCATCGAAACGCGAGGGCACGAGCCGAGCGACTCCGAGCTCTCGTCGCTCCTGCGCGTCGCGCGCAGCGAGGGCGTCAAGGTGCTCTTCATCCAACCTGGCTTCGCCGGCGCCTCGCGCCACGCGGTCGCCGCCGCACTCGGTGCGCGCATCGAGATTCTCGATCCGCTGCCCTCCGATCTACCGAGCGGCCTGCTCGAAGTCGCCCGCCGCATCGCAGCTTCCGGGGAATCGCTTTGAGCGCCGCGCCTGCCCTGCGCCTGCACGAGGTTCGCTTTCGCTACGAAGGGTCGGACGCGGCCGCGCTCGAGGACACCAGCCTCGAGATCGAGCCGGGCGACTTCTGCGGTGTTCTGGGGCCGAACGGCGGCGGCAAGAGCACCTTTCTGAGGTTGGCACTCGGACTGTTGAAGCCTGACGCAGGCCGCGTCGAGCTCTTCGGCAAGTCGCCATCGACCGAGCGACGGCGCGTCGGCTACGTCCCTCAGCAGGTGGCGATCGCCAGCAACGCGCCGGCTACGGTGCTCGATCTCGTCCTGCTCGGTCGCCTGCGCAAGGCGAGCTGGGGCCCGATCTGGAGCGGAGAGGACCGAGCAGCCGCGGAGCGCGCTCTCTCCCGCGTCTCCGTTCTGCCTCTGGCAAACCGCACGTGGCACCAGCTGTCCGGAGGCCAGCGACAGCGTGTGCTGATCGCGCGCGCCCTGGTTCACGAGCCCGAGCTTCTCCTTCTCGACGAGCCGACGACCGGCGTCGATCTTCATCGTGAGCACGAACTCCTCGATCTGCTGCACGAGCTGAACGAGGACGTCACCATCGTCATGGTCAGTCACGACCTGCCGCTGGTGACCTCTCACGCTCGAACGGCCCTCTGGATCAACGGTACCGCGCAGCGGCTCCCAGCGGAGGAGCTCACCGTCGAACGGGTCGAGGCTCTCCTTCACGGCGATCACGATGGAGGCTCACCTTGAGAGGCTTCTTTGCCGACATGTCGGTGAACCCGTTCCTGCTCACCGGACTCCTCGCCGGAGCGCTCGGCGGCCTTTCGTGCGGCACTCTGGGACCCTATGTCGTGTCGCGCCGTCTCGTCTTTCTTGCCGGCGCACTTGCACACGTCGCGGTTGGAGGTGTCGGAGCGGCGATCTTCCTGGCGACGACCTACCCCGACCTCTTCTCGTGGCTCTCCCCGCTGCATGGCGCCGGCTTCGCCGCGCTGGCCGTCGCCCCGGTGCTGGCGCTCCTGCAGCACCGCGGCGGCGAATCGATCGACACGGCAATCGGCGCCCTGTGGGCTGGCGGTATGGCTCTGGGAATCCTGCTGATCAAGAAGACGCCTGGCTACCACGGCGAGCTGATGGGCTACCTCTTCGGCAACCTCGCCTACGTCTCCTGGTCCGACGTCTACCTGCTGCTCGGCCTGACCATCGCCGTGCTCCTCGTGCTCGTCATCTGGCATCGACGCTTCCTTGCGCTCTGTGTCGATCCCGAGCAGGCTCGTCTGCAGGGCGTTTCGCCGCTCGCCACCGACATCGTGCTCCTGTTTGTCGTCGCACTCACGGTCACGGCGCTGACGCGGGTCGTCGGCCTCATCCTGGTCATTGCCCTCGTCAGCCTGCCAGCGTCGACTGCCCTGCGCTTCCAGTCCCGCCTGGCACCGACGCTCCTGCTTTCGGGACTGCTGGGAGTCCTGCTGACGACGCTCCCCCGCATCGCCGCCTACGGCTCGGATTTCAGCCCCGAGGCCGCTATCGTGCTGACGGCGGTCATCGCCTGGTTGGCCGCGGGCCTCATCGCACGGCGTCGTACCCGTTCTCTCCCCAAAGCTTCATCGCCAGAGTAGACTTAGAGCCCGGGCAATGCGCAGAACCCGACAGCGTCAGGCTGTGAGAAACGCCTTCGTGCAAGCCGAGAGACCGCTCTCGCCGGCCGAATGCCTCGACCTCGCGGCCCACGACGTTCCGGGACTCGGCATCGCCACGGTCTACCGCCACATCAAACAGCTCGCAGACGACGGCTGGCTCGTCACCGTCGCGCTGCCAGGGGCCGCCAATCGCTATGAGATTGCCGGCCTCGAGCACCATCACCACTTTCACTGCTCCGAGTGCGACGGCGTCTTCGACGTCAACGCCTGTCCCCGCGAGATCCAAGACATGGTTCCTCGAGGGTTCCAGCTCGAAAGCCACGAGATCATCCTCTACGGGCGCTGTCCCAGCTGCCGCCTCGGCACCTCCGCAGGGCGCCCGGAACCTCCCAAGAAGCGATGAAGAGAAACCTCTACGACGAAGTTCACGAAGCCTTCCGCAGCGCCACCCGACAATTCATCGATCGCGAGATCGTCCCGCACCACGAAGAGTGGAGTCGAGCCGGACGAGTCGACAAAGCCATGTTCCGCAAAGCCGGCGAACAGGGTCTCCTTGGTATGGAAGTCGCCGAAGAGTACGGCGGCACCGGGCTCGACGACTTCCGCTTCAACGCCGTCGTCGCCGAGGAAGTGCAGAAGGCCGGAGTCTGCTCGTCAGGTTTCTGCATCACGCTGCACAACGACGTCTGTCTCCCCTACTTCACCGAGCTGACCACCAAAGAGCAGAAGGACCGCTGGCTGCCGGGCATGGTTTCCGGCGAGCTGATGGCGGCGATCGCCATGACCGAGCCGGGCATCGGCAGCGACCTGGCGAGTATGCGCACCACCGCCAAGCGCGACGGCGACGACTACATCGTCAACGGCTCGAAGACGTTCATCACCAACGGCATGAACGCCGACGTCGTCATCGTCGCCGCCAAGACCGACCCGACCGAGCGTCACAAGGGAATGTCGCTGCTCGTGCTGGAGAGCGGCATGGAGGGCTTCGAGCGGGGCCGCAACCTCGAGAAGATCGGCCTGCACAGCCAGGACACGGCCGAGCTCTTCTTCAGCAACGTGCGCGTCCCGGCGTCGAACCTGCTGGGCAACGAGGGCGAAGGCTTCCTCGACCTGGTCAAGAACCTGCCGCGCGAACGACTGGGTATCGCCATGATTGCCGTCGCGCACGCCTGGTACTGCTTTGAGCTCGGTCTCGAGTACGCCAAGCAGCGGGAAGCCTTCGGTCAGCCGATCGGAAAGTTCCAGCACAACCGCTTCCTGCTCGCAGAGCTCAAGACCGAGCTCGAGATCGCGCAGGTCTACATCGATCGTCAGATCGAGGCGCTCAATGAAGGCACGCTGACCGCCGAAGACGCCGCCATGTCGAAGTGGTGGTGCACCGAGCTCCAGACCAAGGTCGCCGACCGCTGCCTGCAGCTGCACGGCGGCTACGGCTACATGATGGAGTACCCCATCGCCGAGGCCTTCCTCGACGCGCGCGTGCAGACGATCTACGGCGGCACGACCGAGATCATGAAAGAGATCGTCGGGCGGTCGCTGGGCGTGTAGGAGCGAGGCGACGAGCCTGGAAGGCGCTTCGGCTGGTCACCTCGGTCGCCGGCTGGGCCAGGAGCTGTCGAACTGGAGAGCCGCGAGGACATCTCCCGCTAGGAGTTCGGCGCCTCGACCCGGCCGTCAAAGAGACGTACCGAGCGGCTCACCAGGCGGAGCCAGCGCGGATCGTGCGTGACGAGCAGGAGGGTCGAGCCCTCGTCATGCAGCTCCTTCAGCATGCCGATGACCGCCTCGGCCTGACTCGAGTTGAGGTTGCCGGTCGGCTCGTCGGCCAGCAGTATCGCCGGCCTGCCGACGACGGCCCGCGCGACCGCCACGCGCTGCTGGTGCCCGCCTGAGAGCTGACCCGGGGCCTTCCGCGCGTCCTCGACGAGGTCGAAGCGCTCCAGTGCAGCGTCGAGGAGCTCCTGCCTCTCCTCGCGGCCGAGACCCTGGTAGGTCAAGGGAAGCTCGACGTTCTCGGCCACGGACAGCTCGCCGATGAGATTGAAACTCTGAAAGACGAAGCCGAGGTCGCGGTTGCGAGCTGCGGTCCGCGCCGCGCGCGACAGCGAGCCGACGTCGCGGCCGGCCAGCCTGTAGGTCCCTCGGCTCGGGGTCTCGAGCAGGCCGACGATCGAAAGCAGCGTCGACTTGCCACAGCCCGAAGGGCCTTCGACGGCGACGAACTCGCCACGCTCGATCCGGAGATCGACCTCGTCGAGAGCGACCGTGCGCGTTTCGCCGGAACCGAAGATCTTGGTCACTCCCTCGAGCTCGATGAGAGGCCCTTCCGGCCCGTCGCCCACTGGACGTACGAAACTCTCGTCACGCTCTTGGCCTCGGCTCCACCATTTCGTCAACTTGCGAAACACGCTCTGTTGCTCACCCGCTGGTCGTTGTACGAGTTCTTCACCTGTCTCCACTGACGCAGAACTGAGCCAGTAGTTTCAGGGCGCGTGTCGAACCGGCCGATGCCGGCCGGCCACGACCGATCGGGGCTCCGCCAGATTCCGGACGCCGGAGGGTGATGACCCATGTGCTTTCGATCGTCTACGGGCGCGGGCTTTTCAGCCGCTGCTCCATCGAGCGCCGACTCCGTTCCGAGGCTGCTTCGAGTAGATAGGCGCCGATCTCCGCGCCCTGGTCACAGCGATCCTGGAGTTGCTGAACCAGAATCGAGATTGGATCGGAGCTGACGAGCCTCGTGTCGCGAGAGCGTGAGGAGCCCAGAGCCTGTTCGCGAGGGTTGCTCGGCTGCGACGCCGTAGCGTCACTCGTACCGCGACGCAGCGCTCGCCGACTCAGCTGATCGGGACTGTGCCCGCTCCAGGCTCGGAAGTTGCCGGCCTGACGGGCGTCGAAGAAAACGACCACGTCGCGGCCGCCGCTACCGTTCGGTGCGTAACGCCAGATCTCGACCGGCCAGAGTTCGCCGGCGCAGAGGTTCGCACTGCGGGCCTCCGGCTCGCCGGCGAGCATCCAGACTTCGAAACGATCGTCGCTCATCGAACCAAAGACCTCCCTCGCGCGGCGCGCCCTTCGTTCCCACGACTTACGCTGCGCCCCGCCCCTGGGCTCACCGCTGATCGTCTCCCACACGCGGTCGATGACCGCGTGCTTTTCGGCGTCCGTCCGCGCTTTGCGCAACTCCTTTCGCTCCTTCTTCGTGAGGAGAGGATCGAGCTCGGCGGCCAACTCTTCGACCGGCCGCAAGTCCTGCGAGAGGGCCAGTGAGGCGAGGCACAAGCTGACCACGAACAGCGCGGCGGTGCGCAGTACTCGAGACGTCATGGAGGTCATCCTTCTTCGCTGAGTTGGGGTTTGATTGTTTCAACTCCCGTGCGCGAATCAAGATTCCCCGATCGCGGGATCGATGCGGCCCAAGCCAAGGACCGAACCGAAGTCAGTCCGAAGGTGCACGCATGGCACGGCGCGCCCGACGTGCAATGCGTGAGGCCGCTTCCGTCTCGCGTCATCCCAGAAGCGCAGCGACGTGGGAGCGGGTCAGAGTCCGCGCCGCAGCCAACTCATCGTTGCCTGCCGTCGACCGCAACGGCTGGAGAGTCGCCTCCTCTACTCGATATCGCCGCGCACCCTGGCCATGCGGAGCAAGATCTCGCTCGGCAGCCGGCTCTTGAACTGTACGTAGCTGGCCTCCAGATCGAAACGATCCGTGATGCGAATCTGCCTAGGGGCTTGATGAAGAACTCCCGTAGCGCTCAGTTTGACCGCCGTGGGCCCAGGTGGGAGGCGTCGGAAAGGGCGAACGAAGTCAATCGTTCTGCTTGGAGGTCTTCGTTCGCCCCGTGCGAGTGGAGGCAATTGCATCTTGGAGACGGACTCCACTCGCTTTCGCGAAGTCGATGCGGTGTTCATCGTCGAGCGTCCGAGGTCGCGCAGATGGGCCCACGCCGGGCAAACCCCCAGTTCAATTGAGAAGAGGGGGGCGCAGGGGTTTGCGCCCTCTGTCCTCGCCGAGCCTCGTCGACGATGGCACCGCATCGCCCTCCTCGGCATCGACAAGAACAGAGAGCGCAAATCCCTGCGCTGAGCGCCACGCGAGTTCTTCATCAAGCCCCTGGCGTCTCAGGCCCCATCCGGTCCGCCAGTCGCGCTACGTCGTCGTGGTCCAGGCAGTCGAGCACCTGGAAGCTCACGTTGTTGAAGACATCTCGGTCTCCGTCGCGGAGCAGCAGTTCCACGAGATCCAAGAGTCTCGAGATCAGCGAGTCTTCGGTTTCGGTATCTTGCAGTGGATCCAGACACAGCTCTGCAAGAGCGGGGCCGTACGGCTCACAATCGTGCCAGTAAGCCTCTTCCTGGTCGAACCATGCCTTCCTTTCCGGAAAGCGACTTCGAAGGAGCTCGGGTAGCTGTTCCAAGGACAGTGGCATGGCCTGAGCCTAGCCTCATTCCTACGGGGCGACTCCACGGCGCCAGCCTCGAGCGCCAGGATTCGGCTTCGACGGGCAAACGCAGTCCGTCTGTTCAGTCTGAGGCGCCTGCTCTTGCCGCTGACGTCGTTGAACTGCGGTCGGGCAAACGAGATCGACAGCACAGACGTGCCAACGCTCTCGACTCGTTCGCCTTGGCAAGCCCAGTCACCACGCCGAGCACGGCAAGCAACGCGAGACCGCTTCGAAAGGCAAACGCAGTCCGTCACTCGAGGCCAATACGCCTGCGCTTGCCTCTGACGTTCCTGAACTACGGTCAGGCGAACGAGATTCACAGCCTGCTCGCGGCAGAGTTCTCGACTCGTTCGCCTTGGCAAGCGCAGTCAACACGCCGAGCACGGCAAGCAACGCGACCGCAGCGAGCTTGGAGCGCGCAGGTTCGCGCAGCGAACCGGAGTATTGACCAGGGCGCACTCAGCTCTTGCGGATCAGTCCAAGAAGCGCCTCGCCCCCCGGCTCCACCAGAGCGCTGACGCGGTCGCGATCGACCTCGGCGACGATGATCTGACCCACCTCGGTCGTCACCTCGTTGAAGATGCCGATCTCTTTCATCGCCTTGGCCTGCATCAGGTTGTCTTCCGTCGGCGACAGGTAGTGCACGCTGCGCGCCTTGTAGCGATGCAGCAGGAAGAGCTTGAGAAGCGTCATCAGACGCTTGCGACGCATGCCTTCGTCGTAGGTGTTCTCGTCGCGGACCGCCAGGATCGAGCGACCGCGGCGGTCCTGGATGTTGTCGAAGACGACATTGGCGACCTTGTCACCGGCATCGTTGGTCAAGCTGAGCTCGAGAATCTCGGAGCCGGCCGTGTGCGGGCGCAGCTGGACCTTGCCATCGACCGAGAGATCGTTCTCCTTGCCCCAGACGCCAAGCCAGTCGAGCAGGACGCTCGGTGGCACCTCGGTCTGGATGAGGTGCTGAAACTGTGTCGAGCCTTTGCCCATCGCCTTGGTCGTGGCGGTATGGCCGGTCGAGCCCATCAGAGCGCCGTCGAGGCGCGGACCGCCGACGAGGCTCTGCGGCGTCTTGTACGGCGAGTTCAGCAGGCGGAACTTCCGCTGCAGGCGCGCCAGCGCGAGCATGCCGTCTTCCTGCAGGGCGGTCGCGAACTCTTCTGCCGCGAGACCGTCGATCTGGTGTCCGCCGTACGTGATGAAGTTGAAGACGAAGCCCATCTTTCCGAGCTCCTCCGGGAACGCCGACATCTCTTCGTCGGACATCCCCGTCGAATCCCAGTTGAAGGACGGCGACAGGTTGTACGCCAGCATCTGGTCCGGATAGACGGCGTGGATCGCCTCCGCGAAGACCCGAGCGTCTTCGAGATCAGCGGTCTTGGTCTCCATCCACAGAATGTCGCAGAAGGGGGCCGCTGCCAGCGAGCGCGCCGTCGCGTAGGGGATGCCGCCCTTGATCTGGTAGTAGCCCTCGGGCGTGCGAGGCAGCTCGCAGTCCCAGACGATGGTGATCTCCATGGAACGGGCCCTTTCGCGCGCCTCCTCGAGCGAGGCCGTCTGGGCGAACTCTTCCCACTCTTCGAGGGTGATCGGAAAGCTCGCACCCTCCTCGATCTGGAAGCGCATGACGTCGGCGACCGCCTGGCCGTAGGTCTTGAGCGAGGCCGCCATCTGCCAAGTGTCGAGGAACTTCTCCATCACCTTGTCGAGCACCGGCTCGCTACTGGAGCCTTCGTGATCGGCCCACGTCTGCTCCATGAAACCGGTGATGCCGGAACGTTGCAGCCAGTCGTCCGCCTCGGCGTACGCTCCGTCGGAGATCCGGTACAGGAGATGGCCGCGCAGGTCGGAGGCGCCCATCGCGTTGAGCTTGCGCAGAATGGCGAGCGTGGCGATCTTGCACGACGGCAGATCGTTGTTCGTCGCACCGAGCAGGAAGGGCTGATCGCGCTCGTCGTTGCGGCCGTCGAGAAAGGTTGCCGCCTCGGCGTCGGTGCGCGCCACGACGATGCCGCCGACGCCCATGACGTCCAGCTGGAAGCGCGCCGAGTTGAGACGCTTGTTCTGCTCGTCGTGAGGAACCAGGACCTTGCCGGCCTGGTGGCCGCACTTCTTGACGCCCGGCTTCTGATCCTCGATGTGGTAGCCCGGCACGCCGACTTCGACGAACCGCCGCACGAGGTTGCGGACGTGCGCTTCACCGCCGTGGCCGGTGTCGGCGTCGGCGATGATGAACGGACGGTAGTCGACTTCCGGGGTCGAGGCGCGTTGCTCTTCGCTCATCCGAGAGCGGGCAAAGTGCTGACTCTTGTCCGCCGTCAGCAGAGCGCGCACGATCGGCGCCGCCTCGTCCGGCACCTGGCTGAGCGGGTAGCTCGCCAGATCGGGACCCGGATCCTCCTGCACGGATCCCTTCGCCGACGTGGCCCATCCACCGAGATAGATGCCCTCGATGCCGATGCGCTTCATCGTCACCGCCTGCCCCGGCGAGTAGGGACCGAACGTGGTGATCGACTTTCTCTCGGCAAAGAGCTCACGCAGCCGCGCGTGGAACTGTGCCGCGGCGTTCCCCGCAACCGGATAGCTGTTGGCAATGGTGCCGCGCTGCTCGAGCACCTGCTGCGGGGAGTGAAGTCGCTCGACGCCGTCGAAGCGGTCGCTGCTCATCCACTCGTCGAGCGTTTTCAAGTCGTCGTTGGGGGCCATCGGAAACTCCTTCGTCGGCGTCTGAGGCGGCTCCCTCACCGCGCCCGGCGCCGTCCTGCGTGCGGAACAGTCTCTCCGAACCGTTCGAAGAGGGCGCTAAAGGTACCACGGTGCCATCCGACCGCGTGTCGGAGTCGGCAGACAGGAGCGGTCGGGCGTGCACCGACCTTCGTCAGTCCGCCGCGTCCTCGGAGCACCCGAGACGCAGCCGCCGGCCGAGCGTCTGCTCCTCCGCCGCCGCCGCGGCCTCGAGAGCGACCATCTCGGGCACATCGACCCAGCGCCGCAGGATCTGAACCTCTCGCTCGACCGTCAGTCGTTCGCCTTCGACGCGAACGCTCTGCAGCACCTTGCCGACGGCGTTCTCGAAGGTGGAAGGCGCGACTGCGGAAGCGCAGTAGGAGCCCGGCAGGTCGATCTGCCAACGGAAGACGGCCTGCCGAGGCCACAGTACGACCGCAGTCTTGCGTTCCGCCAGCGGCCCGAGCCGTGGCGTCAGAGCCGGCTGCTCGAGGCGGAGCGAGCTCCGCCCGCCTCGGCCCCGAACGAAGCGTCGTACTCGAGCCTTCGCGGAAACCTCGACCGTCGGCACGCCCTCTTCGCTGGCGAGAAACTCGACCTCGTCGAGCTCAGCGCGCGGTAGGAGCTCACGCAGCAGGTCCCGTATCATGGAGCTGTTCGCCGAGTCGTCGCTGCTTGCAGCACGCCTCAGGATGGCCACCGCTGCGTCGCCCACCCACCGAGCGAGAAGCGTGCCCGTCGCGGAGCCGTCCTCACCGACCGCGAGCCGCGCGTCGAGCTCGATCCTCTCCGTCTGAGGCAGCAGCGGAGTCCGCACGAGACGAGCGGAGTCGGCCATCACGACCAAGGCCTCCTGATCCTGGACGCCGGGGTGAAGCCAATGGGCTGCACCGACGTCCTGCGTCGGATCGACGAAGAAGAAGCCGTCCGCCAGCGGGTCGTCAGCAGCCGTAGCGAGTCCCTGCCTCTCCACCGCGACGATCAGGTGGTTGAAGTGGAAGGGTGACGCGAGACGGGACTCGATGCGGTCGCGATCGTCGAGCCGGATCAAGACCGGCCAGGCCTCGATTCCTGCTTCACGGAGGAGCTCGATGAGCAGCTGAGACTTGTCCTTGCAATCGCCCCAGCGCCGTTCGAGGGTCTCGGGCGCCGGCGACGGCCGAAAGCCCCCGATGCCCACTTCGACGGCGACGTAGCGCACCTGCGACCGAATCCAGCCGGTCAGAGCCTCGAGGCGCTGCCTCGGCGTCTCGAGCCCCGCGGTCAGCTCGGCAGCGAGCGCCCTGACGGAGTCGTTCGGCTGCGAGAGGTCTCGGACCAGCTGGCGGTACCAGAGTCCCACCGAAGACCAGCCTTCGCTGCCCCAGGTGTAGTGGAGGACCGGCAGGCGACCCGCGCTCACCGCGGCCTGGGGTGGTGCGGGCTCGATCTCGACCTGTGTCGCCTCGACGACGAGCCCTCCCTGCCGCAGCTCGGTCTCGAAGGCCTCCGCCGGCCCTTCGAGTACGAAGTCGACCTCCTGCGCGGAGCCGCTCAGCTCGAAACGCACCGACGAAGCGCTGTCGACGCCCGGCAGAAGGCGGAGCCGCTGAGCCGGGTACCAGGGTCGCGATTCGATCTCGTAGTCGAGCTCCAAGGAGCCACCGACCACGAGCTCGGAGAACGGGACCACACGAGCCATGGAGGAGCTGTGGAGCTCGAAGGTGTCGAGAGTCTCGACCGTATCCAGCTCGCGCTCCTTCACCTGACGCCGGTCGCCATCGGGGGCGACGGTCCAAGCCTCCAGGCGCACGATCGATCGATTGACATCGAGGAAGACGGGGAACCAACGCCATTCGTCGAGTTCCGATTCGGTCTCGACCGAAACGCGCAGCGAGACCGTCTCACGCACCACGGCACCGCCCTCTTCGAGCCGATGAGAGACGTGATAGCGATCGACCGACGCCGCGGTCGGCGCACCTCCAGCGAGCCAGCAGAGAGCGGCGAGGGTCGCCGTGCGCATCATTCGGAGCCGCTCCTTCACTCTCTGACCAGCACCAACGACTCCGCATCGTGGTCTTCGGCGACCCGGAAGAGCTCGCGCAGCGAAGCGTACTGCTCAGCGTTGAGGAACTCTCGCTTCTGCAGGTCGAGCACGCGCCCGTACGTGAGCGTCCGCTGTTCCTCGTCGAGGTTCAGGTTGCCGAAGAACATCCCGGCAAAGCCGTTGAAGCGATCGTTGGTCGGTTCGAGATCCACGACCCAGCCTTCAGGCCAGCGGAGCGTCACACTCATGGCGCGACGCGACGGCGGTTCGAGCAGGAGAGGCGTCACGCGCTCCGCCGGCGGCAGCTCGAACTCACTGACCACCGGCCCCTGAGGCTGCGACAGGGGCAGGGTGAGCTCGTTCGTGCCGGGCGGCACCTCGACCAGGATCTTCATCCTCACGAGCAGCTCACTTCCCTCGTTCTCCCGGGTCACCTCGAGCTCCGAGACCTTGGCGCCGAACGAAGTCTCGACTCTCCGCGTCCACTCCTGCTTGGCTTCCTCAGAGAGATCTCTGAGACCCGAGCGGCGCGCCAGGTAGCCGGCGCTGCGAATCTCCACCGTGCCCGAAACGCTGCCCCCTTCGCCGACCTCCAGATCGAGCGTCGCGTTCTCCCAGGCAGCGCGCCCCAGCTGTGCCGGAAGCTCGAGGAGTCGAGAGTTCTTGGTCTTCTCTGCGACGAGGAGTCCGAGCATGCCGAGGTTCTCCTCATGCAGCTCGCCGAAGGGCAGAAGGCCGTCCGTCGGATCGAGCCAGACGACCTCACCGTCGATCTCCAGCCGCACGACGACGTTGTCGAACGCGAACGGGGTCGTCAGGTGAGGATCGATCCGACCGTCGCTGCGATAGCCGGTCCAAACGGGATCAGCGTCGATCCCGAGGGCTCCCAGCATGCTCACCAGAAGCAGCGCCTTTTCGATGCTGCTGCCGGAGCCCTCGCGCAGGACCTCGTCGACGAGGAAGCCGTCGTTCGTCCAGACGATGCCGCTGTAGCGGTCGTCGATCTCGTCGCGAACGAAGGTATGCACCGCTTCGGCCTTGGCTCGACTTCCCTGCGCGGTGCCCGTCAGCTCGCGCGCCTTCTTCTTGGCCTTCGAGGACGCCTTCAGCGCTAGCCGATAGTCGTCGCTGAAGAAGGCGGCAGTGCTCTGCCAGTCTTCGAAGAGCGGCCTCAGCTCGCCCAGAACGTTGATCTTCGCCGGGTACAGCATGAACCGCGTCGCCAGGTCCTGAGCAGGAAAGCTCATCGGCTCCTCGGGAAGACTGGGTACGTTCTCCATCCAGTAGCGCAGCCGGCGCCCCTTGCCGTCCCGGTCCGTCTCCGTCTGGATCGTTCCGCCAGGAACCGTCATCCGATCCCAGGCGCCCAAGCCGAGCTCCTCGGGGACGTAGTACTGAATCTCCGAGTGAAGCGAAGGAATCTCCTGCTGAAAGTCCCAGGGCTCGAGCAGAAAGATCGACTCGAAGCGCAGGCTGTACTGAAAGTCGAGGATCGCTCCGACTTCGACTGCCGGCAGCGCCGCCTTGGTGATGTAGCGGCGCCCTCTCTCCGATTCTGCCTCTCGGAAGATTGCACTCTCGTCCAACGGCAGCACGCGGCCGTCGGGCAGCACCGTCCGCCCGGAGAAATCCGTCAGGCGCGTGAAGCGGCTGTGCCGAACCGCAAACTCGCTGAAGCGGTCACGCCCCTCCTCGGTCAGGATCTTGATGCGCCGTTCCACCCGCAACAGCGACGACATCCGCTGCCTGGACTGGTCCATCAGCTGGAACTCGCCCTTGCGATAAATCTCGATCGCGGGCGCCCGAGGCTCGCCCGGAAACCCGCTCAAGGCTCGCTGCTCTGCGGTCACCTCCGGGAACTCCTGAGCCGCCGCCGAAGCCGACACCATCACCATCACGAGTAGAGCGCATTTCGATTTCAACGCACTGATCATGGTCCTCCCCCTTCTCTCACTCACTCCGACTCGGGGAGCGCGGAGAGAGTCTCCCGCCCTGCTCCGCCGCCTGCGTGGCTCGACCTGATCTCTTGGTGGAACGGTAGGATTCACGGGTTCGGTCCGTCTGACTCTTCAGGGCAGGAGACTCTTTCCGCGCTCCCCGAGTCGGAGTGAGTGAGAGAAGGGGGAGGACCATGATCAGTGCGTTGAAATCGAAATGCGCTCTACTCGTGATGGTGATGGTGTCGGCTTCGGC
>JBCCLJ010000038.1:0-40792 GCA_039026915.1 Acidobacteriota bacterium
CCTGGACAGACCTTCCGGACCGTCCTCTGCGCCGCAAAGGTCCGGGGTGGGCGTCGCCTGCTCGGGCGCCCTGCCTCGCCGCTCGGGAAGATCGAGAAGGAAGCGCGCCTTCGCGGAGTCTGGGGCGACGCCTCCGCCTCGCCTCCGAACAGGCCCTCGAGCACCGCGCGCACGTAGGGCAGGAGCGAGAGCTCGCTGCCGTCGTCGAAGCTGTAGCCGACCCAGACGGCGACGAGATCGCGCCGCGGGTTGATCAGGAGTCCCTGACCGGCCCAGCCGCCCTTGTAGAGGTCGTCGTTGTCGAAGACACGGTCCCACTGTGAGACGTTGTGGCGCACCCCAGCGGGCCGCGCCCCACGGCCGAAGCGGGCTCGTTCGAGCAGCTCGGGGCGACCCCCGTGAAGAAGGTGCTCGATGTGACGTTGGCTGATTGGTGAGCGCTCGGTGACGACGGAGGCGCTCGGTGTGAAGAGGAGCCCGAGGCGCGCTACGTCACGCGGTGCGGCCAGCAGACCTCCCGAAGCGAGCGCCACGCCGCGGCGCGCGGCGTAGATCGAGGCGTCGTGCTCGGCGCCCAGCCGCGACCACAGCTCGGCGCTCACCGCGTCTTGAAAGGGCATCCCGAGCAACTCCTCTGCGAGCCAGGCCAGGACGAAGGTATTCACGCCGCTGTAGTCGAAGCCCGTGCCCGGCTCGGCCCAGCGGCCGACGTCGAGCGACGCGACGTAGTCGTAGGGATCATTGGGTGAGGACGCTGTGCGCTCGGCGTCGCCGAAGGCCGCTTCGAACTGCATGTAGCAGGTACTGGTGTCGCTGTAGTCGCCGTCGGGGCAGTCGACGCCCGAAGCCATGTCGAGCACGTCGCGGACGGAGACACCCGCAAAGTCGGAGCCGGCGAGACGCGGCAGGTAGCGATCGATCGAGTCTGCAGGGTCGACCTGACCGCGCTCGATCAGCAGCTCGACCAGCGTTCCGGCGAGCACCTTGGTCACGGACCACCAGATGGGCTTCTCATGGGGCTCCATCTGGGGATAGCTCTCGTAGACGATCTCGCCTCGTGCCAGGACGACGACGCCCATCGTGCCCGTACGCCCCGACTGCACGAGTTGGTCGAAGCTCGTCGGACCCTCTGGCGTATCGACGCGGAACGCCGCGACCCGTGGATCGAGGCTGCGAGCAAGCTCGCGGACTTGGCCGCGCCTCGGTACGTTCACCGTCGGCACGATCTGGTGCAGATTCTTGTTGTTCCACTCCATGTCGCGGCCCGTGGCGCGCCACCAGATGCGCTCACCGAGTTCCGACAGCGAGTCGTGCTGGGCGCTGGTGCGTGCGACGGTCGAGCCCGCTTCGAAGCGGTGCAGGGGCCTGCTGCCCTGAGGCCAGTCGCAGGAGCGCTGATGAAAGGTCATCAGTTCGAGCCCATGCGTCTCGTAGACCACTGAGGGGTGGTGAGGAGCGTCGGCGACGACCAGACGCTCGAACGCTATGCCGATCTCCTCCAGAAAGCCCAGGTAGGCGAGGTTCGACTCGTAGTTGAAGTCTCTCGTACCGAACCAGAAGAGCAGCGGCGGCAGCGCGGTTCCCTGGCCGACGGCTGCACGCGCCAGGGAATAGGCGTCGTTGCCGTCGCCCAGCTCGAGGGCGCCGCCGAAGTTCCGCTGGCCGGTAGGGGTGCGCTCGACGCCGCCGTTCTCGGCAATGGCCAGCTCGGTCGCAAACCCGGCGCCGCCCGGTGCCGCCGAGCAGAAGAGCTCGGGATGTTCGAAGATCACCCGCGCCGCGCCGCGACCGCCCTGTGAGAAGCCCTGCAGGGCGCGGCCCCCAGGTCCCGGAAGAGTGCGGTACGTGGATTCCACGTGGGGCAGAAGCTCTTGGAGGAAGACGCTCTTTCCGGGACTGTGGTGCTGATCGGAGTCGTAGTGGCTGACCAAGCCGCCGTTGGGAAAGACGTAGATCGCCGGTCCGATCCTCCCGGCGCGAATCGCCGCGTCGACGAAGCTCGACAGCTGCGCGCTCCGACTCTCGTTCCCCGGACGCCCGCCGTGGAGGTGGTACACCACGGGGAAGCTTCGTTCGGCGAAGGCAGCGGTGTCGTAGCCAGGCGGCAGGTAGATGCAGTAGCCGACGTCCTGACCGAGAAGCGCGCTGCGAAAGGTCGCGTGGCGCAGGCCGGACGGCGACTCGCCCCGCGGCTCCTCGTCGAGACCCAGAAACGCCAGCGCTCGAGCGCCGAGAGCTTCGCCGGAGCAGCCCTCGTTGATCCATGAGAAGCGCTCGATGGCGGACGCTTGCCCGCTCGTCTTGGCGGGTAGAGCAAGCGAAGTCAGTGTGAGGAGTAGGGCCGCGGTGGCCGCGCGCCGAAGAGGGGCCCAGCGAAGAAGCGCCACGCCCAGCAGGGCGGCCACGGGAATCACATAGAGCCTGTTCGCTCCGATGTTGCCTGCGTTCGTGGCGAGAAAGACGGACCAGATCCACCAGCCGCCGGTGACGTGCAGACGCTTCCACCACGGGCCGAGCTTCTTTTTGGATGCGCGCGTCGACGTCGCGGCCATAAGGAAGAAGAAGACGTAGGCGATGCCACCGACGATCACCGTGGTGGCGTCGGTCGCGAAGTCGCTGAACGTCGTGTACCAGGCGATCGCTCCCAGGTGAATCGTGTGCGAGACGAAGGCGGCCAGGCCGAGCTCGCGCCGCCGCCGTGCGATGCCGCGCGTCAGGGCGCTCGGTGCGAAGCGGACGAAGGCGCTCGCGCCGAAAGCCAGCTGGAAGATAAAGACGCTCGTGCGTGCTGTGGCGCGCAGCAGCACTCTCGCCCCTTCGGCCTCGAGGCCGACGACGAACAGGACCGCTCCGTGCAGTGCGCAGAGCGCACCCGCGAGGAGTGTGAGGAGGACGTTGCCGCGCGGCAGAGACATGCCCGCAGCGTATCGCTTGGACAAGGAGGGGAGTTGCCTGGAATCATGGCGACCGGAGGACACGATGACCGAGAAACCCACGGTACGCGACGCGCTCCCCGGAGACGCCGAAGCCGTTCTGGCGACCACGTTGGCGGCGTACGCGCAGTTTGCCGAGTCGATGAAGGCCGAGGACTTCGACCTCTACCGGAGGCATATCGAGTCGACGCTGCGCAAGGTCGCGGAGTCGGTCGAGGCGAGAGACGGCTCCCTCGAGCAGCTCGTCGCGGTGCGCGCCGAAGACGTCGTTGGCACCGTCTTGCTCTATCCGCCGGGGAGCGACACCTACAAGACGGAAGACTCCAAGGTCGGCAACTACCCGGAGGTCCGCCTCCTGGCAGTGCCTCCGGCGTCGCGCGGCCTGGGCGTCGGCTCGGCGTTGATGGACGAGTGCGTGGCGCGGGCTCGCCGCTCCGGTGCCCGGCAGCTCGGGCTGCACACGATGGCGCCGATGGCCGCGGCGCGGCACATCTACGAGCGCATGGGCTTTCGTGCGCTGCCGGAGCTCGACTTTCAGCCGTTCGAGGATCTGGCGGCGGAAGCGTTCGTGCTCGATCTCCAGAGATAGCGCTCAGGGTGGAGGAGCTCTCCGCGTCGCCGACCACTCGATGCCCAAGGACACCTTCTCGCCGTCGAGATACGGGCCGGTCAGACGAAGCTCGCGGTCGGTGCACTGCCCATCGAGGATGGCGTCCTCCGAGTCGACGATCGGCGCTGAGCGTTGGATCGGCTGCTCCGAGCGGCCCGCGGAGGCCGACTCGAGGATCAGCTTTCCGTCCATGGTCTCGGTCGTCGTCTGATCGAGGAAGTGCCAGCGGTTGGTTTCGGGGTCGATGCAGATCTGCCCTTCCTGGCCGCGCTCGTAGCGGTTGAAGATCATCGTGCCGGTGACGCCCCCAGGTCGGCGAAAGGCCGACTCCGCCTCGAACCACATCGTGTTGCGGAAACGCCCGTCTCGTTCGACCGTCATGGAGCCCTCGACCCGCTGAACCCTGAAGTCGCTGGAGCTCGAGCCGGCGACGCCTGGCACCGAGCGTGAGAAGGCACCCGCCATGCTGCGCACCAGGCGCGACATGTTCCCCATGTCGAAGTCCCACGTGCCGATGGCGCAGCCGCTGGGCGGCCTGAGCGGTGAGGGACACGAGCAGGGCGTTGCCTCTTCGAGCTCGAGCGTGAGGCGCACTTCGCCGCTCGAGGAAGAGGTCGAAGAGGCAGCGATTGCCAAGTATTGGAACTCGTCTGCGTCTTCGCAGAGATCGATCTCGAGCCGGTCAGGGAGCTCGTACCAGGTATGGAGCGCTCCGGATGTCGCCTCTTTGCTGTAGGTGGCCCGACCCTCGAGGCCGGTGAGGGCCAGTCGAATCACATAGCGCGCCGGGAGCGTGATGCCGATGCCGACCGCCGAGGGTTCGAAGGCGCCCGTCGCGATCGTGATGGACTCCAAGTCCACACCGGTTTGCAGGCAACCTCGGCAGTTCGACGCCGCGACGTCCATGCCGTCCGGATGGATGTTGAGGGTCGAAGACTTCGGCCATTCATCGCTCTCAGTGGGAACAGGACTCCCGTCCGAGTCCATGATCGCCTGGGTGTAGAGGCGTTGCGTGAAACGATGGAAGACTTCTTGTGCGTTCGGCGAGACTTCCAAGGCCCGCTGAGGTGGACTCGTCTTCGTCAGTCGATCGCCGACGCGTACGATCTCCTCGGGTCCCCACGAGGGGTCGTTACCGGCCGCCTGGAAGAACAGGGAGGCCGCCCGCCCCTGATCGAAGAGGGACGCGGCCCATCGGTAGCCGCTCGACCAGCGGTGTTCGAGATTGGCGCTGGCGAAGGCCAGGTTGCTGAAGTAGTCGGCGGTGCCCTCGTCCCACCAGGGGCTGAGCTCACCCCATCGGTTGAACTGTGCGCAGTGAAAGTAGCTGCGCGCGACGGACTGCCGGTACTGAGCCGCATCCGTGACGCTGGCTCGCCCGTTGACGATCAGTGGGCATGGCTCCCCGGCTCTCGGGTGGCGACGGTAGTCGCGTACTGGGCTTGAGGTTCCAGAACCGAGAGGCCTGTTCGTGAAGACCACAACGACGTCCGGTACGTCCAGGTAGCGCGAGTAGGCCGAACGTGCCTGCTGCACGGCCTGTCGGGCCCAGTCGACCAGGCTCTGCTGCGCCGCTGTCGGCTCTTCGAGAGTCTCGTCAGCGAACAAGCGGGCGTGTGAGCTCGACGCCCCGGCATCGATCTCATAGCAGGGCAGCAGGCCACCGTGCCAGCGCTCAGGAAACCCGGCGCTCCACAGGTCGCCGCAGTCGATGAACGTTTGGCCAGAGGCGGGCACGCCCGCGAGCGCCAGCAGAGCGAGAAGTCGGAAAGATCGCCAAAGGACATCGTGGGGCATGGATCTTCACCTTGTTGGCTCGCCGGTGCATCCGGTCGTCGAGCTACAAGGGACCACGCAGAGCGGGCTCGAAGCCGGCCACGCCTTGCAGTCGATGCCTCGAATCGACTCAGTCGTGGTCCGCGCGCACGCGCTCGAGCATGCCGATGACGAGCCGGCGAAACTCCTCTTCGTCGCCGACCTGACCGAGCGCACCGTCGAGGTAGAGCGTCGCCGCGCCGTGCACCATGGACCAGGTGCGAAACTCGCGCACGCCCATGCGGTAGGTCTCCGCCTCGAGCGTCTCGGCTTCGTCGCCGCGCGCGATCCGCAGCAGCGCCTGGTAGGCGCGATCGGATTCTTCGAGGAGTCGTTCGGGCACGCTGTCGCCGCGCAGGAAGCGGCTGGCGAACATCAGCTTGAAGCGCTGAGGCGCGGCCAGAGCGACGTCGACGTAGGCCATACCCGCGGCGACGCTGAATTCGTCTTCGGCGTCGAGTGCTTTCTCGAGCCCCTCCGAGAGTGCGGCAAAACCTTCGGCGGCGATCTCACAGAGCAGCGCTTCGCGGTCGGCGAAGTGGTGCCCGGGCGCCGCGTGAGAAACCCCGAGGCGTCGGGCAAGGCCGCGGAGCGACAGGCCGTTGACGCCGTCTTCCTCGATCATGCGCCCGGCTTCTTCGATCAGTGCGTTGCGCAGGTCTCCGTGGTGATACGCGGCTTTGGCCATCGACAGAGAGTCTATCTTGACGCTGTCAGGATTTTCTCTAAACTTGACAGTGTCAAGTTCGTACTGAATCTAGAAGCCGGCATCCTGCCGGAGTCCCCTATCGAGGTGATCGCCATGGTTTTCCCCGGCCGCTACTCCGCACAGATCGAGGGCGACTTCGTCGTGTTTCTCATCGGTGCTCGCGTCAACAGGCTGTCCAAGCTCTTGACCTTCGTGCCCATCGCGCGGGCCATGTCGCGGATGCAGCAGGAGGTGCTCGCCAACCCCGAGCTCGGTTGTCTGCACATCGAGAACTGGTTCGGTCGCACGACGATGTCGGTCCAGTACTGGCGAAGCTTCGAGCACCTCGAGGCCTACTCCCGCAATCCCAGTGCGGAGCACCTGCCGGCGTGGCGCGACTTCAACAAGAAGGTGCGCGACAACGGCAGCATCGGCATCTGGCACGAGACCTTCAAGGTGCGCGAAGGAGAGTACGAAGCGATCTACGGCAACATGCACCAGTTCGGTTTGGGCGTCGCCGGAGAGCACGGCAAGGCGAGCCTGCTGTCGACGGCGGCGCGCAGGAGCGGAGCGCGGCCCGACGACGTGGCGCCGGTGGAGGCGTACTAGGGCCTTCTGGAGACCGGTAACGGCGGGCTTGCGGAAGAACCGATGTGGCGCGGCCGTCGTCAGGGTCTGGCCCGGGTCCTCGATCGGAGGGGTCTCCGCTCCGGGACGATGCGAAGAGGGAGCTTTGCGCCTTGGAAGGCTGCGCTGCCCGCCTGCTCGGCGTGCGTTCACGAAACGCAGCCGCTCCGCGAACCCTCCGAAGGCCGAAACGGGCACTTCGAGAGATGCAAGCGCCCGCGGCCGCCGAAGCGACCGCAGGCGGTCACCCATCAGTCCGGCGCTGCTGCCAGATCTTCCTTGAGCGTTCGCGACGCCATGTAGAAGTGGAGAATCGACCACGTCATCGCCGCCGGCAGCAGATAGAGCATCGCCAGACGCAGCGACTCGGCACCGTGTTCGGCCGCCAGGTAGTCGCTCAGCGTACCGACGAGCCACGGGCCGAGGCCGAGGCCGATCAGGTTCAGGATGAAAAACAGGATCGCCGAGGCCAGAGCGCGCATGCGCAGGCCGACGAGGCCGTGGCTCATCGCCAGGGTGTTGCCGAGATAGACGTTGAAGAGCGTGCTGGGAATGACGCCGCACAGCAGAGCCGCGTAGGCGCTGCCGACGAGGTACGTCGCCACCATGAACGGCAGGCAGAGGATGCCGGTCAGGGTCGGTAGCCACATGTACCAGCGCACGTCGCGCGGGGCCAGCCGCTCGGCGAGAAGTCCACCGCCGAGCACGCCAATCGCTCCGCCGACGCCCATCGACATGGCGAGCCATGTCCCCAGCTCACCGGTGTCCATGCCGTGGCTGCGAATGATGAACGACGCCGTCCAGTTGCTCGCGCTGTAGCCAGCGAAGGCGTTGAGCGCGGCGCCGAAGGCCATGTGCCGGAAAGACGCCCGGCTGGCGAGCAGGCTGAGGACCGAGGTGAGTGGGACCTCCTCGGTCGCCGCCTCCCGCTGCTCCGCGAGGCCGCGCATCGGCTCCTTGAGCGTGAAGCGCACGAGGAAGGCGATGATGATGCCGGGAACGCCGACGACGAGGAAGGCGACGCGCCAGCCGAAGAACTCGTTGAGCCAGCCGCCGAAGAGGAAGCCGAAGAGGATGCCGAAGTTGACGCCCATCGAGTAGAAGGAGAGCGCTCCAGCCCGGCGCTCGGGTGGGTAGATGTCCGAGATGATCGAGTGCGACGGCGGGCTGCCACCGGCCTCACCGACGCCGACGCCGATGCGAGCGAGCAGCAGGTGCAGGTAGTTCTGCACGAAGCCGCTGACCGCCGTCATGAAGCTCCAGATGCCGACCGCCAACGCGACGATGTTGCGTCGGTTGCCGCGGTCAGCCCAGCGTGCGATGGGCAGGCCGGCCGTCACGTAGAAGAGCGCGAAGGCGAAGCCCGTCAGCAGGCCGAGCTGCGAATCCGAGAGCCCGAGGTCCGCTTTGATCGCCTCCTGCAGGATAGCGAGCAGCTGGCGATCGATGAAGTTGAACGTGTAGACGACGGTCAGCAGGACCAGGGCATAGGTCCTGACCGAGGTCGAGGCGTAGGGGTTTCCGGAGTCAGAGCTCATCGATCACCTGCGGCTGTCGGTACCAAGTTGTCGGGGTTGGACGCCGAGGCTATCGCTTCTTGCCCTTTGCGTGCAGCCTTTGCTGGCGAGTGCGCCGCCTCGCGGTATCTTTCAGCCACCCATGTCTCTTCTCGAGCGAAGGTTCAGTCTCGCGCAGCACGGCGTCACGGTGGCGTCCGAGGTGCGCGCCGGCGCCGTCACCTTTCTGACGCTCTCTTACATCCTCTTCGTCAATCCGCAGATCCTGGCGCAGGCGGGCCTGCCGGCGGAAGACGTCGCGGTGGCGACCGCCCTGGCTTCGGCGATTGCGACGCTGACGATGGCGATGCTCGCCAACTATCCGTTTGCGCTGGCGCCGGGCATGGGCCTCAACGCCTACTTCACCTTCGGAGTCGTCGGCGCTCTCGGCGTCAGCTGGCAGACGGCGCTGGCCGCCGTCTTCGTCGAAGGGATCCTCTTCCTCGTTCTCGCCGTCACCGGAGTGCGGACCGCCCTCATCGAAGCGATTCCTCAGTCCATCAAGATCGCCACGATGAGCGGCATCGGTCTCTTTCTGGCGCTCATCGGCCTGCAGAACGCGGGCCTGGTGGCCGACCATCCGGCGACGCTGCTGACGCTCGGGGACCTAAGTGCGCCGCCGGCTCTTTTGGCGTTACTCGGCCTCCTCGTCATGGCCGGTCTCAGCGCTCTGAAGGTTCGTGGAGCGCTGCTGCTCGGCATCGTTCTGGTGACGGCCACGGCCTGGGGCCTCGGTGTGAGTCCCGCCCCCGACGGGGTCTTTGCTGTGCCTCGCCTACCGAGCGAAACGCTGTTCGCTCTCGACTTCAGTGAGCTCCTGACGGGCAAGCTGCTGCTCGCAGTCGTCGCCTTCCTCTTTGTCGATCTCTTCGACACGGCGGGCACGCTGCTCGGCGTCGGTCGCCTTGCTGGTGTGCTCGACGACGAGGGACGTCTGCCGCGCGCCAACCGGGCCTTCACGGCCGATGCGGTCGGCACGGTTGCGGGTGCCGCGCTCGGCACGAGCACCGTGACGTCCTACGTCGAGTCGGCAACCGGCGTCGAGGAGGGAGGCCGCACGGGACTCGTCGCCGTGACCGTCGCCGTACTTTTCGTCGGTTCGCTCGCCTTCACACCACTCATCGTCGCGGTGCCCGCAGCCGCGACGGCGCCGGCACTGATTCTCGTCGGCGCGATGATGATGCGCGGTGCCGCTGACATCGAATGGTCGAGCCTCGACGAGGCCCTGCCCGCCTTCCTGACTTTGTCGCTCATGCCGTTCACCTACTCGATCGCCAACGGCATCTGCGGCGGCATCGTCAGCTGGGTGGCGATCCGTCTCTTCACGGGGCGTGCGCGAGAGATCCACTGGATCCTCGGCGTGCTCGCCGCTCTGCTTCTCACCTTCTTCGCTTTCCGGCCCGGAGGCTGATCGCCATGACCGTAGATCCCGAAGGCGTCGTCGAGTTCACCGCCGAGCTCGTGCGTTCGAAGAGCGTGCTCGGCAACGAAGGCGCCGCCGCCGAGAGTGTCGTTCGGTGCATGAAAGCGCTCGGCTACGACACGGCATTCATCGATGAAGCGGGCAACGCAGTAGGGGAGATCCGCGGCGCCCACCCCGGTCCCCGCATCGTTTTCGACGGGCACCTCGACACAGTCGACGTGCAGCCTCGCGACGCTTGGACGCACGACCCGTTCGGCGCCGAGATCTCCGACGGACGCATGTACGGTCGCGGCACGAGCGACATGAAGGGCGCGGTGGCTGCCATGGTGTTCGGCGCGGCGCTCTGTGATCGGGAGCGTCTGCGAGGCTCGCTTGTCGTCTCGGCTTCGGTGGGAGAGGAGCTGATCGAGGGAGCCGCGCTCAAGCCGGTGCTCGATCGCTATCCGGCGGACCTCGTCGTCATCGGCGAGGCGAGCGATCTGAAGCTCGTCAACGGCGGTCGCGGTCGGGCCGAGGTCTTGTTCAGGACGCATGGCACGCCGAGTCACGCGAGCGCGCCTCACCTCGGCAGCAACGCGGTGCACACGATGCGTCGCGTGGTCGAGCAGGTCGAAGCGATCCCCGTGCCCTCGGAGTCGCCCGTCGGTCCCGGTGTACTTGCTCTGACCGCCATCGTCTCCGATCCGTACCCCGCACATTCGGTGATCCCGAGCGGTTGTGAGGCGACGTATGAACGTCGCCTCGTACCGGGCGAGACGCTCGAGCAGGTGATGGGCGACTTCCGCGCGGCGTGCGACGTCGCTGGCGCTCCGGAGACGACCGTCGAACTTGCGACGATCGACTACACCTCGTACAACGGCTGGCACGTCGCGCAACCGAAGTGGTTGCCGGCCTGGTGGTTCTCGGCGGAGCAAGCGGAGATTGCGGCAGCGCGAAGGTCCCTCCAGGAGTCGGGCTTCGAGGCCGAGCTCGCGAGCTACCAGTTCTGCACCAACGCCGCGTACTCGGCGGGGGAGGCCGGAATCCCGACAATCGGCCTCGGCCCCTCGAACGAGACGTTGGCGCACATCGTCGACGAGTCCATCGCGCTGGAGGAACTGGTTCGGGCCGTGCACGCCTATGCGGCGGTGGGCCTGAGCCTCAGCCCGGCAGACTGAGCGAGCAGGGCTCGCGGCGGCGGGTTTAGCCGGCGGCTTCGATCGTCGCGTGCAGCAGCACGTTCGTGCCCGCCGTAAGATCCTCGGGCTCGCACCACTCGGCGGGATTGTGCGAAATGCCATCGAGGCAGCGCACGAAGACCATGGCGGCGGGGGCGACGTTGGCGACGGCCATGGCGTCGTGTCCGGCGCCGCTCACGAGATCGAGGCGTTCGTAGTCGCAGGATTCACAGGCGCGGCGCAGAGCGGCGACGGCCTCCGCGTCGAAGTCGATGCCCTCGGCTCCCCACGGTCGCTCGAGCTCGTAAGGGATGGCAAGCGCGTCGCAGCGGCGAGCAACGGTCTCGCGAATGGCGTCTTCCATCGCGGCGTGGGCCAGGGCGTCGGGGTGACGTAGATCGATGCCCACGTGCACTGCGCCCGGAACCGTGTTGACGGCTCCCGGCAGAACCCGCAGAGAGCCGAAGGTCAGGCGCGTGTCGGGTCCGTGCGCTTCGGCGTGTGAGTAGAGGTCGGGGAGGATCTGGCCGAGAGCGCGGATCGGGTCGCGCCGCGTGCTCATCGGCGTCGTGCCGGCGTGGGCTTCGGTGCCGCGCAGCGTGACGTCGAAGCGGCTCATGTGCTGGACCTTGTCGATCACCGCGACAGCGAGATCGGCGTCCTGCAGCTGCGGCCCTTGCTCGATGTGCAGCTCAAAGAAGGCCTTGATCGGAAAGGCCTCGGCTGGCTCGGTGCCGAGATAGCCGATGCGCTCGAGCTCGCTCTTGAGTGTGATGCCGTCCGGGTCGACGTCGTTCCAGGCGGTTTCGAGCGGCATCAGCCCGGCCCAGACAGAGGAGCCGGTCAGGCCCGTCTTGAAGCGCGCGCCCTCTTCGTTCGTCCAGTTGACGAGCTCGACCGGCGCTTCGGTCGAGGTGCCCTGATCGTCCAGCGTCTGCAGGACCTCGAGCGCCGCGACGACACCGGCGACGCCGTCGAAACGGCCGCCGGTCGGCTGCGTGTCGAGATGACTGCCGAGCATCACCGGCGGCAGCGCGTCGTCGCGTCCCGAGCGACGCGCGAACTGGTTGCCGACCTGGTCGACGCGAACGGCGTAGCCGGACTCGGTGCACCACTGAGCGAGGAGGTCACGCGCAGCTTTGTCTTCATCGCCGAGGGAAGGGCGGCAGCAGCCGTTGCCTGGGATCTCGCCGAGCTTGGCGAGGTCCTCGATGCGGCTCCAGAGTCGGTCTTTGGAGACACTGTCTTTAGCGTCGGGCGGCGTCATGTCAGCTTCCTCGGTAGGTCGAATAGCCGAACGGGTTGAGCAACAGCGGCACGTGGTAGTGCGCTTCCTTCTCGTCGACACGGAAGGTGACCTGCACTTCCGGGTAGAAGCACTCTTCCTTGCGCGCTGCGAAGTAGTCGCCGACGGCAAAGGTGAGGCGATAGATGCCGCTGGCGAGACGCTCGGGCCCGAGCTCGCCAACGCGGCCGTCGCCGTCGGTCGTGCCGCGGGCGACTTCGATCCAGCGGTCACCTTGGTGCTCGAGAAGGACCGAGACGTTCGCCGCCGGGCGGCCGCGCGCGGTGTCGAGGATGTGGGTCGTGAGATGGCTCATGCTTGATTCTCCAACAGTCCGTCGAGACGGAGCCTCGTGATCTTGCGCTGCTCTGCCGCCGCGTTCGCCATCTCCTCCCGGCGACGGTTGCCCCGGCGCTCTTCGAGCAGGCTGAGCATCTCCTCGGCGCTCTTGCCGCTGGCGAAGACGATGAAGAGGAATCCGAAGCGATCGAGGTATTCGCGGTTGCCGTGCGCCAAGCGCTCGAGCGTCTCGTGCGAGGCGGTCGCGGTAGCGGCCTGTTCGCTCGATGCCAGCTCGGCGGTGCCGCGGTACTTCTCGGCGAGCGTTTCCACGTCTCCGATCTGAGGGTGCGCGGCGAAGGTTTCCAGCCAGTCCTGATCTTCGAGGTCTTCGAACGCCTTCTCGCAACGGTCGAAGGCGTCCTGTGCCGACGTGAAAGGACCGCCGCTGAGCATGGCTTCGATCCAGCGCTCCGCCGCGCAGCAGTGAGCGAGGCGTTCACGGAGGGCCGCTGCGTCCAGGCGGGCGAGCGGCGGGCCGTCGCCCATTGGCATCGCGACCTCGATCGCCGAGGGCGTCGTGACTTCGCCTCGCGAGTACGTCCGCCGGCCGCGCACCCAGGTCGAATGCACGGCTCCGAAGAGTTCGAGCCCCTCGTACGGCGTCGGCGCGTGCCGATGCTCCAGATCCTGGCCACGAACCGTAAAGCGGGCGAGGGGATCCCAGGCGACGAGATGCGCCGGCTGGCCGACGCTCAGGGTACCGCCCCTCTCCCCGCCAAAGGACTCGCCGAGCCACTGCGCTGGCGCCTCGCAGAGCCAACGAGCGAGCCGCTTCAGGCCTGCGTCTTCGCCGTGGCGTTCACGCAGGCCGGTCCAGACCGCTGGCAGCAGGAGCTGCAGCGAGGCGATCCCGCCCCAGGCCTCGTCGAAGCTTGCTGGATCTCCCGAGTGCAAGCGCTTGTCTTCGGGCGGGCAGGGTGAGTGATCCGTGGCGACGAAGTCGAGCGTGCCGTCTTCGAGGGCCTGCCAGAGGGCTTCGCGATGCTCTGGGCCTCGCAGCGGTGGTGCGCACTTCCAGAGGTTGGAGCCGGGCGGCAGAGCGGCGCCGTCGAAGGTGAGGTAGTGCGGGCAGGTCTCGGCGGAGAAGGGCAGGCCCCTCTTCTTGGCCGAGCGCACGACGTCGATGGCCTCGGCGCTGGCCACGTGCACGATGTGCACCGGACAACGGGTCTCTTCGCAGAGCTCGGCGAGCCGCTCGATCGCTTCGACCTCTACGCTCGGCGGCCTCGAGGCTTCGAACTGGGCGTAGTCTCCACCGCTCAGCACCGGCTCTGCGTCGAGGATCTCTGCGTGCGCCAGCAGCCGGTGGCCGGTTCGCGCGATGACTGGCATCGCGGCGCGCAGGTGGCGCTCCTCGACGGCGGGAAACTCGGCGAGCCCCGAATCACAGAGGAAGGCTTTGAACCCCGCGATCGGTTGCTCGGCGAGCCTTTCGAGAAGCGTGCGATCCAGAGCGTTTTCGGGGACGAGCCCCGCGTAGAAGGCGACGTCGCAGTGCAGCTCCTGCGCCGCTCGCCGCCTCTTTGCGGCGTCGAGCTTGGACCGCAGAGCCGCCGGTGTCGTCGCGACCGGAGAGGAGTTGAGCGGCATGTCGACGATCTTTCGCAGACCGCCGGCAGCTGCCGCGCGAGTGGCCGTTCGCAGCCCCTCCCAGTGCGTGCGTCCCGGCTCGTTGACGTGCACGTGTACGTCGATGCCCGCCGGCATGAGGACGAGGTCGCCGAGGTCCTCTGCCTCGCTGGACGAGCCATACCTGGCGAGCGCCGTGATGACGTCGCCGTCGATCTGGACGTCGTGCGCGGAGACGCCGTCGGGCGTCAGTACCCGTCGGCTGCGCAGCGCGATCCCTTGCTTCGGCATGGCCCGGACTCTACTGCCTTCGTGCTGCTCGCGCCCCGTCTCATGACGGGTCCGAAAACGGCGGGTTTCTTGGCTGCGGCAGCGTACTTTTCGTTCGGCCCAGACGAACACCTTGAAGGAGAAATGCGATGGATTTTCAGATCGAACCTCTCGACGCCTCCCAATTCGACGCCCTCCTGGGAGCCAGCGAGGAGGCGCTGCGCGAGCACCAGGCGGTGCGTGTCACCGCCGAAGCGGACCACGGCTACCCGTGCCGCGCCTCCCTGGCCGATGCGAAGACGGGGGAGACGCTCCTGCTGGTGAACTACGAGCACATGCCGCTCGAGTCTCCCTACCGTGCGACGCACGCCGTCTACGTGCGCGAGCACGTCGAAACCTCGGTGCCGGCGATCAACGAAGTGCCCGAGATGTTTCGCTCGCGGCAGATTTCGGTGCGCGCCTTCGACGCCGAGGGCTTCCTGCGCACGGCCGAGATCGTCGACGGCAAGGAGCTCGAGGCGAGCCTCGAACGAACCCTGTCGACGGAGGACGTCGACTTCGTGCACCTGCACTTCGCGGCGCCGGGCTGCTACGCGGCGCGTGCTGTGGCGGTCGGCTAGGTCCAGCGAACGGGCGACTGCCGCAGCGCCGGTCCGGGAAGACGTTCGCGGCGAGTTCCCGGTCCCGCACGGCGCCGCTTCCGTCAGCGACTCACCGTCGCCTCGATGTGCCCGAACGGCTCGTTCGTCCCCACGAAGACCTCGTTGTCGTTGTCGAGCCCGAAGACGGCGAGGTCGACGAGGAGGTGGTGCTGGTTCGGCATGACCAGGGAGATTTCCGAGATGACCCCGCAGCGCTCGAGTGCGGCCGTACCCATCTCGAAGAGCGTCTGTTGTACCGAGAGGGACTCGTGCTCCGCGAAGGTCTCGAGCAGTGCCCCGCGCACCTTCGAGCGCGTGCGGTAGAAGTCGTCTGCGTCGAACTCGGCGGCGTCGTCGTGGTACCGCCACTGCGCGTCGACGGTCGTTGCGAAGAGGCGGTCGTCGGTGTCGGCGAGAGTGCGGTACTCGTCTTCGTGGAAGTTCGAGAAGCCGGACTTCGAGGTCTTCATCACCTGGATGCCGACGAGGCCGCCCGTGACCAGAGTTCCCTCCGGGCTCGCCGAGGCCGTGGCCACGGCATTCTCGGGTCCGCGACGCGAGAAGGCGTCGTCGTAGCGTCGATCGCCGACGCGCACCGGAGTCCACAGCTCCTCTTCGACGTCGACCGTCGCCGCTTCGACGTGCTCGTACTCGTCGATGAAGTGCTCGGCGAGCCGCATCGCCAGCTGTTCGGCCGTGCGGTCGCCGTAACGGCGTGCCAGCACGTACACCGTGTTCTTCATCGTGTCGGTCGCGACGACCGAGCGGTTGTCACCGTCGGTGTAGCTCGGCTCGAAGGCCCCCTCGAGGGCGATGTCGACCGAGGCGACGAGCACGCGGTGCGGCGCCTTGGTGCGGTCGAGGCGCGTGACGCGTACCTGGGACTTTCCGTAGAGGTGTTCCTTGAGCTTCATGGCCGAGTCTCCTTGCGCCGTTCGAGCGCACTTGTGGCCCGGCGATGATAGCTGCGGAGTGGTCCGGCCGCCTCGTCGCAAAGTGCGACTGGGCCTCTGCGTTGAGCGGCGTTGCACCGTCTTCTGTAATATTGAAAATCATGCATATATTGCCGATCGCCCGACACCGTTTCGCTCGAGGCGGCCGAGGGCTCGCCGTTGCTCTGACGTTGCTCGCCGGTCTGCTCCCTTCCGTCGCTGCGCAAACCCCTGCCGACGCCGGCGTCACGTACGACATCGTCTACGTGCGCCAGCCGCGCTACGGCGACCAGACGAACACCATCTGGCCCGAGGTCTTTCACCCGGGCCGCGCCGAGCCTGGGGCGGACCTGATGCTGCTGCACCCCGACGGTTCGGAGGAGATCCTCGTCGCGGGCGGGCACGGTGCGGTGACGGACCCTGTCGTTTCGTTCGACGGACGTATCGTTTACTACAGCTACTTCCCGGACCTTCGCCAGCAGGCGCTGAACTACCAGCGGGACGACCTGCCGTACGAGGGCGCGGACATCTACCAGATCGAGCTGTCGACGCGGCAGGTGACGCGGCTGACCTTCGGCGAGTTCACGCCGAACACCGGCGCGGGGAACTGGGACGAATCGAACCCGGTGACCCCGGGAGCGCAGTACAACCGCCTCGGCTACGGCATCCTCAACCTCGGGCCGATGCAGGTGCCCGGCGACAAGATCGCCTTCACGTCGAACCGCAACGGCTTCGAGCCGCCGAACTCGTTCACTTCGCCGACGCTGCAGATGTTCGTCATGGATCTGGACGGTGGCAACGTCACCGAGATCGCGCCGATGACGATCGGAAGCGCCCTGCACCCGACGATCCTTCGCGACGGTCGGCTGCTGTTTTCGTCCTACGAGAGCCAGGGGCTGCGCGACCGACGCGTCTGGGGGCTCTGGGCGATCTATCCGGACGGGCGCAACTGGTCGCCGGTCGTCAGCGCCTTTCATTCGCCGCAGGCGTTTCACTTCCAGACGCAGTTGAGCAGCGGCGATCTCGCGTTCATCGACTACTACAACCTCAACAACAACGGCTTCGGCGCGCTCTACCGCATGCCGGTGAAGCCGCCCGCAGGCACGCCGCCCTTCTACCCGGCGTTCCCCTCACAGAATCCGGAGATCCAGCAGACGGTCAGCGGCGGTTTTCTCTATCCGTTCCGCATGGCCTTCACGCCGTGGGGCCTGCACTCCATTTCGCCGTTCACGCACGGCCAGGACGACGCCGCGCCGATCGGCAGCGACGGCCAGACGCGCGTGGGCAAGCTGACGCATCCAAGCGCGACACTCGAGGATGAACTGCTCGTCGTTTGGACGCCGGGGCCGGCGAACGATCTCAACCGTCCGACGCCGCTGCCGCGCTACGACGGCGGCCTCTACCTGCACCCGGGTACGCCGATCAGCGACCCCGACCAGATGGCACTGCTCAAGAACGACCCGGCTTACAACGAAGCCTGGCCGCGCGCGGTCGTTCGCTACCAGGCGATTCACGGAGTGGCCGAGCCGGAGGAGCTGCCCTGGCTTCCGAACGACGGCACGCTGCACAGCGAGTTGCCCGCAGGCACGCCCTTCGGCCTCGTCGGCTCGAGCAGCGTCTACAAGCGCGAGAGCTTTCCGGGCCGCGTGAAGTCGTGGGCCAACACGTTCGACGGCCTCGACGCGTTCAACACCTCGGAGAACGAACAGAGCAGCAACTGGTTCGCGCAAGGTGCCGACGCCGGCAAGTACGGCGATTCGGACATCTGGGCTCTGCGCGTGCTGTCGATGGAGCCGAACACGCACCGCAGCTACGGCCCGAACTACGGCCGTCAGTTCGAGAACCACGCCAACGAGCGCCTGCGCATCCTCGGCGAGGTGCCGCTGCGCAAGACGTCGGGCGGTCAGACGGTAATGGATCCGGAGGGCAATGCCGACACGAGCTTCCTGCTCAAGCTGCCGGCGGACACTCCGTTCACCTTCCAGACGATCGACCGCAACGGCATGACGCTCAATATGTCGCAGACGTGGCATCAGGTGAGGCCGGGCGAGCAGCGCGTCGACTGCGGCGGCTGTCATGCACACTCGCAGCTGCCGCTCGACTTCAACACGACGGCGGCCGGGCAGCCCGGCTTCCAGCCGCTCGACCTGCACCAGTTGACGCCGCTGCTCAGCGCCGACGAGGGCGGCAACCCGACGCGCGTCGACCACCAGGCCAAGGTGATCGACGTCGAGTTCTTGCGCGACATCCGGCCGATTCTGCAGAGCCGCTGCGTCGGCTGCCACACGAAGAACGCGGCCTCGCCGCCGGCCGACCTCGTGCTCGACGACCTCACCGCGGTGAACGGTCTCCCGGGCGACTACTACCGCCTCGCTGCAGACGACCAGTCGCTCTACGGTCGCGATCCGGTGATCAGCAACGGCCGCTGGCGCCAGACGAACGCGAGTCGCTACATCCGCAAGTTTCAGAGCCGTCGCAGCCTGCTCATCTGGAAGCTCTTCGGCCAGCGCCTCGACGGATGGACCAACGCCGACCACCCGACCGAGTCCGTGCCGGGTGACGCCTCGACGCTGCCGAACGGTGCCGACCCGAACGACGCCGACATCGACTTCATCGGCACCCAGATGCCGCCGCCGTCGAGTGGCCTGTCGCTGACGCACGACGAGAAGCTCACCTTCGTGCGCTGGATCGACCTCGGTGCTCCGATCAACGAAGGACCCTACGGCTGGTTTCTCGACGATCTCAAGCCGACGCTCACGGTGAGCCTTCCGAGGGCCGGGTACAACGCGAACGACGTCGACACGATTCGCTTCGGCCTGGCCGACGGCAACAGCGGCATCGACATGAGCACGCTCTCGGTGAAGGCCGACTTTCCCGTCGGTGGGCGGACCGCAGGAGCTGAACTGGCGGACCTGGCGGTGCAGGTCGCCGAAGGCGTCTACGAGCTGGACATCGGCGCGACGCTCGGCGATACGTCGGAGCAGCACGTCTTCGCCGAGGTCGAGGACGTGCAGGGCAACGTCACGCGCATCGACCGGCGTTTCAGCACCGTTCCGGTCATCTTCGGCGACTTGCTTTTCCGAGACAGCTTCGAGGACGGGATGAACGCCTGGAGTTCGACGACTCCTTAGCTTAATGGCCCCACCGGGTTCGAGTCTCGTCGCAGTCCGTAAGATGACGGGTGTGAGCCAGGAGTTCGAGCAGCAGACTGCCCTCCCACGAACGGAAACGCCTCAATGGGTTGTCCTCCGTGAAAGACGGGCCGCGACAACTACGCTCGTGGGTCTGCTCGCCGCTTCGACCGCCAGGGCACATGAGCACTTCGCAGAGCTTTGACCACAAGACCCGAAGGCATCCCTGAAGAGACTCGCCTGGGAAGCGAGTCCGAGTTTCTGGAGAGGGTGCCCCGCGTGCTCGCACCGTCTGTCCTTCGAGGACTCTAGAGCGTCGGTAGCGTTCCGAATCCTGCTCGTGCCCGTGAGCGGATCTTCGATCCGATCGACGAGAGCTAGGTCGCCTGTGCCGGTGAGGGTACATCCCGAGCACGGGCTGTCGTCGACGCTGCACCCGATGGCAGACGGCCCGAAAGACGGATGAGGTGAGCCGCCTCTCGTCCAGATGTCCGCGAGCCTTGTCCACCCAGACTCGATAAAGTCAGTCGAACCAGGACGATGCGTAACCAAGTCTCCTTTTTCCTCAACGGCGAGCCCGTCGACGTCTCCGGTCCGGAGGCGGCGCTGACGCTCAGCGATTTCCTGCGCGAGCACCGCCGGATGACCGGTACGAAGGTGGTCTGCGCGGAAGGTGACTGCGGTGCGTGCACCGTGCTCTGTGCGCGGCCCCGAGACGGCGTGCCGTTTCGCTACCGGTCGCTCGATTCGTGTATCCAGTTCGTCTACCAGCTCGACGGCGCGCACGTCGTCACGGTGGAAGGTCTCTCGGATGGCGACGAGCTGCACCCGGTCCAGCAGTCGATGGTCGACCATTTCGGTTCGCAGTGTGGTTTCTGTACGCCGGGTTTCGTCGGTGCGCTGACGGAGTTGGCGGAAGTGCACTCGGGCGGAGGTGCCATGCTCGAAGAGAGCGCTCTGCGCCGCGGGCTGACGGGAAATCTCTGCCGCTGCACGGGTTACGTCCAGATCCTCGAGGCCGGACGTTCGCTCGACCTGGCCTCTTACTCGCCACTGAGCGCGCGCTACGACGAGGACGCCATCGCCTCGGCCCTGCGCGAGCGCTGCGCCGACTCTGCGGGTGTGCCTCTTGGTGGCGCTACGGCTTACCTGCCGCGCAGTCTGCCGGAGGCTCTTGCACTTCGCGCTGCCCATCCCGAAGCGCGCATCGTGGCGGGGGCCACGGACCTCGGCGTGCAGAACAACAAGGGACGACTGCCGCCCGGCGACCGCATCGTGCTCGGCGGCGTGCCGGAGCTACGCCGCACGTCACGCGAGGAGAACTGCCTGAGCCTCGGCGCTGCCGCCTCTTGGAGTGCCGTCCGGCGCGCCGTCGCGGAGGATTTTCCTCAGTTCGACCGCTTGCTCGACCTGTTCGGTGCGCCTCAGATTCGCCACGCCGGAACGCTCGGCGGCAATCTGATGAACGCGTCGCCGATCGCCGATTCGCTGCCCTTCTTCTTCGTCACCGACAGCATCTTCGAGGTCGCGGGCTTGCGCGGCGCGCGTTATGTCGCCGCGGCCGACTTCTACAAGGGCTACAAAGAGACGGCTCTGGCGCCGGACGAGCTGCTCGTACGGGTCAAGGTACCGCTCGAAGCCGCGGCCGACGACGTACGCCTGCTCAAAGTCTCGCGGCGTCGCGACCTCGACATCTCGACGTTCACGGCAGCCCTGCTGCTGCGCACCGACGGCGACCGCATCACGGTCGCTCGCGTCGCTCTCGGCGGCGTTGGGCCGGTGGTGCTGCGCTTGCCGCGCACCGAGCGTTTGCTCGAAGGAGAGACGCTCTCCGAAGAGCTCTTCGCTCGCGCCGGCGCCGAAGCACGCAGCGAGATCGAACCGATCTCCGACGTGCGCGGCGCGGCGGACTACCGCCTGCGCCTCGCCGAGAACGCGCTGCGTCGCTTCGGCTTCGAGACTCTGGCGGAGCGCGAAGGGGAGAGCCTCCCTCAGACGACGACGGCGGTGGCCAGCGAATCACCGAGTCCCGACGAGGTGCCGCTGTGAAGCGCGTCGACCTCCTGAAGGAACCGCCCAAGGGCGAATCGCTGCCGCACGACTCGGCCGCGGAGCACGTTCGCGGACTGGCGGCCTACATCGACGACCTTCCGCGGCGTGAAGCCGAGCTGGCGGTGACCTTCGTCGGTGCGCCGTGCCCTTGCGGTCGTCTCGACCGTCTCGACCTCGACGCCGTGCGCGTGGCTCCCGGCGTCGTGGCCGTGTTCACGGCAGACGATCTCCCGGGCCATAACGTCTGGGGTCCAATCCTGGTCGACGAGCCGTTCCTCGCCGACGACGAAATCGGCTATCTCGGTCAGCCGATCGCGGTGGTCGCAGCCGAGACGCGCGCCGCAGCGGAGGCGGCCCGATCGCTCGCCAAGGTCGAAGTCGTCGAGGAGAAGCCCATCCTCCATCTGGACGAGGCCGACGAGCGCGGCGACTACCTGGGCTTCGAGCGGTTCATCCGGCGCGGCGACGTGGAGAAGGGGCTCGGCGCTGCGGCACACCGTCTCGACGGAGAGTTCTGGTGCAACGGCCAGGAGCAGTTCTACCTGGAGAGCCAGGCGGCACTCGCCGAGCCGCGCGAGCGCGGAGAGGTCACGGTGTACTCGTCAACCCAGAACCCGACGGAGATCCAGAAGGTCGTCGCCGAGGCGCTCGGCCTCGGCCAGCATCAGGTGATCTGCATCACGCAGCGTATGGGCGGTGCCTTCGGCGGCAAGGAGACCCAGGCGGCGATCCCGGCCGTGATGGCGGCGCTCGTCGCCCAGCACACAGGCCGGCCGGCTCGGGTCGTCTACGGTAAAGACGACGACATGCAGGTCACCGGCAAGCGCCACGAGACCCGGGTTCGCTACCGTCTCGGCTTCGACGAGCAGGGCCGCATCGAGGCGGCCGACTTCGAGGTGCGCTCGAACGGTGGGGCCTACGCCGATCTTTCGACCGCCGTGCTCGAGCGCACGATGCTGCACCTCGACAACGCGTACTACCTCCCGCACGTGCAGATCGGGGCGCGCGTCTGCCGCACGAACCTGCCGCCGAATACGGCCTTTCGCGGTTTCGGTGGGCCCCAGGCGATGGCCGCGGTCGAGCACGCGATGGAAGAGATCGCTGTAGCGCTCGAGCTCGATCCGCTCGACGTGCGCAGGGCCAACCTCTACGGCGACGAAGCCGACGCGACGGGCTGCGAGGAGCAGCGGAACGTCACTCCCTACGGCCAGACGATCGAAGACGACTTCGTGCCGGAGATGATGGAGCGGCTCGAGCAGTCCTCCGAGTACCGAGCGCGACGCGACGAGATCGCCGTCTTCAATGAAGGCTCGAAGACGCACCTGCGCGGTCTGTCGATGGTGCCGGTCAAGTTCGGCATCTCGTTCACCAACAAGACGCTCAACCAGGGCAACGCCCTCGTCAACGTCTACACCGACGGGACGGTGCAGGTGTCCACCGGCGCCACCGAGATGGGGCAGGGCGTCAACGTCAAGATCGCGCAGATCGTCGCCGAAGAGTTCGGTATCGATCCGCGCCACGTCATCGTCATGCCGACGTCGACCGAGAAGAACAACAACACCTCGCCGACCGCGGCGTCGGCCAGCACCGACATCAACGGGACCGCAGCGGTGCGCGCCTGCGGCAAGATCCGGGGACGGCTGGCGAGCTTCGCTGCAGAGCAGCTTGGTGGTGAGGGTACGAGCTCGACGGATGTGCGCTTCGAAGGGGGACGCGTCTTCCTCGAAGGGGAGAGCGCGAGCGGCGTCGAGTTCGCTGAGCTGACGCGTCGTGCCCACGTCGAACGCATCGATCTCGGCGCCCGCGGCTTCTACGCCACGCCGGGCGTCGACTTCGATCGCGAGACGGGGCGGGGCACGCCGTTCTTTTACTACACGACCGGCTGGTGCGTGGCCGAGGTGCTGATCGATCGCCTCATCGGCGAGCTCTCGGTCGAGCGCCTCGACGTGCTGATGGACATCGGTCAGCCGATCCACTGGGAGATCGAGCGCGGGCAGGTGATCGGCGGACTCGTTCAGGGCCTCGGCTGGGTGACGACGGAAGAGCTCGTCTACGGTGATGACGGCCGCCTGCTCTCCGACTCTCCGACGACCTACAAGATCCCGAACGTCAGCGACCTGCCCGAGCGGCTCACGGTCGAGTTCGTGAACAACCGTGCCAACTGGAAGAATCTGCGCAGTACGAAGGCCGTCGGCGAACCGCCGCTGATGCTTGCCGTCTCGGTGTTCACGGCCGTCAAAGACGCGCTGCGAGCGGTGGCGCCCGGCGAGCAGGTGCCGCTGCGTCTGCCGGCGACGCACGAAGAGATCGTGCGCGTGATCGAGCAGCTGGAGACGGCGAAAGTCGGGGTCGGTTCCTGACGAGCGGGCGCGAAGCGGGAGAGGTGCAGGTTCAGACGCGGGCCGCGCTGCGGTTCCTCCTCCTACCGTTGGCCCTTGCCCTCTTCGGCTACGCGGAGTCGCTCTGGGCGCACGGTTGGCTCGCGCAGGGACTAGGGTGGCTGGCGCTGTCCGAGCTCGGTGTCGCGCTGCGCGCGGGCTTGGCGATCGCCCTGCTCGTGGCCGTCTGGATCGTGTTCGTGAGATCTCTGGGGAAAGTGCTCCCCGGAGACGGAGGGCCGTCGGCCGAAGTCGGGGGAGCGGTAGCCCTCGCCGTCGGCGCCTCGCTCTACCGCCTCGGACTCAGGAACTGGAACTGGCCCCTGCCGGCGCAGCTCCATCACGTGCAGGGCTTCGACCTGAGCTGGCCGGAGTCGTGGGGTGCGAGGCACGTCGTGGTGACGGGAGTGGTGCTCGTGCTGTTCGTTCTGGCGACTCGTTGGCTCGGCCGCTCTTCGGAGAGCGAGCAACGGGTCGCGGCTCCCCGTGGGACGCTGGTCCTGCTGCTGGCCGCTCTCCTGCTGGGACTCGTGCTCGCCGGGCTGCCGTCGGCGTCGCCGGGACCCGACGTACTGTTGATCACGGTCGATACGCTGCGCGCCGACTCCCTGGGCTTTGCTGGCAGCACCCCTTCGATAACGCCGCGTCTGGACGAGGTCGCGGCCCGAGGGGTGGTCTTCGACAGAGCCTATGCTCCCTCGTCGTGGACGCTGCCCAGCCTCGCCAGCTTGCTGACGGGCCTGCGTCCGTCGGAGCATGGTGCGACGGGCTTCGATACGCCGCTCGATCGGCGTTTCACCAGCGTCGCCGAAGTCTTCAAGAACCGCGGCTACCAGACGGTCGGCGTCACGAGCCATCTGCTGTCGAGTCGTCGCTACGGTCTTGCGCAGGGTTTCGACGTCTACGCCGACCGCTACGTCGGGACACATCGAGAGATTTCGTCTCAGCGGCTGACGAACGTCGCTCTGGAGCGGTTGCGCAAGGCGTCGAATCGCCCGCTCTTTCTCTGGGTTCACTACTTCGATCCGCACTCGGCTTACGTCGATCATCCCGATCGAGCGATCGCCACGAGCGGGCGCTTCGCGACGGAGTACCTGGAGCGCGACCTGAGGGGACGCGAGGTCAGCTCGGAGGAGCTCGCTCACGTGCTCGATCTGTACCGGGAAGAGATCGCCACGACGGACGATCAGATCGGCCGGTTGCTGGACGAGTGGCTCTCGCTGCGGCCCGGGCGGGAGAGCCTCGTTGCGTTCACCTCCGATCACGGCGAGCTGTTCGGTGAGCACGATCTCTTCGGGCACGGCTACGTGCAGGAGGAGGTCCTCCGAGTTCCCCTGATGCTCTGGAGTTCAGCTCTCGAGGCGGACACGCCGTCGCGCCGCCGAGAGGCGGTGTCGACGCTGTCGTTGCCCGCGACGCTGCTCGATCTTGCGGACCTCACGTCACCTGAGTTCTCTGGCCCCGGCCTCTTCGAGGCTTCGCGAGTCCCGCTCCTCCTCGAGGCGGCTTCACCCGGCCGCGAGAAGGCGTCGTACAGCGTTCTCGACTGGCCGCACAAGTACGTCTTGGACGTGCGCAGCGGAGAAGAAGACCTCTTCGATCTCGAGTACGATCCGGGCGAGACGACGGACCTGCTGCCCGCGCGAACCGCCGAAACGGCTTCGCTGGCGCGGGACCTGCGCGCCTTTCTGGAGCGACGGCTGCCCCGCATCGTGGCCTCGTCGACGCGCGGTCTGACGGCTTCCGAAAGGGAGAGTCTGGAGAGCCTCGGCTACCTCGAGTAGGCCAGCGACGAGCCGTTCGTCACTCGGCTCTCTTCAGAGACAGTCCACCGAGCTCGATCTGTTCCTGGGAGAAGCCCGTTCCGAGGAGCCAGAGGAGTCGATGCTCGGGCCCGCGCTCGACGAGGAAGCGGAAGTCCCCCTGATCGACGCGGGCGCCGTCGGCGGTCGGCTCGACCGTCGCCGTACCCAAGAGGGCGGCGAGACTCTCTGCATAGCGCACGGGCTCGGGGGTGGCCAGAGCGAGGCCGACGAGCTCGCGCAGCCCGTTGTCGTGCTGGAGGTCTGAGCTCTCGATGCTCTGCTCCGGCGTGTAGGGGCCCATGAGAAATGGAAGCTCGACGCTCGGGGGGCTGCACAGCTGCCAGCGGATCGTCTGCCCTCCGGACTCTACCCTCGAGAACGATCTTGCCTTGCTGACGCTCACGGCGTTGCGGCTCAGCTCGGCGATCGCTTCGTCGAGCGGAGCCCGCGTCTCCAGAGCGAAGTCGCAGAAGCCCGACTTCGTCTTCCAACCTTGCGCGCGCTGCATCGCGACGCTGCCGACGGCGGCCCCTGCTCGAACGACTGCGCTCGCGAGCCTTCCCTTGAGCCCCGTGAACGGCAGCGTGAAGAGCTCGATGAACCCCCCTGCGGACGTGAAGATCAGCGCGTTGTGCGCCTTGCTCGGTTCGCTGCCCCAGAGCACGGTGAAGCCGGCAGCTCGGGCCTCCTCGACGGCTGCCGCGAGGTCGTCGACCTGGATCAGGTAGTGACTCGGGACGAAGTGAGCGTCGGGGACCGGTTCCGTGCTGTGCGATTGCGAGTTCATCGGTGCTGGAATCTTAGCGGTACGGCTCCGAGCGCGCAGCCCCGCAGGGCTGCGCGCCGGAGCGGCTAGAAACTGAAGTCGATGGCGAGACCGACGACGCGTGGACGATTGACGTTCGTCGCACCCGGCGTGAAGGTGTCGAGCGTTCCGTCCTGGTTGACGTTCGCGAAGTTGCGGAAGGTCTGAATGCGCTCGTCGAAAAGGTTGTTGGCAAAGATGTAGGCCCGCCACTTGTCGCGGCCGTAGCCGATACGCAGGTTGGTGATGGTCACCGCTTCGACCTCGTCGATGGGGAGGTTGAAGATGTCGGAGAAAGAGCTGTCCGTGTGGCTGACCGTGACGTCGCCGAAGTAGCCCTTCTGGTTGTTGTAGTAAGCACCGATCGAGCCGGTGAAGTTCGGTGCGGTCTGGAACTCGTTGCCGTCGAGGAAGGCGAACTCCGGGTCGATGACGTTGCCGTCCTGGTCGACGGAGAACGGGAAGTCGGTGAACTCCGTCTTGGTGTAGCCGAGCGCGGTGAAGAGCTCAACGTTGGGGTTGACCTGCCAGCGCGTCTCGAGCTCCATACCGAGCAGCTCCGAAGCGCCGACGTTCTCGGTACGACCGTCGTTGATGCCGACCGGGCCGGGAATGAAGACCTGCTGATCGCGCCAGTCGGAGTAAAAGGCGTTGGCGTTCAGTGTGACCTTCCGATCGAACCACTGCGAGCGGAAGGCGATCTCGTAATTGGTGAGGAACTCGGGGTCGAACGTCTCGAGGACCGGGGTCTGATCGGCCGACTGCGAGTCGATGAAGAGAAAGGAACCGCCGGCGCGGTAGCCCTCCTGCACCGCCAGTGAGATCGAACGATTGTCGTCGAAGTTGTGTGTGAGCGCCACGCGCGGGAGCAGTGCGTCGAACTCGGCGGTCAACGGCTGCGCCGGTGGCTGCCGCAGCAGGAAGATGCAGGGCAGTCCACCGATGCCCGGAATGAAGGGCGCGACGACGCAGTCCGGTGGGTTGATGGAGCCCGACAGCTGAAAGCCCGTGGTGTCGAAGCTCTCGTTGTCGTAGCGCAGCCCGGCCTCGATGACCCAGGAGTCGTTGATCTCGTAGCGCAGCTCACCGAAGAAGGCGTAGTTCTCGGTGCCGGGGTTGCTCAGGCCTTCGATGATGCCGATGCTGGTGGAGGGAATGACCGGCAGGAAGTTCAGCGCCACCGAGGCGGTGACCAGTTGATCGGCGTCGTCCTCGAAGTAGTAGGCGCCGGCGCGACCGCTGAGTTTGTCGCCGCCGAATTCGAGGCGGAGCTCACCGGTCATCGTCTGCGTGTCGCTGTCGAAGGTGGCATTCGTGTCGAATTCGACCGGGTTGTCGGGATTGCCGAAGAGTCGGTCCTGGATCGTGTCTTCGTACGTGGCGAGGCCGACGAGCGTGAAGCGGTCGGACAGGGTGTAGTTCAGCTCCGTCACGAAGCGCGTCAGCTCGTACTCGAAGGATTGCGGCACCTGGTAGCCCTCGTTGCCGAAGGGGTCCCACGCTTCGAATTCGGGGCTGCCCGGCGGGCCCGGGGCCCACTGCACGAGGTTGTCGCGCGTATCCGTGTCGGTGCGCTCGACGATCAGATTCCAGCTCAGGCCGGAGACGGCCTTGGGGATCCACAGCAGCTGACCGCGAATCGTCGCGCCGTCGTTGACGTGCGCCAGCTCGCCGTTGGATCTGCCGGGTGCGGCGTAACGGACGTTGCCCTCGAACTCCTGGACGTTGGCGCTGATGCGACCGGCGAGAGTCTCCGTCGTCAGCGGGCCGCCCAGGGCCGCCGAGTACTGACGCGTGCCGAGCTCGCCGAAGCGCACGCGGAAGTCGTTCTCGAGCTGAAAGGTGGGGCGCTTGCTGTTGATGACGATGGCGCCAGCGAGCGAGTTGCGACCCTGTACCGTGGACTGGGGTCCGCGCAGCACCTCGACCTGCTCGACGTCCCAGAGGCTCTCGAGACCGTTGGCGCCGAGGTTGGAGAGCGGCGCGCCGTCGACGTAGACGTTCGAGGTGACGCCGGTGCCGCCCGCGACGCCGAAGCGTCGGACGCCGCGAATCGACAGACTGTTGGTGCCGCCATTGGTCGAAACGTTGGCCGTGCGCAGCAGAATGTCGTCGAGCTCGAAGACCGCCTCGCGCTCGATGCGCTCGGAGTTGAAGACCGAGACGGAAGTGACCGTCTCCTGCAGAGAAAGGTCCGCCTTGGTTCCCGTGACGGTGATCTCTTCGGCGACCGAGGGAGCCTCCTCTTCTTCAGCTTCTTGTTCGGTTTCCGACACGGTTTCGGTGTTCGGAGCGGTTTCGGGCTCCTGCGCCAGGGCAAGCCCCGCTAGCAAGAAAGGGGCGGTGACGCCGGTCAAGAGTGTGCGAAGTCTTCTCATTCTGAGGTTCCTCAAAGAAATCAACTGCGCTCGTCGCGCCGACGGGCGCGCAGCGAAAAGCCCGCGGGTCGGGGGCCCCGGCTCATGGAAGGACCGTGGGACGGTAGCGCCGCTGCTCACGAGCTACGTCACCGCGAAGTCACTCAGTGGTCACCGCTCGGTCACGGTCGCCGAGCTCTCGACAAGACTCGCTCGCGCGTCGGCGAGAGGCCCTCGAATGCAGACGAAAGAACCTCGGATTCGGCGTCCGGCTGCCCGTTGTTGCTGTCGCTTTGGATCTCTTGCCGACGTGCCGACGTGCCGACATGCGAGTCGCCGCGCGCCGAGTGCGCGCGGCTCGCGTCGGTCAGGGGCGGTCCCGGGGGCCGCCTCGGCGTCCTTGGGCAGGGTGTTGTCTCTGGACGCCGGCGGCACGCGGAGGCGCCGAGCTCGGAGGTCGCGCCCTCCGCAGGCTCAGCGGGCTCCGTCGCCCGATCGGTCTGGAGCCGGCAGCGGCGTGAATCCGATCTCGCTTTCAGCTTCCTCGGCGAGGGCGCCGAGCTCTCCGAGGAGAGACATCTGGAGCTGCCTTGCCGTCGCCGTCGCGTCCTGGAGTGCCGACAGGAGCTCGCCGAGATCGATCGAGGGCTCCGCGCGCAGCACCGTCGTGCCGATTCGGCTCTGGCGATGCTCGCCGGCGAGCGGATTGGGGACGTCGAGGAGCTGGTCGCGGTAAGCCGCGATCGCGCTCTGCGCCTCGTTCGTGACGCGCTCGAGCTCGGCGTCGTACTTCTTGTCGTCTTCCTGACGGTGGGTCGCCAGATTGCCGAGGATCGATTGGAACTCGCCCAGGCGGACGAGGGAGTCGCTCTGAGCAGCGAGGGCATTCGATGCCCTGAGGAGGGCGTCGCGCGGCTCCGCCGGAGCTCGCGCGAGAGCGATGCTCAGGCGCCGTTCGAGCGACTCCGTGAGCGGGCGGATTTCGTCCTCCAAGCGAGCCATCTCGGCCGCCGCCTCGTCCATCACCCGGCGTGCGTCGCTCGCCTCGGAACGCAACAGATGGAAGTCGCTGGGTTCCAACCGGAAGCCGCACTCGATGAGGGAGCGCGCCGTGCGGGCTCCACCGAGACGGTTGATTTGCTCGGACCAGGCGATCTGCAGCCGATCGAGCTCCCGCCGCTCGTCGAAGACGCGCTTGCGTAGAATCTGCAGCTCCGCCTCCGCATCGCTCGGCACGGCCGTGATCCGTTCGATCGTCGGTGGCAGGTAGACGAAGGCGTTGCCCTGGAAGAAGGTCTCGAGCACTCTCGCCAGAGCACCCTCTCTCTCGCGGTGCGCGTCAATCTCATCGAGCGAGATGAGATCGCGCGGGTCGAACTCCCCGCCGAGCACCTGGCGGTAGAAGTGGACCGATGCGAGGCGGCTCGTCTTGTCGAAGTCCTCGAAGAGCACGGTGGCGGGAAGCTCACTCGCGAAGACGCCGTCGGCGTTTGCGTGCTTCGCCGCTTCGATGCGCTGGCTGGTGGCCGGGTGTGTGCTGAGCCAGCCGCTCGTGTCTTCGCCGGTACTCTGCTCGATCCACTGCACGACCTCCTCGGGAAGCGTCTTGCGGTGGTGCGCGATGAGTCCGGGCAGGTCTGCCGGCAACCGGCGCCGCTCCCACAGGGAGCCCAGATCGGAGTAGGCGCCGTTGGCTGCGACGCTGACGAAGGGCAGCTCTGTCAGAGACCCGCTGACCGCTTCCGAGCCGGCGAAGCGAAAGGCGTAGCGGTCCGCGTCGAACTCCATCTGCCGCATCAGGCTGCAGGAGACCAGCTGCCCGATGCGCATCAGGCACCAGAGAACCCGTCGGCTCAGCCAGATGGCGGCGCGCGCGGCGTAGAGCACGATCATGCCGAAGATGGTGGAGCTGTTCTTGGCGTGCCGCTCGAGATCGAGGTCGAACTGGTCGCGCTCGTAAACGACGCGGTGAAACCAAGCACTGACGGAGCGCACGATGTACGAGAGCTTCATGCCCGCGTTTTGGGAGAAGTGGCCGAACTCGTGCGCGAGGATGCTGGCGAGCTGCTGCAGCGACAGCGCGGCGACGAGGGGCGAGCCGATCGTCAGGACGAGGTCGCGAGATCCGAGGCTACGAAAACCCTGCCGAAGGCTCGCCGAGGCGTTGACCTGCGAATCGATGTCGATGCGTCGCGGCCGCGGAGCGCCCACCGCATCGCAGACGGCGTAGACGAAGTCGTGAAGGAAAGGCTCCTCGCCCGGGCGGAGGGAGAGGGGCTGCGGCGGTTCGGGCAGGCGGGAGAAGAGCGGTCGGACCAGGAAGACGAGGAGGAGGACGGCGACCACCAGAAGGCCGACGTAGGTTCTCGTCGAGTCTTCGAACATCTGGCCCATGTGAGCGATCTGGTAGTAGATGCCGAAGCCGACGGCGCCGATGATCGCGAGATAAGCGAGCGGCAGCAGCACCATCACCAGAGCGACGGCGGAGAGCGCGACGCGGTAGGACAGAGTCAGTGCAACGGGCTCGATCGGCGTGCTCGCCTGTTCCAGAAGCTGGTCTCGATCGACGCTCGTTTCAGCCATACGGTCCCCCTCTCGCTCTCGACTGGTGGGATCATCCTACTGAGGCGCAGGGCAAGGGGTCGAACAGAGCCGAGTCGCGTGCGGCAGGAGTCTCGACACGCGGACCGTCTGCTAGCTTCGAAGGGTGAGCGCGGAAGAAGTTCTGGCTGCCAAGACGTCCACCAACAGCTACCGACCCTACGGCACGCTGTGGATGGGATTGATTCTCGCGGTCTACCCGAACGCCTGCTACGGCGGTCTCAAATCGCAGCTCGCTTTCGGTTCGATCGGCGACATCGTGCTGAGGCTGGGGGCCACGGCGTGCGCGGCTCTGGCGATGGCCTGTTTCTTCAGGCCGCAGCTTGCGCAACGCCTTCCCGAAGCGAACGCCTGCCTGGTGCTCCTCTTCGGATGGGGAGTTCTGGCCCCCGCTCAGGACGTTCCGAGCGCTCAGGTCTTCTTGATGACCTGCTTCTTCTGCTTCTGTGCGCGCGGTGCGGTACGGAGAACCCGGGAGAGACTCGGAGCGGTGCTGCCGCACACCTGAGCTCGACGAAGCGAACCCGATCTCGTCGCCTGCCGAGTCAGTACTCGGTCTTGTCGTCCTTCTCGCGCCACTCCTCGAAGACGGCGCGGGCGGCTTCGCTCGGCACGTGCGTGCACGGTAGCTTCTGGTCGTGCAGCGGCTTGGCGAGCTCGTCGTAGAAGTGCGCGTCATCGAAGCCGATCGAGGCTGCTTCGTCGCGCGTGTTGGCGAAGACGAGGGCGTCGAGGCGGGCCCAGTAGATGGCCCCGAGGCACATGGGGCAGGGCTCGCAGCTCGAATAGATGACGCAGCCGCTGAGGTCGAAGGTGCCGAGCGCGCTCGCGGCGCGGCGGATGGCGACGACCTCGGCGTGGGCCGTTGGATCGTGGTCGGAAGTGACGCAGTTCCAGCCCTCGGCGACGATTTCGCCGCCTTTGACGACGACGGCGCCAAAGGGGCCCCCCTTGCCGGCACGCATCTTCTCCAACGAGAGCTCGATGGCTCGACGCAGGAATCCCTGCTCCGTTGAGGTGAGAGACACGGCTCTGCTCATTCCGCGAGCGGGTCGCGGTTGACGTCTTTGTAGTAGAGGTAGCTCGCCGGCTGCTTGCCCATGGCGACAAACCACTGCGGGCAGTACGGGCCGATCCACATCACGTCGCCCTTCTGCACGGGAAACCAGTCTTCGTCCAAGCGGTAGACGCCCGCTCCGGCCGTCATCAGCATGCCGTGCTCCATGATGTGGGTTTCGGCGAACGGCAGCGTTGCTCCCGGCTGATAGGTGAAGAGGTTCATCGCCAGGTCGTACTCGGGCTCGTCGGGGAGGAGGGTCTTGAGCACGGCGTCCGGGTCGCCGAGGAAGGGCGCGCCGACGACGTCGTCGACGTTGCCGACGATGGCTCGCGGGACTCCCGCGTCCAAGCGCTCGACGAAGCGCTTCTCGAGCAACCAGAGACGAGCTTTGCCCTGGCTTTCGATGAGGTGCTCCCGGTCGGCGGGTACGAAGAGATAGCCGCCGGGTCCCAGCGAGTCCTCTTCGCCGTCCACGGCAATGCGCACGTCTCCTTCCTCGACATAGAGAAAACGCTCGACGCCTTCCGCTGCGGCCGTCGTGCGCGAGCCCTTCTGACCGAGAACGAGATACATCGAGAACTCCGCTCCCATGCGCGGCGAGATCATGTGCACACTCGGTGCTTCGGTCCAGGAGGCGGCCGGCGCGACGACGTGGCTGTCCGGCGCAATGAAGGCGTAGCTGCGCGTGACGCGGGTGCGCGTCGTGCCGAACGGTACGGACTGTGTGGTCGAGATATCTGGAGTCATGGTCTTTGCTCTGCTCTGATGTGCCAAGTCGTATGGCGTGAGAGTCTTGGCCAGCCTGAGAGTCTAGCGCCGATCGATTCGCCTTGGGGGGCTCGTGGAGCACGTCTGGTGAGAGGTGAGATGAAAGCTTGGTTTGGGATGTTCGTCATCGCGTTGTGTGCGGCCCTGGTGAGTGCGTGCAGCGCGCCCGCGGAAACGTCGCTGGAGCCCACCTCCATCAGAGTCGTCGTCGTGACGATGTTCGAGCGCGGAGAGGCGACGGGCGACTCGCCCGGCGAGCTGCAGCTCTGGGCCGAACGCTTCCCTTTCACCGAGACCCTCGACTTCCCGCAGGGCTACCGCGAGCTGCTCTACGACCCGCGAGGCGTCCTGGCGATGGTGACGGGAGTCGGGACCGCGCGGTCCGCGGCGTCGGTGATGGCCTTGGGGATGGATCCCCGCTTCGACCTGTCGAAGGCCTACTGGCTCGTGGCCGGCATCGCCGGGATCGATCCCGAAGACGCTTCGGTGGGGTCGGCGGCGTGGGCTCGCTACGTCGTCGACGGCGATCTGGCGCATCAGATCGATTTGCGCGAGGCACCCGAGGGGTGGCCCACGGGGTACATCCCCCTGCGTAAGGCGACGCCCTACGAGCTGCCGCTGCAGGAGGACACGGAGGGGTCGGTTTATGAGCTCAACGTTGGTTTGCGCGACTGGGCCTATGCGTTGACGCGCGACGTCGATCTCGGCGATTCGGAGGAACTGCAGGACGTGCGTTCGCGCTATCCGGACTTCCCAGCGGCACTCGAGCCTCCTCGTGTGCTCCTCGGCGACAACCTTGCCGCGATGACGTTCTGGCACGGAGCGCTGCTGAACGATTGGGCGAACGACTGGACCGCCTACTTCACCGAAGGCGCGGGCAACTTCGTCACCTCGGCGATGGAAGACACGGGCACGCTGCAGGCGATCGATTTCCTGGAAAGAGCGGGGCGCGCTCGCCGCGATCGGGTGATGGTGCTGCGCAGCGGCAGCAACTTCACGATGCAGCCCGACGGCGCGACGGCCGCCGAGAGTCTGGCGGGGGAGAAGAAGGGGAGCTACTCGGCCTACCTGCCGTCGCTCGAGGCTTTGTGGAGAGTGGGTAGTCCAGTCGTCGAGGAGCTGCTCGCCGGGTGGGAGGTTTTCGAGATCTCGACGCCCTCGGCGGAGCTGGACGAATGATCCGGTACGTCCGCCGAGAACGCCTGCGGAGCATCAGCGGGCGGGGACGCCCTGCTGCGTCAAGGTGACCGTGTTCACCCATTCGCGAATCTCGGTGATCTTGCTCTCGTCGTCGAGCGTGATCTTGAAGACGTAGCGGTTGCGGTAGGGAGAACCGTCTGTCTGCAGTTTCAGGTCGCCGTTTGCTTCCATCCAGACCGTCTTTCCCGCGTCCGCCACGCTGTAGGTCCTCTGTTCGAAGACGATGTTCTCGTAGTTGGTGGTCACCACCTGGAAGTAGGCGACGGCAGGAAAGCTGCGCACCGAGCCCTCACCGGTCGTTCCGTCGGGGTTGAACATTGCGTGGATCATCGCTCCCTCGACCAGATAGGCACTGGCCGACTCGAGGTCTTCGGCCGCGACAGCTTCGAAGAGCGGTTCGACGACGTCCTGGACGGGGTCCTGGGCGGGGGGGCCGGAAGGCAGAGCGAAGGTGAGCACGGCGAGAGCTGCCGGTAAAGCGTTCATCAGGGAGGGACTCCTTTGTATCGTCTGACGTCGTGGCGGTCGGGTCGAACGGGGAGATCCCCGCGCTCCGCCGTCGGTTGAGTAATACGAACTTCGTATATTTTTATACGAAGTTCGTAAGAAATCAAGAGGACTCAGAGTTTGGCCAGTCAACAAGCGGAAGAACTTCTCGCCTACATCAACTCGCTGCTGAACCTCTTCTTGGTGAACGAGCAGAATTTCCCCTCGGCGCAGGGGAAGATGCGCTACAACCCGCTCGACTTTCAGGCGCTTCGCTACGTCAGCGCGCATCCCGACTGCCGAGGAGCGGAGATCGCCAGAGCGCTCTCGGTGGCTCCGACGACCCTGCAGTCGGCACTCGACCGCATGATCCGCAACGGCCTGATCGAGCGGCGCGATCATCCCGAGGACCGGCGAGGCAAGATCCATCGCCTGACGAAAGAGGGGCAGAGCCTGCGTCAGGCGATCCTGTCTCAGGACATGGAGAACATGGAGTTCCTTCTTGGCGCTCTCTCAGCGGAAGAACGAGTCGAGATCTTGCGCATGCTGGGCAAGGTCCATCGGCAGGTGGAGAGCCTGAACAACCCGGTCTGAGAGGCAGATCGCGGCCTGTCCCGTCAGCTCTTCGGGCAGATCAACTCGAGCTCGTTGCCTTCCGGGTCTTCGAAGAAGAGCGCCCTCGCACCCATCGCCGGGAACTCGATCTCTCGAGGTGAGAGGCCGTGCTCTTCGAGAAAGGCACGGTGCTCCTCGAAGGTTTCGGCGGCGATTTCCCAGGCGAGATGGTTGAGCGTCGAGGACGAAGCGGTCGTCTCGCGGAAGCGCTCGCGAGCGAAGACGTGTCGGGCGGCGTCGATGAGCACGAGCAGCTGCGGGTGGCCGGCGCGCCCGAGCGGCGAGTCGGCGGCGAACATCGTCAGGAAGCAGATCGTCGGTTCACCTTCGGCGTCGGGCTCGATCCCCGTCGTGTGGCATGCCTCGGAGAGCACCGGAAAGCCCATGACCTCGCGGTAGAAGCGCCGCATCGCCGGCAGATCGGCCACGTTCAAGACGACCTCAGCGAGACCTAGCAGAGGGGGTGGCGTGCTCACGAGAATATGCTACTGTGACATTGTCTTCGAAGGAGGTTGCCAGCCCTTTGCCGGGCTCAGGCTACCTCGGGATCACAACGATGGGGAGTTCGAGTGATGAAGTGCAGAGTTGTGAATGCCGTTTTGGTGTTGAGCGTCGGATGTGGGCTGCTGGGAGTGACGGCCGGGCAGGCTCAGGGAGGCGGCGCCCTGCTGAATCCTCCGGCACCGACGTCGCTCGACGTCATCGAGGTCGAGGTCTCGGGCACGTGGCGTGACGCCTGCGTTCCCGAGTTTCACGGCGTCCCGCAGCCGATCGAGGTTTCAGGGAACGAGTTGACGCTACGACTCGACGCCGTCGTCCCGCCCGACGTCAACTGCGGCCAGGCCTTGACGAACTTCTCCGCCACGACGGAGATCGGCCCGCTCGCGGCGGGCAGCTACGAGCTCGTCGTCCTGATCGGCGACGGCCCCGGATCGACGCCGACGCTCTGGGCGGAGAAGTCTTTCAGCGTGCTCGGCGACTTTCGCGACAGCGGCGGGCTCGCCATCGAGCCGGCCGTGCCGACGGCAACCGACAACACGCGCCTTCTGGTCTGGGGAATCTGGCGCGACGGCTGCGTGCCCGAGAGACCGGTGGTGAGTCGAGACGGCTCGTCCATCACGGTGCTCGCCGTCAGCTCCAACTTCGTCTGCACGCAGGCGACGGAGAAGTTCGCCTTCAGCGCCGATCTGGGTGCACTCCCGGAGGGCGACTACGACGTCGAGGTTCGCGTCGACGACGGCCAGACGACGCAAACCTACGGCCGCACGAGCTTCAGCGTTCTTCCGGGCGCCCAGAGCGTTCTGCTCAGTGATCGGTTCATGGTGAGCGTCGACTGGGGAGACTTCGACGGCGGAACCGGCATCGGCTCACCGGTGCCGGTGCTCTCCGACGACACGGCGTCCTTCTGGTTCTTCGACCAGGACAACTGGGAGATGCTGGTGAAGACGCTCGACGGGTGCGGGGTCAACGGGCACTACTGGGTCTTCTCTTCGGCTGCGACCGACGTCGCCTTCACGCTCACGGTGACCGACACGGTGACCTCCGTCACCAGGACGTACCAGAACCCACTGGGCAACCGCGCCTCGGCGATCACGGATACGTCCGCCTTCCCCTGCAACTGAGCTCCGGGCGGCTCTTCGGCGCGGAGTGCCTCCACGAAAAAAGCCCTCGCTGGCGCTCGGCCGGCGAGGGCTTCTCGGGGCGTCCCGCGGGACGCTCGGCGAAAGAGGGTGCCTACTTCGCGATCTTGAAGGGAACCGACGCGATCATCGTGTCCCAGGCGATCGCCAGGTTGCCGCCGTCGGCGGTGACATCGTGGAAGAAGTAGGTGAGCTGATCGATGGACATCGATCCGGGCTGGACCGTCATCGGCGCGCGCAGAACGTCGTCGCCTTCGCCGGCGTAGCCGTAGGCGCCCCAGAGCTCGGGGCCGATCGCGTCACGACCCTTGAAGGTCGCCATCGCCGGCTTCGAGGTGACGATGAAGTGCCAGTCGGTCGGGCTCCGGAGATCGATCAGGACACGGTAGGTGCCGGCCGGCAGCTTCGTCTCGCCGAACATCAGGTCAACGTCGCTGGTGATCTCGGTGGTGGCGTTGGCACCGGCGCGCCAGACGGGGCCGCCGGCGAGAACCTTCTTGCCGAACTCGTCGTCTTCACCGAAGATGCCGCCGCGTCCGCGAAGGATCGGGCCACTGTACTTGACGGTGATCCAGGAATCGCCGATCTGCGTCGACGCTTCGGCCGGCGGGCTGGCGGGGCGGTCCTGTGCACCGGCGAGACCGGCAATCAGAGCGAGGGTGACGAAGGCCAGGAGGGCCACGAGATAAGAAGGCTTGGTCAGCTGAATACGCATGACGGTTCCTCTTTCATTATGGAGTTGCGCCGCACAATGCGGCGTCTGACGGGCGTGTGGAGAGGACAGTGTACGGGATCGAGGCAACCCGTGCTGCTGCGGTTCGGCCCGGCGCTCTCGAGGTCAGCGCCCTCGGACCTGACCGCTCTGCCAGTCGAGCACTTCGGGGCGCTGCTCGTCGCGCAGTCGCACGCGCGCGACGGCGGTCAGCGATCGGTCCGCCAGGGAGCCACGAACTTCGACATCGACGAGAGTCGATTGCGGGCGCTGACGGACGACGGAGACCTTTGCCTCGTAAGTTCCGTCGCCAAGCTGGCGCTCAGTGAGCCCTCGTGCCGCCGGACGATCGTCGAGCAGCGCCAGAGTCTCCGCCATGGCGGCGTCGCAGAGAGCCTGCAGCTGGAGCCTCTGCCCCTGCTGCCGAACGCTGTTCACTTCGAGCAGCACGCCTCGAGCCAGCAGAGACAGTCCGGTGGTCACCAGGAGCAGAACGAAGAGCGCCAGGACGACCGCCTGCCCGTGCTCCCGATGTAGAGAGCTCACCACCGCCGTCGCCCAGACCTGCCGCGGAAGTAGGCACGTACGGTGGTGGTTTCGAGCCGCGTGTTTCGCCGTTCTCTTTCGAGGAGCAGCGCGGATCCCGTGGGTGAGCTCTCCCGGAGGACTCCGGTCTCCACCTCCACGAGTGAGGACGTGAGGGCCCGCCAGCGCCAGCTGTCGAGTCGTTGCAACAGGGTGCGCTCCGTCGACACGTCGCCCGCGGCATCGAGCTCACGGCGCACGAGGGAACCGTCTTCCAGGCTCCAGACGATGCTCCCCGTCCCGCGTCGCAGGGTCAGCGTCGTCGTCATCCAACGGCCATCGACCGCGAGCAGGGGGAGACTGGGGAAGTCCGCGGTGCGTAGATCGGTGCGCAGCCGCTGGGTCGCGAAGTCGGTCTCCTCGGCGACCAGCGTACGCTGCGTCCGCAGAAAGAGACGCTGGCTTTCGAGCAGGATCTGTGTCGCCAGGAAGATCCCCAACAGCAGCAGCGCTGCTGAGATCAGGAGCTCGACCACGGTAAAGCCGCCGTCGCTTCGGCCCCTCTCGTTCACGGTCGCCACAGCTTGGTCGTGACGCTGCGGCGACGCACGTCGCCCTGGAGCGAGTAGGAAGCAATCAGCTCGGTCTCGTAGAGGTTCTCCGTGGGGGTCGGATCGACACGGAGCTGAAGCGTGAGTCCGAAGCCGCGCGCCCTCGGCGGTGGCACGAGCCATTCGGCCTCGCCGCTGCGCAGCTCGAGGCCGCCAGCGCGCAGCGTTTCGAGGCTGTCTTCGAGGTAGGACTGGGCGGCACGGCGGGCTTCGATCCGCTCGAGCACGCGCGGATGCTGGGCCAGAAAGGCGGTGCCGAGCACCAGCGCCAGGAGGACGAGGCTCAGCCCGAGGAGCGTCTCGATCAGCGTGAAGCCGCGCTGCGAGGCTCGCCCTGCGGTCCGCGCTCGCAGTGCCTTCCGGAGACTCGTCACGAAGCAGAGCTGAACAGAGGTTCCCGGGGGCGTCAAACGGCCCCCTCGAATCTGCGGGGCGAGGCTCGCCGAACGGGTGAACAGGAGAAATACCATGATGTTCATCGCTTCCTTTCTCGCCTGCTTGATCGCGCCGTCGGTGGCGATCGCCGCGGAAGAGCCGCGCTTCACTCTCGAGCTCGAAGCGGGCCCCGTCTGGCAGACGCGCAACGACGTCCAGATTCCCAACGACGATACGGGCACGCGCTTCGCTCTCGACGACGTGGCCGGTTCGGGTCCCTTCGAGTCGGCGCGGATCACCTTCGACTGGCGGGTCCGCGAGCGCCACAGCGTGCGCTTTCTCTTCGCTCCCTTCTCGATCACCGAAACCGGAGCGCTGGGTGAGGACGTCCGCTTCGCCGATGCGTCCTTCGACACGGACGATCCAGTCGAGGCGCGCTACGTCTTCGATTCGTGGCGGGCAACCTACCGCTACCGCTTCGCTACGGGGCCGAAGTGGACCTGGTGGGGCGGCTTCACCGCCAAGGTGAGAGACGCGGAAGTGCGCCTGCGCCAGGGCGACACCGTGGCGCGCGATACGGACACGGGCTTCGTGCCGCTCGGCCACCTCTTCGGCGAGCGCCGTCTGGGCGAACGCTGGCGCTTTCTGCTGGAGCTGGACGCTCTGGCCGGCGGCCCCGGCCGTGCTGCGGATCTCTCGCTGAAGCTCGCCTACGACGTCAACGACCGTTTCAGCCTCGCCGGCGGCTACCGCACTCTCGAGGGCGGTGCCGACACCGATGACGTCTACAGCTTCGCCTGGCTGCACTACGCGGTCGTCAGCGGAATCGTGAGATTCTGACCGAGCCGCTGCCGCGGAAGGTCGCCGCACCGATCGACGGTCGCCGTGGATGCAGCCCGCCGTGAAGATCTCCCTCGAAACGACCCTCGCCTGTTCCTTCCACGACGCGGCCGAGGCACTGCGCCGCCCGGCTCTCTTCCTTCACATCGCGGCGCCGCTCGTCTCCTTTCGGCCCACGCGAGGTACGTCGGTGCCGGAATTCTGGGTCGAGGGAACGTACTGGTTTGCCATGCGCGCCTTCGGCCTGCTGCCGATCGGCGAGCAGGCGATCGTCATCGAGATCCCGGCGTCGGACGACCCCGAGGTGCTGCGCCTGCGGGACAGGGGGCACAGCCGGATGCTCCCCGTCTGGGACCACCGCATTACGCTTCGGCGCCGCGACGGCGAGCTCCGCTACCGGGACGACATCGAGCTGGACGCGGGCTGGCTGACGCCGCTCGTCGGTCTTTCGGTGCGCATCTTCTTTCAGCACCGACAGCGACGCTGGAGACGCCTGGCCGCTTCGGGCTTCGAGGCTCTCGCCTCGTGTCAAAGGGCGGACGACTGAATCGCGAGGCCTCGGCACGACGGCGCTCGTCCAGGCTCCGACGCAAACGATGGCCAACCTCTAGACTCAACCCATGGATCCTCTCTTCGCCTGGCTCGAAGCGACCGCCGCCAGCGTCTGGCTGCGAGAGTCGCTCTCGGTCTTCGCCTTCCCGACCGTTCTGCTGTTGCACACGGTGGGGCTGGCGTTCGTCGCGGGTCCGTGCTTTGCGATGAGTCTCACGCTGCTCGGCGCGATTCGCGGCGTGCGCCCGCAGACGCTCCTGCGGCTCTACCCGCTCGTCTGGGCCGGTTTCGCGCTGAACCTCGCGACGGGCCTCGGGCTCATGCTCGCTTACCCGACGAAAGCGCTCACGAACCCGCTCTTCTACGGCAAGCTGCTGATCGTGGGAATCGGCCTCGCTGCTTTCGTCCGCTTGCGCAGGCATCTGGGCGGC
>JBCCLJ010000039.1:0-40629 GCA_039026915.1 Acidobacteriota bacterium
CGGAAGGTCATTTCGAGCTCATCACCGATGCCGACCTTCTCAGCGTCGACGTCGGTCAGCTCGCAAGAGAACCGGCCACCAGGGTCGTAGTCTACCACCGCGGCAATGACGGGCGGCTGAAGCGAGTAGGCCAGACGATCGATCGTGTACGTGGCGATCTTGCACTGCGCGTCGGCGTAGGGCTCCGGCTCCATCTTGTCGACGTCGCCGCACAGCACGCAGACGCGCTGCGGCGGTAGATGGGCGCCGCCGCACGAGGTGCATCGAGACGCGACGAAGCCGTATTTCCACTTCTCCGAGCGCATCATCGGGGGTGCCGCCGGACGGTCCGGATCGGGCCTTCGGGGCGGCTCGAAGGGGAGAATGCCGCGCCACTTGAGATAGCTCTGGTAAGGCAGGTCGGCGCGCTTGGACTCGAGCCATCGCTCGACGGTGCGCTGCGGCCGCGTCTTCGCGATCTCAGCGGTCACCTCGAGAATCGCGACGTCGACGCCGTCCGCGGCGGAGACGACCGCGATGCGCTGCCCCGGCAGCGCCGCGTCGAGCACGTTGGCCAGAAGCAGTCCCGCATGAGCCACGCCGGACCGGCCGACGCGGGCACTGAGATCGTCGGCGACGCGGTCACCCAGCCCGGACTTGCCGGCGAAGGTGCGCAGCGCGCGGGCGTTGTTGCCGTCGAGGACGACCGTGGCGAGCTCGGCGGCCTCGATGCCGGCACCTTCGAGCGCTCGGGCAAAGGCGCCCTGGATCAGCGGCAGGTAGACCTCCGCGCCGAAGCGCTCTTCCCACTGCTTGGCGAACTGCATGCCCTCGCTCTTCCAGACGTCGAGCATCTCCTCGGTGGCCGAAGCGCGGCCGATGAGCTGAACTCCCGCATCACCGGGGCCGACGATGAAGGCGCTCGCGGCGTCGCCGCCGGCGGTCTCCCGCGGTCCAGACGGCGCTCCAACAACGACGTCGCCGGCGCAGACGAGCACGGTGCGGCCGCCGGCCGCCATGTCGAACGCGGTGAGGAGCGCAGAGAAGCCTCCGCGGCTCGAACCGCCGACGTCGATCGACGTCACGCCCGCCGGAAGATTGCACGCCGCATGCACCGTCGCCGCATTGAGCTTCTCGGCGTATCCCGGGCTGGTCGTGGCGAAGAGCATGGTGTCGACGTCGCCGTCCCAGCCGCGCAGCGCCTCGCGCGAGGCTTCGACGGCCATGGAGGCCGAATCTTCGTCGTAGCTGGCGACTGCACGCTCGCCACCACGGCCGATGCGAGCCGCCTTGCGGTCGAGGCGAAAGAAGGGGACGTAGCTCCCGTATCGAATGATCCCTGACACCGAGACACCTCCTGAAGCGGAACGAGGCCCGCCCGGACTCCGCGCGCAGCAGCGCGAATGGACTTTTTGGGGACCGCCAGTCTAGCAGCGAGACAGACGCCGTGAGTTGGTGGCGGCACGCGGCCAGAGTCGACGAAGCCTCGCCCGAAGCATGGCCCTGGAGCCTCCCCAGGGAGAGTCCGGCGTCAGCCCCGGCGCGGCCGAATCCGAGCGGGGCGACGCGGCAAGTGTCGACCCTGAGCTCTCAGCCGGATCGTCCGGTCAAACGACCGAGAAGGCGAGGCACGAGAGCGCGGAACTGAAGCTGCGCATAGCCGTGGTCGAGCCGCCGCGCCGGGCGGAACTGATCGAAGAACGGGTAGCGATGAGCGACGCTGGGCGTCGAGTAGCGCGCGTTGATCTCGAGCGTCTCCGATCCCCAGCCGAGGTTCAGGGCGTAGCGCAACGAGTCCGAGGCCATCGTCATGTCGCAGTCTGCTTCGGAGTCCGCCAGACGACGGAGTCCGCGCGACGCGCTCAGCGAGTAGGACTGCCCCAGGTCTGAGACCCAGATCTTCGGGTGACGCACGGCAAAGGACAGGGCCGAGAGGGACGACGCGTGCTCGCGACCGGCAAGGCGCGCGCGAGAGTCGGCGTTCATCTTGGCGAGGTAGCCCCTCAGCAGGAATCGGTTGGAGACGTCGACGTTGGAGCGACGGAACTTCTCACCCGCCTCGAAGAGCTCCTCCTCCGTGCAGCTCTTCGGCGGCGGCGCGGTCTCGAGCTGGCCCGCATCGAGCGCGTCGTAGCGCTCCTCGTAGCGAGCGATCGCCTTGGATGGCTCGTGCGCCTCACCGACGGTCCACTCGTCTTCCGGGTAGAGGATCACCGGGCTTGCCGCGGTCTCTTCGCGGATGAAGCGGGCGACATCACCAACGCGGTTCATGCCGTCGTTGTTCTGCGCGTTGTCCGGAAGGCAGAACCAGACGAAGCTCGCGAAGGGCAGCACCCAACTCGCCTCGAAGACCTCAGCCTGCATCGCGACGCGCTCGAGAATGCGGCGAGCCGTGGCGCGACGTTCCTGACCGTCGACCCCTGCCCAACTGGCGTACGAGAACTGAGTCATCAGGAGGTCGACGGTGCCCACCTTCTCCCGAATCGCCTCGGCGTGGGCCCGATTCTCGAGCTCGCAGTCGTTCAGATTCAAAAGACGGCTGTCGCCGTCGTCGAGGGCGATCCACGAATCCTCTCCGTAAGGCGCGCACATCATGCGCAGACCTGGAGCGATCTCCACCCACTCCGCGGCAGGGATCTCCTCGACGCTGCGGAAACCGAGCTTGCGACAGAAGTCCACGACCCGGCCGTCCTTCGTGCGTCGATAGAGAATGTCGAGCTTCGAGCGGGTCTCTTCCGGGATCTCCCGGAGGTTCGGCGGATTGAAGTGGTCCGGGTGCTCGTGCGAGAACCAGATCCGCGTCAGGTCCGCGAAGTCCTCGTAGCGCAGCGGCGTCTCGCAGAGCAGATCCCAACCTTCGTTGAAGATGCGACCCTCGATCCACGGATCGAAGAGGATGCGCTCGCCGCGCGTCTCGACGATGACGGAGGCGTGATTGACGAAGTGGATCTTCATGGTCGGAACGACGAAGGGCCGCGCTTTGCAGCGCGGCCCCGAGTCTCTCAGAGATCGCTCGCCGGAGCGACCTCGCTCTGCGCCCGTGGATCCGGCGCGTCAGTTGCTCTGCTGACGGCGGCGCATGGCCTCCATCTTCTTGGTGAGCTCCTGCTGCTTACGCTTGAACTCGTCCTCACGCGCCTTGCGCCAGGACTGGTAGTCGACCGCCTCGCCGTCCGCGATGAAGTAGACCCGGTTGAACTTCTGCACCGAGCCGTCCTCTCGGAACTGGATGTTGCCGGTGACGCCGGGGAAGTTGGAGAGAGCGCGCATGCCCTTGGCGAAGTCGCTCGGCACGGTGACGCCGCCGGTCTCCTTGTAGGCCTCGGCCATGACGAGCACCGAATCGAAGCCGTAGGCCGCGTAGAGATCCGGCTTGCTGCCGAACTTGGCCTCGTAGGCGGTGACGAACTCGACGATCTGAGGATCCTCGCTGTCCTTGTCGAACTCGGTCTCGGTGAAGAAGGCACCCTCGGCGCCGGCACCGGCGGCCGTAATGATGGCGGGGCTGGCGAGAGCGGAGGTTGCGTAGACCTCGAGACCGGCGGCCTTGGCTGCCTGCGATGCGGCGATGAGCTGGTCGCCCTGCGCTCCGACGTAGACACCCTGGGCGCCCGCCTCCTTGAGTTCGGCGGCCATCGCGGCGACGTTGTCCGCGGTGAAGGAGCGGGATCCGACGAACTCACCTGCGAAGACCTCTTCGAAGGCGGTCGAGGCCGCGGCACCGAAGGCACTGTCCTCAGCGAGCGCGCCGGCCGACTTGCGACCCAGCGTGTCGGTGAGAAAACGACCCATCGTGACGGCCTCATCCTGAACGCTCGGGAAGAGGAGGAAGAGGTTGCGTGACGCACGCTTGAGCGACGGGCTCGAGGCGGTCGGAGACAGCAGAACCTTGTCGGCAGAGTCGGCGACCTCCACGGCGGCGAGCGCCGTATCGCTGGTCACGCCGCCGATTGCCGCCAGCGAGCTGCTGAAAACGGTTTCGAGCGCGGCTTTGGCGCCTTCCGGCGTGCTGGCGCTGTCTTCCACTCTCAGGGTGAGAGCGGGGATCTCCGGGTCGCCCTTGGCGTTGATGACCTCGATGGCCACCTCAGCGCCGTTCTTGAGGCTGTTGCCGTAGACGGCTGCGGCGCCGGTCAGGGGCAGCGCAGCTCCGAACTCGGTGTTCGCCGGTGGCGGGCAGGCCACGAAAATGAGCAGGAGGGGAAGTGCGGCGAGGAGCGTGATTCGACGGATCATGGTGCTGTTCTCCTTGGACCGGGCGCCGAGCGTTTGGGTTCCAGTCGTTTTTCGGATGAGCCGATCGTTCGGATGAGCGGTCAGTTCGGAAGAAGGCTTTGCGCGAGACGAGTTCGAAGGGGCGAGACTTGGGCGGGACTTTCCGAGCGCGGCGGTGACGCGAAGGCCGCCGGCCGTCGAGCTGTCGATTGTGTCGGGACGGCCCGAATTTCTAGCCCGTACGACGCTTTCTGTCAAGCTGACAGGGCCTCGAAACGCCCATTCTCTCAGGGGTTCTTCTCATCGCTAGTCTACCGAAGCAAGCTTCATACCGGACGCGACAACAGGGCCGACACGACAAACTCGCGGGGCGAGGCGCAAGACCGGCACGGGCGAGGGCGCGACGTGTGCCGGCTTGGCACGTTGCTTGGGACTCAGAGAGAATCGAAGCCGAGCAGGCGCAGCCGGCCGTCTGAGGACTCGAGCACATAGCCGTCCGCGTTCGCAGTCGGCTCCGGGGGAATCTCGAAATGCCCTTGCGCCCAGCCTCGGGCGGCGGCCATCACACCGCCGTGGCTGACGACGAGAACGTCGTCTCCAGGGTGCGTCGCGACAAGTTCGTCGAGCGCTCGCCCGACCCGGTCGGCGACCCCACGGAGGCTCTCGCCGCCCGGCGCAGAGAGGTCCCAACGACCGAGGGCCGTGACCTTCTCGACCAGCGGTCCGAACTCCGCATACGACCGCCCCTCGAACTCACCGAAGTTCTGCTCGCGTAGATCGGGCACGAGAGTGGGCTCCACCAGCCCGAAGGGTCTCCCGACCTCCTGGGCCGTGCGCACGGCCCTCAGGAAGGGACTGGCGTAGAGCGCCACGGGGCGGCACAGACCGACCAGCGAACGGCCACGCTCGACGGCCTGCTCCACGCCCCGGTCCGTCAGTGGCTCGTCGTCGTGACGGGTGAAGCGCGCCTCGAGATTGGCGACGCTTTCGCCGTGTCGCACCATGAACAGGCGCGTTACGGAGGACGTGTGGCTCTCTAGAGGCATGATGGTCTCACTGGGCTCTCTTCGTTGGCTCGGCGCGCGGGCGTCTCGAGGCCGCCTCGGCATCATCGCCACGCCCTGCGAATGGTAGCCTGCCTCCTCGCAAGCCAGTGAGACGGTCCCAGCGAGGACGGAAGGGAGCTGAAGTGAGTTCGACTCTGCCAGACGCGACGCCGAACGACGGCCTCGTGGCGGTCGTCAAACGTGACTGTCCCACCTGCGAGATGGTCGTGCCCGCTCTCGAGCAGATCGCCCGAGAGACTCCGCTTCGCGTCATCACGCAGGACGATCCAGCGTTCCCGGAACGGCTCGAACCCGTCCACGACGAGACTCTCGATCTCTCGCGCGCGCTCGACATCGAAGTCGTACCGACGCTACTGAGGCGTAAAGACGGCGAGGAGGAGGCGCGCGCGATCGGTTGGCATCGAGAGCAGTGGCAAGAGCTCACCGGCGTCGAAGGCCTCGCGCCGAAACTGCCGGTCGCCCGACCCGGATGCGGCTCACGGCATCTCGATCCAGAGATCGAGAGCCGTCACTCTGCGGCGCAGGTCGCGGAAAAGCTGCAATCGCGGCGGCTGGAGATCGGCGAACTCGAAGACCCGTTCGAGGCGTGCTTCGCCCGGGGCTGGAGTGATGGACTGCCGGTCGTCCCGCCGACGCCAGAGCGTGTGGCGCGCATGCTCTCGGGGACGTCACGCGATCCCCGAGAAGAGCTCGGCAAGGTCGCTCCACAGTACGCCGTCTGCAGCGTCGAAAAGGTCGCCGTCAACGCGGTGATGGCCGGGTGCCTTCCCGAGTATCTGCCGGTCGTCCTGGCCGCGGTCGAAGCCGCGCTGACCGACGAGTTCAACTGGCACGGCGTCGCTGCCACCACCTACTTCGCAGGACCGATCGTCATCGTCAACGGCCCGATCGCCGAACGCATCGGCATGAACTCCGGCATCAACGTGCTCGGCCAGGGCAACCGCGCGAACTCGACGATTGGCCGCGCCCTGCAGCTCACTCTGCGCAACGTCGGCGGGGCCGTGCCGGGCGGCGTCGATCGCGCGACACTCGGCAACCCCGGTAAAATCGGCCTCTGCTTCGCCGAGAACGAGCGCGACTCACCCTGGACCTCTCTCGCCGGCGAGCGAGGCGTCGACGGCTCGGCCGTGACGCTGTACGCCGGCGAAGCGCCGCGCGGCGTCGTCGACCAGCAGTCGCGCCATCCGGAGTCGCTGTCTCGCTCGCTCGCGGCGACGCTGCGCACGCTCGCCCACCCGAAGCTCATCCTCGGCTTCGATGCGCTGCTCGTCATCAGCCCGGAGCACGGCAGGGTCTTCCGCGAGGCTGGCTGGACGAAGGATCGCCTGCGCAAGGAGCTCAACGAGCTGCTTCTCTGCCCCGCTTCGGAGCTGCTGCGCGGCGTCGACGGCATCGCTGAGGGCCTGCCGTCCGACACCTTCGAAGACCCCGAGAACACGAGTGTGCCGAAGTTCCGCCCGGACGGTCTCTGGATGACCTACGCCGGCGGCGGCGCGGGACTCTTCTCTGCCATAATCGGAGGGTGGGTCAACGGCGAGATGGGCAGTCAACTGGTCACTCGCCCCGTCGAAGACCCGAGTTGATGAGGGAGCACAGATGACGACAGTTCTCGATCCGACGCACGAGACCACTCCGGACGCTCGCCCGCGAGCACCGCGACTCGAGTCCCTCGATGGGAAGACGGTCGGCCTGCTCGACATCTCGAAGCCCCGCGGCGACGTGTTCCTCGATCGGGTCGAGGTGCTGCTGAACGAGCGCGGCGCCAAGACGGTGCGCTACCGCAAGCCGACCTTCACCAAGAACGCTCCCCTCGACCTGCGCGAGAAGATCCGAACCGAGTGCGACGCGGTCCTCGAAGCACTCGCCGACTGAGGGTCCTGCACGTCGTGCAGTGTGCACGACATGACCTACCTCGAGGAACGAGGAGTGCCGACCACCTTCGTCGCCTCGACAGAGTTCGTGCAGGCAGCCGAAACGCAGTCGTCAGCGCTCGGCTACGAGTCGTTCGGCGTCTTCGTCGCACATCCGATCCAGGACCGAACCGATGACGAGATCCGCGAGCTCGCCGAGGCAGCGATCGATGATCTCGTCAGCGCTCTCGAAGGCAGCTAGCGCGACCCAGCCCTGGCGAAGTGCGCAGCAACGCTGCGCTACCGGACGCGGACGGAGGGCGCCCTGAAAATCGCGCTCGACACGCACAGCCTCTTCGACGGACACGGCGCCGCTCGCACCTACTTTCGCGAGCTGCTCCCCGAGCTCATCGCTCTCGCCCACGCCGAAGACGAGTTCGTCGTCTTTCACTCCGGTCATCCGGAGCAGCTGACGTGGCTCGCGCGCGAGCAGCGATCGACCGTCGCCAAGGCTCCATTCGCCGCGCCTCGACGTGATCGCGCGTGGCGCTGGGCGCGCCTGCCACCCGTCGAGATGCTGCGCCGCCGTGTCGGCGGTCGTCCCTGGGCCGCAGACGCCTGCCACTCGCTGACGCCTCCCCTCATGCCGTCGCGTGCCGGCCGGAAGGTCGTCTCGATCCACAGCTTCCACCAAGCGAGGCTCACCGGCTCCTTGAAGCGATCGCTCCGGGTCGCCGACGCGATCGTCGTTCCGAGCCGCAGTCTCAAGCAAGAGGTGCTGCGTCACGAGGAGGCTGTCGGCGGCAAGCACAGCGTCCCTCTGGAGGGCCGGATCCACGTCCTGCATCCCGGCGTCAACCGGCGATACGTCGACCCGCCCAAGGCGAGTGAGGTCGAAGACCTCTTCGTCGCCCATCCCTTCCTGGAGGAGGAGTACCTGCTCGTGCAGGGAGGGGCTTCGACCGTCGGCGGTGGGCTCGAAACGCTGCTCGACGCTTATCGCAACGGCCTCAGTCACACCGAGCTGCCACCACTCGTCGTTCTGCTGAGCGACGTCGATGCGTCGAAGAATCTCGTCGAAGCGGTCGCTCAACGAGGTCTGGAAGAGCGGGTGTTCATGCTCGAGAATCTCGAGCGTGAGTTCCTGCCGGCGCTCTACCGCGGAGCTGAGTTCCTCCTCTACCCCGGGCTCAGCGGCAACTTCGGCACCGCGGTCCTCGAGGCGGCAGCAGCTGGCGTTCCTTCGATCGTCGGACCGGACTGCGGGGTCCTGGAGGTCGTCTGGCGCGGCCTGCTGGTGCCTTCGGCCTTCGAGCCGAGTCACTGGGGCGAGGCGATCGCGCGCCTTCACAGCAGCGCCGACGATCGCGGTGACCGCTCCGCGCAGGTTCGCGCCGAGGCGATCAAGTCGGACTGGGCGAGTGTTGCCCAGGCACACTGGGAGATCTACGGGGCGGGCTGACTCGTGAGCTTCAGAGGTGGATCTGGCGCTGCTCCGGGTCCGTGTGCGGTCGATAGAGGATCGCAACGGCACCCACGGAGCCAGCCACGGCACACTCGAGGTCGTTCTCGATCTCGCCCGCGAGCTCTTTGCGCTCGTGACGGTCGCCGGCCAGGCGAACCTTGATCAGCTCGTGATGGTCGAGGGCCTGAGAGAGCTCGCCGCGCACGGCAGCGCTGAGTCCGTCCTTACCGACGTGCACGACGGGCTTGAGTGAATGCGCGAGTCCGCGCAGGTACTTCTTCTGTTTTCCTGTCAGATCCAAGGGAAGGCTCCTGAGGTGGCCGATGGGAGGCGTCAAACCGAGAAACGCCCGGCGGAGCCGGGCGTTTCCACGGGCCGTCGAGTCGACAGAGGCTCTACAGATTCGAGGGCAACGGCTCTGTGATCGGGATCGGCTCGTCGACGACGTCGTTGCGGGAGACGTAGTCGATGATCATCATGCCAAACATGATGATCAGCCAGACGATGCCCGCGCCGACGGTCAGCTTCACCAGACGGCCCGCGTGGTTGACGTGCATGAAGAACCAGATGACGAAGCTCGCCTTGGTGATCGCGATCGAGAGCGCGATGAAGTCGTTGAGGGCACCGAAGTCGTAGTACGCGACGGTCACCGTCAACACTGTGAGAAACGCGAGAACCCCAAGCACTCGGAGGTAGACCGAGGGGTTCGAAACGTGTACGTCAGCCATGAGCTCGCTTCTCCATAGCGCCCGAGGCGCTCAGATGTTGCGCCCGAGCAGGTAAAGCAGAGGGAAGAGGAAGATCCACACCAGATCGACGAAGTGCCAGTAGAGCCCAAAACACTCGATCGGGTTGTGGTAATTGCGGTTGTAGCGCCCCTTCACAGCGTGCCAGAGCAACCAGATGATCAGGCCCATGCCAATGAGCATGTGCAGAGCGTGCAGCCCCGTCATCATGAAGTACACACCGAAGAAGATCTCCGCGCCGCGCTTCGTCTTGTCGAGCTCGGCCGGAGTCATCTCCGCAGCGTAGGCGTCCGGCACATGGAAGTCGAAGTCCCAGTAGGGGATCAGGTGGTGACTGAACTTCGCCGTGTACTCGATCGCCTTGATGCCGACGAAGCCGCATCCGAGGATCAGAGTGAGGACGAGGAAGATCACCAGGGGTTTCGTCTTCGACATCTGTGCTGCCCGCACGGCAAACGCCATCGTGCCTGAGCTGGCGATCAGAACGGCGGTGTTGATGCCGCCCCACATGACGTCCAACTCACTCGAAGCGAGCGCGAAGGTCTCCGCGTTGCGCATGCGGTAGATCAGGTAAACGGTGAAGAGCCCACCGAAGAACATCATCTCCTGGGCGATGAAGAACCACATGCCGAGACTCGAAGCCTCGCGCTGTTGTTCCCACGATTCGAAGTGATGGGCGGGCGCTTCGTACGCCGGTACTCCACTAGCCAACAGGGACCTCCTGCGCCTTGGCGGCGCGAGCGGCGAGCTCCGCTTGGATCAGCTCGTCGTCGTAGTCGTAAGCCTCGGTGATGACCGGCGGGCGGTCGAAGTTGAGGGTCGGCGGCGGCGAAGGCGTCTGCCATTCGAGACCGGCAACGCCCCAGGGGTTGCGGCTGGCCTTCTCGCCGAAGAGCAGCGAGTAGGTCAGGTAGAAGAGCGGCATCACGTAGCCGAGACCGAGGATGCTGGCACCCATGGTCGAGAGCACGTTGAGCACCTGGAACTCTTCGGGGTAGGCGTAGTAGCGACGCGGCATGCCCATGTAGCCGAGGATGAACTGCGGGAAGAAGGTGAAGTTGAAGCCTGCGAACACGAGCACGGCCGAGATCTTCGACACGCCCGAGGCGTAGAGCTTGCCCGTCATCTTGGGCCACCAGTAGTGCAACGCACCCATGAAGCCCATGATCGCACCACCCACCATCACGTAGTGGAAGTGAGCGACGACGAAGTAGGTGTCGTGCAGGTGCGGGTTGATACCCAGGGTCGCCAGCATCAGACCGGTCATCCCGCCCACCAAGAAGAGGCCGAGGAAGCCGAGAGCGTAGAGCATCGGGGTCTCCCAGGAGACCGAGCCTCGGTACATCGTCGTGGTCCAGTTGATGACCTTGACCGCCGTCGGGACGGCGATGAGCATCGTCAACACGGAGAAGACAGTAGCGGCGTAGACCGACATGCCGGTCGTGAACATGTGGTGCGCCCAGACGATGAAGCCCAGGACGGCGATACCCACACTCGAGAAGGCGACGAACTTGTAGCCGAAGATCCGGTTGCGGGAGAAGCCACCGATCAGCTCGGAGATGACGCCCATCGCCGGCAGGATCATGATGTAGACCGCGGGGTGCGAGTAGAACCAGAAGAGGTGCTGGAAGAGCACCGGATCTCCACCCAGCGTCGGGTCGAAGATGCCGATCTTCAGGCCGCGCTCGACCATCATCAGCATGAGCGTGATGGCGATGACCGGCGTGCCGAGAATGTTGATCAGCGCGGTGGCGTACATGCCCCAGGTGAACAGCGGTAGCTGGAACCAGCCCAGGCCTGGCGCACGCATGCGATGCACGGTGACCAGGAAGTTCATGCCCGTGAGAATCGACGAGAAGCCGCCGATGAACGCTCCCATCGCAGCGGCGATGACATTCGAGTTGGCATAGACCGAAGACAGCGGAGTGTAGAAAGTCCAGCCGGTGTCGATGCCGCCGTTGATGATGGCGTACACGCCGCAGAGGCCGCCGAGCGAGTAGATGTACCAACTCGCCAGGTTCAATCGTGGGAAGGCGACGTCGATGGCCCCGACTTGCAGCGGCAGGATGAAGTTCCCGAAGACGCCGGGGATCGACGGAATCAGGAAGAAGAAGATCATCACGATGCCGTGCTGCGAGAAGAGCCGGTTGTACATGTCGGCCGTGACGAGGTCACCCTGAGGGGTAAGCAGCTCGAGACGGATGAGCATGGCGAAGAAGCCACCGACCACGAAGAAGGCGGAGACCGAAATCAGGTAGAGGATTCCGATGCGCTTGTGATCGACGGTGAAGAGCCAGCTCTTCAGGCTCCAGTCGGTTTCGATGTAGCTCGGCGCGTCGGGCGGAGCGAGGTGGGAATGACTCATTCTCAGCCTCCAGAGGATACGAGAGAGGTTTCGCCGTCCGTGTCCGCGGTGCGGGTCACACGGTTCAGCGTCTTGATGTAGGCGACGAGGTCGTGGAGCTCTTCTTCCGAAACCTGACCTTTGAAGGTCGGCATCAGAGGCATGTAGCCGGACCGCACCTTGGCGCGGGGCTCCAGGATCGACTCGCGGATGTAGTTCTCGTCAGCCGTCACGTCGCCGACCGTCGCGATCTGGACGTCGGTGCCGAACAGGCCGTGGAGGGAAGGACCTCGAGATTCGCTGCCTGCCTGGTGACAGGTCGAGCAGGAGAGTGAGGTGAAGAGCTGCTCACCGGAGGAAACGGGTAGCGTGCCCGTGTCGTCCGACTGGAGCCACGCCTCGTACTCGTCGCGCTCGAGGACGGTGACGATGCCGCCCATCAGGGAGTGCTCGGAACCGCAGTACTCGGCGCAGAGCATCCGGTACTCACCGGGTTCGGTCGCTTCGAACCAGACGGTCGTGTAGCGGCCGGGAAGCACATCCTGCTTCACGCGAAAGTCCGGAATGAAGAACGAGTGGATGACGTCTTCGGAGGTCATCGTCATCTTGATCGGCGTATCCGCCGGAATCGTGAAGTCGTTGATCTGGCGGCGACCGTTCGGGTGCTGGTATTTCCACATCCACTGTTTGCCGAACGCGAAGTACTCGACCGCGTCTTTGGGCGGTTCACGCAACTCGACGTAGACGGCCGTACCCCAGGCGAACATCGCCATGGCAATGACGAACGGAATCGTCATGGAGACGATCTCGATCGCTGGCGCGTGGAGCTCTCCGGCGCCCACTTCCGCGGCGTGACGGCGGCGGTAGCGAATGGCGAGGAAGAGGATGACGGAGAATATCCCGACGGTGACGATCACGCTGAGAGCTACCCAGACGAGGTAGAGCGTGTCGACCGTTCCGGCAACCGTGGAAGCCTGCTTTGGGAACAGCGGCAATCCATCGAGGATGTCGGGAAGCCCGTTCTTCAGCATTTCAATCATGAATTCGACTCCTGCGAACGCGATGAGAAGTTCGGTTGTGTCCGTCGGTCTCTCATCACAGACGAAGGCCAGGGATATGACCTTCGAGGCGTGCCCTTTGGATCAGGCGCTCGCCGCCGACTCCCCGCCGGAGGGCCGGCGGCGGTTGAAGACAATGAATGTGCCGAGCAGCAGCACCGTCAAGACGCCGACGGCTCGGATGAGGTTCAAAACGTGAGCGCTGTATTTTCCGCTCATGGGATCGTATTGGTAGCAGAAGAGGAGGACCTGATCGACGAGGGAGCCGATCTGCCCCTCGGACGCTTCGATGAGGCCGAGCCGCAGATCTTTCGGCGCGTAGTCGACTCCATAGAAGTAGCGCGATACGCGGCCGTCGGGCGTCAGAAGGACGACGCCCCCGGCGTGACCCCACAGGTCGGTCTGCTCGTTGTACTCGTACTTGAATCCGACTTCGTCCATGACCTTGGCGATCGACTCTTCTGTACCCGTCAGGAAGTGCCAGCCTCCCTCGGTGCCCTCGCGACGGTAGCGCGACAGCATGCCGTCCTTCATGAAGGCGGCGGTCTCATAAGACTCTTCGTGGTCGAACGAAAGAGCGATGACGTCGAACTCGGTTCCCGGCGAGAACTGGAGCGGCTTGATGCCGCGCACAACGCCGTCGAGAACGAGGCTGCAGAGCATCGGGCATTCGAAGTACACCGGCGCGAGGAGCACCGGACGCTCCCCGAAGAGACTGCCGAGGGCGATCTCGTCGCCGTTCGCGTCGACGAACTTCTCGTCGAGCGAGACCTGGGCGCCCAGCTTCTGATCGAAGCCGAGTTCCTTGACGGCTTCCGGCAGCTCGGCAATCGGCTTGTACTCGCCGGGATTGAGCCTCGGCGCAGCCATCGTCTGAGTCTGCGCCGCGAGGGTTTGCGCCAGGCACAGCGAGGCGAGTCCCAGAAGTACGATGGAGCCCAGGCGCCTCACGGTACGACCTCCTCCACCGGGCGGACGACGGGGCCAAGACCTTCCGCCAGGACGAGCTCCTGCGCACGCGAGAGCGGCACTCTCGCCACGCCAGACGCTTCGTCGCTCCAGCCATAGGTTCCAAGCGTTGCGTTTTCCTGTTCCCGCAGCTTTTCCATGTCGGTGGGAGGATGCGGCTGAAGCAGCGGACCGGAGGGCCGAGCGGGCTCGACGACATCCTCGGGAGCAACGCGGGCTTCGACGCGCTCGTCGAACGCACGCACCAGAGGAATCATCAGGACGGCGAACACCACGGTCGTCACCAACAGAGCGACGATCGCCTTGGTGATCGGCGAGACGAGGATCTCGGGATCCGGATCTCCGTGCCCGTCGTGGTCGTGGTCGTGGTCGTCGTGATCCTCGTGCTCGACGGTCTCCACAACCTGGGTGGCTCCGTCCTCGGCGCCCGCCTCGGGAGCACTCTCACTGCCTGCCGCATCGACGGCGGCCGCTTCGTCCTGTTCGTGCGACTCAGGCATGACCGAGTACCTCCTCCATGAACGGGTCGTTCAGGGGTAGCAGGGTGTGCTTCTGCAGTTGATGGATGAAGAACCAGACCCACAGCCCACCGACTCCGGCGATCGCCGCAAGGTCGAGAGCGTGGAAGGTCAGGTGCTTGTGGAAGTTCGGCGCAGCCTGCCAGTAGAGATCCATCCAACGCATGAACAGCATGTAGAAGGCGATCATCACGAGGCGCCCGGGCTGCTGCTTGATCTTGGCAGACAGCAGGATCAGGAACGGCACGAAGAAGTGGAAGATCACGAGGAGAACCGTGAAGATCTTCCAGCCGTGATCGTTGCGGTGGAGGTACCAGATCGTGAACTCAGGCACGTTGCCCGAGTAGGTGATCAAGAACTGGGAGAGCGTCATATACGCCCAGAACATCGTCAGAGCGAGCGTCAACTTGCCGTAGTCGTGAAAGTGACGCGTCTTGAAGACGCCCTGCATCGGCTGGCGCTTGTGCAGCCACCAGGCCCAAATCGTGCCGAAGCAGAGTCCCGCGAGAGCGGTGCTGGAAATGAACCAGAAGCCGTAGAGACTCGAGAACCAGTGCGGGTCCGTCGACATGAGCCAGTCCCAGGACGTGAACGAGCCGCTGACGACGAGCAGCACGAGGCCCGGGCCGCTGATCATGCGCATGGCAACGGTCGACTTCGGGTCTCCGGTCGCGTCCTGCTTCTGCGAGTTCCGGTTCAACGCGTAGGTCAACGCGAGCCAGATACCGAAGCAGATCGCGACACGCACCCAGAAGAACGGCACGTTGAGGTAGGCCGCCTTGGCCTGGATCAGGGAGTCGTCGATCGCCTCCGGGCGCGCCCAGGGGTAGATGTAGTTCATGCCGAAAAGGAAGGGCAACGCGAGGACCAGCAACAGAGGCAGAGTCTTCGTGCCGGCTTCGAAAGTTCGGCGCAGGACGAGAGCCCATGTGCCGCCGGTGAGGTGCTGAATCATCGACCAGCCCAGACAACCGAGGCTGATCGCCAGCCAGTAGAACCAGCCGACGAGGTAGGACTGGAAGAAGCGCTCGGGCTGCAGGACGAATCCGGCGATCAGCCCCAGCGTTCCGAGCACGCCAACGGCGAGAGCGGCGCGTTGCACGCCAGCCAGCGCCGCGGGCGGCTGAAAGTCTTCTGCTGTAGGAGTTGCTTCGCTCATCTCGTTTCGGGCCTCTCCTACGCGCCGTGACCGGCGTCGTGGTCGGAAGCAGCGTCGGCTTCGGAGTGGTCTTCGTCGCCGTCGTGTCCGTCAGCGTGGTGTACGTCACCGTTGTCGACGCGCTCGCGCTCTGTAGAGCTCAAGCTGTCGTAGGGCGCAAAAGCGGCGCGCTGAAGCACGCGAATGTGGGCAGCGATCGCCCAGCGGTCTTCGGTCTTGATCGCGGCCTTGTAGCCGGACATCTGGCCGTAGCCGTTGCTGGCGACGTCGAAGAAGTAGCCGATCGGGCTCTCGCGCAACCGCTCCTCGTGGTACGAGGGGGGTTGCTTGAAACCGCGCTGAACGATCATGCCGTTGCCACCACCGGTGCGGTCGTGGCACGGAGTGCAGTGGATGTCGTAGCGCTGAGCGCCGCGCTGCAGCAGTTCGGGCGTGACCTGCATCGGGAACGTCTCGACCCAGTCGCCGGCGTCGTCGCTTCCGGTATGGAAGGCCGTGTCGGCGTTCAGCTGTCCTCGCGCCACCGTATGGGCCGGCGGAATGCGCGACGAGGCGAAGTCGGCGAACATCGACGACGCCTCGAGAGGTTCGAAACGAGGCTGGTCATGCATGTCCTGACGACAGCCGGCGAACAGGAGCGTCGCAGCCAGAATCAGGAGCAGCGCGCGCCGCTTTCCAAGCGTCTCAATACTCAACTTCGGAGACCTCCTCAGGATTGAAGCCCTGCAGAAAGGCTTCCGTCGCCTCGCGGTCGAACTTCTCGTCTTCCGATTCGATGACCAGGAAGTAGCGGTCGCTCGAGGCCCTCTTGAAAGAAGGCACGTTGAAGACCGGATGGTAGTGCTGCGGCAGGCCGTTGATCAGGATCATTCCGATCGCGGCGGAGAGGCCGGCAAAGAGGATCGTCGTCTCGAAGGTCGGCGGAATGAAAGCCGGCCAGCTGAAGGTCGGGCGGCCCGCAATGTTCCAGGGGTACGCGACCGTCTGCGTCCAGGTGATGAACGAGAAGCCACCGATGCAACCGACCAGACCACCTGCGAGGGTGATCTTCGACACCGGGGTCTCGTGGCCAATCGCCTCCCAGGCACCGGCGACGGGATAGGGCGTGTAGCAGTTCATCTTGCTGTAGCCCTCGTCGCGAGCCTTCTCGGTGGCTGCGACCAGGGTCGTCGGATCTTCGAACATCGCCATGAGTCCGTAGATCCCTGGGGATTCGTTGCTGGGTGAAGCCATGGGAATCTCCTCAGTGATGCGCGACCTTCTTGCCCTCGGCCGAGATCGCCTGGATCTCCGTCATGGCCAGAGCGGGCAAGATGCGGATGAAGATGAAGGTGAGGGAGGCGAAGAGGCCCATCGTGCCGATGAAGAGAGCCCAGTCCCAGCGAGTGCCCATGTAGGAGCCCCAGGAGCTCACCAGGAACTCGCGGTGGAGACTGACGACGACGATGACGAAGCGCTCCAGCCACATACCCACGTTGACGAACTGCGACGTGAAGAAGAGCCAGAAGACCGAGGTGCGGCAACGCTTGATCCACATCAGCTGCGGCGCAGCGATGTTGCAGAGAATCAGCGCCCAGAACGCCCACCAGTACGGCCCGAAAATGCGGTTGTACATCATGTAGCGCTCGAAGACGTTGCCCGAGTACCAGGCCATGAAGACCTCGGTGATGTAGCCGTAGCCGACGATCAGACCCGTGACGAGCATGACCTTGCCCATGTTCTCCAGGTGCCGCTGGGTGATGTACGCGTGCAGGTTGAAGATCGCGCGCAGCGGGATCATCAGCGTCAGCACCATGGCGAAGCCCGCGTAGATCGCACCGGCGACGAAGTAAGGCGGGAAGATCGTCGCGTGCCAGCCGGGCAGCTGGGCGACGGCAAAGTCGAAGGAAACGACCGAGTGCACCGAGAGGACCAGCGGCGTCGAGAGGCCTGCGAGGAGCAGATAGGCGCGCTCGTAGTTGTTCCAGTGATCCGCAGCGCCGCGCCAGCCAAGGGCGAAGATGCCGTAGATGCGAGCGATGACCGGGTTGGTGGCGCGATCGCGCAGCGTCGCGAGATCGGGGATCAGGCCGACGAACCAGAAGACGATGGAGATCGTGAAGTAGGTGGAGACCGCGAAGACGTCCCAGATCAGCGGGCTACGAAACTGCGGCCAGAGCTGCATCGAGTTGGGGTACGGCAGCATCCAGAAGGCCAGCCAGGGTCGACCGGTGTGAAAGATCGGGAAGATGCCAGCACAGGAAACGGCAAAGAGCGTCATCGCCTCGGCGAAGCGGTTGATCGACGTTCGCCATTCCTGCCGCAGCAGGAGGAGGATCGCCGAGATCAGCGTTCCGGCGTGGCCGATGCCGATCCACCAGACGAAGTTGATGATCGCGAAGCCCCAGGCGACGGGAACGTTGACGCCCCAGATACCGACGCCCTTGATGAGGAGCCACGTCAGGGCGAAGCCCAGGACCGACAGGACCGAGAACGACATGCCCAACGCGACCACCCACCAGAGGTAGGTGCGACCGAAGATCACGCCCGAGACGTGAGCCTTGATCGACTCCGGCGTTTCGCTCGGGTCGATGAAGAGCGGCTTGCCGAGAGACTCTTTGTTGTGAACGTCGACTTCTAGAAGCGCCATGTGCTGGCTCCCTCTCAGTGAGCGCCGTGATCCTGCTCGGCGTCACCGACGAGCGCAGGATTCGGGTTCGTGATCTTGGCCAGATACGTGGTGCGCGGCGCGACGTTGAGCTCGTGCAGGAGCTCGTAGTTGGTGTCGTGTGCGCGCCATTGCGAAACCCGCGACTCGGGATCGTTCAGATCGCCGAAGGCCACGCAGTCCGCGGGACACGCCTCCTCGCAAGCCGTTCGGACCTCTCCGTCGCGGATGCGGCGGTCTTCCTTCTTGGCTTCGATGCGCGCGTAGTTGATGCGCTGGATGCAGTACGTGCACTTCTCCATGACTCCGCGCATGCGAACGGAGACGTTGGGGTTGCGCGCCAGCTTGAGGACCGGCGTCTTCGTGTCGTTGTACTTGAGGAAGTTGAAGCGCCGGACTTTGTACGGGCAGTTGTTCGAGCAGTAGCGCGTGCCGATGCAGCGGTTGTACACCATCGTGTTGATGCCCTCTTCGTCGTGCACGGTTGCACCGACGGGGCAGACCAGCTCGCAGGGTGCCCGCTCGCACTGCATGCAGGAGACGGGCTGATGGTGGATCTTGGGGTTGTCGAGATCGCCGTTGTAGTAGCGGTCGATGCGGAGCCAGTGCATCTCGCGACCGTTCAACACCTGCTCGTAGCCGACCACCGGAATGTTGTTCTCGGCTTGGCAGCTGATGATGCAGGCATTGCATCCCGTGCAGCTGCTCAGATCGACCACCATGCCCCATTTGTAAGAGGTGTACTCCCAGTCCTTGAACATCGAGGAGTCTTCGGGGACGTGATGCCCCATGTGCTCCACGAAGTGCGGATCTTTCTTGTACTTCTCGAGCGTGCCGTGGCGGATCAGATGCCTCCGCGATGCCTGCTCGTCCTGCTGATCGAGATTGAAGTGCGTCTGGGTCGTGGCGAGCTTTCGCTGGCGGCCCGTGCGGGCCAGCTCGACGCCGTGGTGACGCCACGGGTGCTTGCTGTCTCGCAGGTGGTAAGCGTTCGCACCGACGCCGTTGCCGACGCGCCCGGCACGTTCGCGACCGAAGCCGAGATGGACGGTCACGGTGCCTGCGGCCTGACCCGGCTGCACCCAGACCGGCAAATCGATCGAGTGATCGCCCATGGAGACCGAGACGACGTCATTGGTCTTGAAACCCGCCTCCTCCGCAGTGCTCGGAGCGATGATGGCCGCGTTGTCCCAGGTGATCTTGTTGATCGACCGCGGCAGCTCCATCAGCCAGCCGTTGTTGGCGAAGCGACCGTCGAAGACGCCGCCGTCCGGCATGAGCTGGAGCTCGAGGCCCTCACCGTGCCCACCGATCGCCTTCGACTCTTCGGACACCGCCGTGTCGTCGACGATCAGCGGCTTGACCGCCTCGGCGCTGCCCTCGAGGAATCCGTCGTGCAGCGTCTTGCGCCAGGCGTCCTCGAAGGAGTCGCCGAGCTGCCCCTGCCAAGTGGCGCGGACGAGGTCGTAGTCCGAGGACGGCCTGCCGGCGACGAGCGACAGAACCTCGTCGATCGTGCGCGTCTGGTAGAGCGGCTCGATCAGCGGCTGAACGATGCTCAGAGTGCCGTCCATCGAGCGCACGTCGCCCCACGCTTCGAGCGCGTGGCTCTTGGCGACCTGCCAGTCGCACTTGTCGGCGGTCTCGTCCTGATACATGCCGACCTGCACCTTCAGCGCGACCCTCTCGAGGGCCGAGGCGAAATCGAGATCGGCGGGAGCGTCGTAGACGGGGTTGCAGTCGAGAGCGAACAGAGCGGCGATCTTGCCGTCGCGCATTTCGCGGACGAGCTGAGCGAGATCCTCGCCCTGCATCGACAGCTCGGCGACGACCGGATCGGTACCGGTGACGGTCTCTCCGAGGTTGCCCAGAGCGCCGTTCATCGCGTGAGCCAGGGCCTGGAGGCCCGGTTCTGCCGACTCGCCGGCGATCACCACCGACGAGCCTCCATGCGCCTGCAGATCGCTGGCCACGGCGTCGACCCAGGAGGCGAGCTCGCCGTGCGGCTCACCGGCGACGACGCCCGGAACTCCGAGCTTGGCGGCTACGGCCTTGGCGAAGTCGGCGATCTCGGCCGACGATCCCGGCGCGCGGTGGTCGGCGGCCGAGCCGGTCTCCGTCGGCGTCGACTCGACGACGTAGAGACGGTTCATCTCGGCGCCCTCGACGATCCGGCGGCGTGCCGAGAAGTCGCGGGCGTAGCGCAGAGCGCCCGGGCCCGCCGCAAGGAAGTCGGAGTCGAGGCTGAGGACGATGTCTGCCTTGGTGAAGTCGTAGCGGACCTCGAGAGGTTCGCCGAACGCGATCTTCGAGCCCTCGTAGAAGGCGTCTCTGTGTACCGGCTCGTACTGCACCCAGCGAACCTCAGGGAAACGCTGGCGAACGGCGTCGACCTGTGCCTTGGTCGTAGGCGAGGTGATCGCCGGGGTCATCAGAGCGAGACCGGCACCGCCGAGCGACTCGATCGCCTGGAGGGTCGGCGTCAGCTCCGCAGAGAAGGCGTCCCAGGGGAGAATCCGGTCGCCGCGCGTCAGCGACTGAGCCCGGTCCGGATCGTAGAGGTTCAGCGTCTCGCCCTGGATGAAGACACCCGTGGCGCCCTCGGTCCAGGGGTGGCCCGGGTTGCCACCCAGCTTCGTCGGCCGACCCATCTGGCTCTCGGCGATGACGCCGATGCCGTAGCCGGCGATCGCCATCGCGGTCGCGTAGAAGAGCGGCTTGCCCGGAACCAGATTCTCGGGCTGCTCGACGTACGGAACGATGCGCTCGCGCGGCTGACGCGTACAGGCGGTCAGACCCGCGAGCCCGAGGCTGGCACCGGCGAGCTGAACGAAACCGCGCCGGGACACTCCGTCCTGCCAGTCCTGCGGTGCGTAGCGAGGGAACTCGCGCTGGACGAGTTCGTCGAAGTCAGGGTCTCCCGACAGTTCTTCGAGGCTGCGCCAAACCTTGTCCGCACCGCCCTCGGATCCGAGCTCTTCTTCCAGCCGAGAGCGCAACATCGCGACGTCGACCGGATCCAGCTCGGCCGGGCCGATACGTTTCGGATCTTCCGCGGCAGAAGCAGGCTGTTCCTGCGGCAGTTGATTCAAGATCTTCACTGAAGAATCCCCTCTGAAATCAGCATCGCAGCGACCCGCCAGCTCATCGGTGGCAGACGCCGCAGTCTTCACGGCCGTGGATGTCGTACTCCTCGACCAACTGCAGGCCGAGAGCGATCTGACTTCCTTCAGGCTCGTAGTTCATGTTGAAGATTTCCTCGCGCGGGCGAACGAACTTCTCCGGCTCCCGGTGGCATTCCAGGCACCAGCCCATCTGCAGAGTGTGCTCCTGATAGACGAGCGGCATCTCGTTCACGGGGCCATGACACGTCTCACAGCCGACGCCCTTCTTCAGGTGGATGCTGTGGTTGAAGTAGACGTAGTCCGGAAGATCGTTGACTCGATTCCATTGCAGCGGCTCGCCGGTGATGTAGCTCTCGCGCACAGGAGCCAGCATCTCGGTGTCGGCCCAGATCTGCTTGTGGCAGTTCATGCAGGTCGCCGTCGGCGGGATACCTGCGAACGCCGACTCCTCGACAGAGGTGTGGCAGTAGCGGCAGTCCAAGCCGAGACCTTCCGTGTGGTGGTCGTGGCTGAACGGCACTTCCTGCGTCGTGTAGACGCCTTGTTTCGTGTGGAACGGCGATCGATCCAGCATGTAGAGCAGTGCACCGGCGCTCGCGGCGCCAGCGAGGCCCATGACCAGCATGAGCTTGGAGATCTGATTTGCGCTACGTGGAAACAGCTGAGGCATTCGGATGACCTCTTCAACGTGGTCGAGACGAGCCCCGGAACAGAGGCTCGTAAAACTCGTATTACGCTTTAAATGTTACTGCCGGAAGAGGCATCCAGACAGCCTCCCAGAGCCCTTCCCGTGACAGTCCTCTGACACTACACGCTTGTGAAAACTTTCACAAGCGAAAAAGATCCGCCTCTTCGAGAACGGGATCGTTCCCTCTTCGGGGCGCTCAGAAGAACCGGCATTCGAGTCTCTCTCGGGATGGAAAAACTCTAACAGACCACCCCGAGAGAAGATACGGGATGCCGGTCGAGAGGCGGAGGCCGTGCTGACGAAGCACGTTGCGCTCCTCGGTATATTCGACGGCGATGTCGTCGCCGATGTGCGCGCACGAACAGGCCGAGACCGGCCCGACACGCCTTCCACCGGAGTGACCTTGCCCCTATCGAAACTCGGTCTGCTGCCTCGCATCAGCCTCGCTCTCTTCGCCGTCGGCTTCCTGCCCCTGGTGCTCGTGTCACTCCAACTCATCGGCCTCACCACCGAGGCACAGAAGGACGCCGTTTGGGGAGCGCAGCTGAAAGCGGCCAGTGCGGCTGCGTCGCACATCAACGAGTACATCTATCTTCGCGGCGGCCTCGCCGAGTCGATCGCCGACAACCCGGTGCTGCTGAAGGACGCCAAGTCGCAGGACGCTGCGGTCGTTCTGCAATCGACTCTCGAGGCCTTCGTCGATCTGGAAGGTCTGGCGCTCGTCAATGGGTCCCGTCAGCTGGTCGTTCGCGCGGTCCGCGAGGGCGGTTCGGAAGGCGCGCTGCAAGCGGCGCTCGAAGCACCGGCTTCGGACGTCGAGATCTTCGAGTTCGGTGGTGAGCCGGTGGCTCGTTTCGAAGCCGAGGTCGCCGACAGCGGCGGCGCGCGCGCCGTGCTGCTCTTCAACACGGGCTCCATCTCGGACGCTCTGCGCAAGGAGGAACTGGGCAGTACGGCCGAGCTCGCGCTGATGGCACCTGGCCCGCGGACGATCGCCGGCCCCGTGGGGCTCGCCGAGGAGTTCACCGAGGACGAGCTCGCTACCGCGCCCAACACCGACTTCAGCACGACCGCGGGCTCGGACCTCGCCTCGTCGTCGAAGCTCGGTCAGTTCGACTGGTTCGTCGTCGCGCGACAGCCCAGGGCGAGCGCTCTACAGCGCCTCGGACGCATGCGGCGCGACGCCGGCCTGGCGGTCGTACTGACCAGCCTGCTCATCCTTGCGCTCATCGGCAGCGCCTTCCGCTCGATCGTCCAACCGATCCGCGAGCTGACGAGGGCACAGAGCGAGGTCGCCGGGATCGACTTCGGTCGGGGCGGCAACGAGATTGAGCAGCTGCGCACGGCGTTCGAGGTGCTCGAGCGGCGTGTCAAGGAGAAGGAGAAGCTCGAAGAGACCTTCCTCGGCCGCTACCAGGTCCTCGACGTGCTGGGTGAAGGCGCGATGGGCATGGTCTTCCGAGGTTGGGATCCGAAGCTCGAGCGCGCCGTCGCGCTCAAGACGATCCGCCTCGATCGGGAGTTGCCGGAGGCGGAGCGCGAGAAGCTGGCCGAACGTCTGGTGCAGGAGGCCAAGACCGTCGCACGCTTCACCGACCCGAACATCGTCGCGGTCTACGACGTTCAGCAGGCCGGCGACCTGGCGTTCATCGCCATGGAGCTGATCGAAGGACACTCGCTCGACGAGTACATCCGGATGCACGGAGCACGTCCGGAGAACGAATGCGCTCGCGTCGGCGTGGCGGTCGCGCGCGCTCTCGCCTCTGCGCATCGCCACGGAGTCGTCCATCAGGACATCAAGCCCGGCAACGTGTTGCTTGCGGACGACGGCCAGATCAAGGTCGTCGACTTCGGCGTCGCCAGCCTGGTGACGGCACTGATTCGCGAGGACGACGTCGTCTTCGGCACTCCGGGTTTCATGCCTCCGGAGGCGCTCGACGGCGAGGGCTTCACCGCCGCGGGCGACCTCTTTTCGCTCGGAGCGCTCCTTTACCAGATGGGCACGGGGTCTCCCGCATTCGTCGGCCGCGGACTGTCCGACACTCTGAAGCGAACCTACGCAGGCGTCGCCAAGCTCGAGCCGCTGAGCAGCGCCAACCCGGAGATCAGCGGAGCCTTCGAAGAAGGAGTGAACGAGCTCCTCGCCAAGCAGCCGGGCGACCGCCCCGCCGACGCTCTCGTCGTCGCCGCGAACTTCGACCGCTTCGTACCGCGAGAGGGTATCGTCTGGAGACCGACGTGGAGGTCCACCGGCCCGACGGCGGAGAGAACACATGAGCGACCCAAAAGCCGCCTTCTGGCTTCTTCTGTCATCGATCGTCTGGCCGATCGCTGAAGCGACGGCGCAGAGTTCGGAGGCACCGACCGTCGCCGTTCGCGCCGGCGAGAAGATCGAGCTCGAAGCGCCGGACCGCGGCACGAGCCTGTGGGCTTGGGCCGACGACGAAGACTCGGCGGACTGGAAAGAGGGCACGATCATCACGGCCCCGAAGGCCGAGGGCAGCTACTGGCTGGCGCTGCGGACGCGTGACGACGTCGGCCAGCTCTCCTCGACCGCCTGGCATCGTGTGCGCGTCGACGAGACGAGCCCTTCGGTGTCGATCGGCCTCGACGACACGCCCGCCTCCGCCTGGTGGGGGTCAGGGGCCACCGCCCACTGCAACGCTGAAGACCTGTCCCCGATCGGCTCACGGCGCTGGCTGGAACCAGCGCAGACCGACGCCGCCAGCGCACTCCGCTTCTCCACGACCGGCCTCCTCACCGTCGCCTGCGAGGCCTTCGACGAGGTCGGCAACGCCGGACGTGGCGACCGCCTGGTCCCCATCGACACGGAGCCTCCGTTCCTCGCGCTACAGCTCGAAGACGGCATGCCGCTGCGCACGACCGACGACGGCCGCTGGCTACTGCGCAGCACCCGAGTTCACCCCACGGTTCGCGACAGTGCAGCGGGCGTCGCGGAGACGACCTTCAGGGTCGACGGGCGCCCGGTCGAGGGCCCGTGGCTGCCGACCCCAGGCGACCACGTGCTCGAGCTGAGTGCGACGGACCGTCTCGGACAATCGGCGACGATGCGCGTCGCAGCGACCTCCGTGGCCGGCCCGCCGCGGCTCGAGGTCTCGCTGAAGGCGGACGGCGTCGAACGCTCGGGCACGACCTATTTCCGCGGCCCGGTGACGGTCGAAGCCGCGACCGACGAGGGAGCCGAGCTGCGCTGGTCGCCCGACGGAGCCACCTGGCTCACGGGCGCCGGCAGCGTGTCGACCGAGGAGAGCTGGGTCGTCTTTCGAGCAACGGACCGCGCGGGAGCACGGTCGTATCGCCGCGTCGAGCTGCCGCGAGATGAGGAAGGCCCGGACGCCGAGATCGAGACCGGCAACGGCCTGACGTGGCCTCCGGCCCTGCGCGTCGAGGTCGGCGCCGGCGAGACCGTCACCGTTCGGATCAGCGACGGCGCCTCCGGCACGACCCGCTTTCGCGTCGGCCACCGGCGTCCCGGGCTTCCCCGCTTCACCGCGCCCGCCACGGGCGACGCGGACGGCAGTGTCGAGCTCGTCCTCGGCGCCGGCCGTCACCTGGTGCGCGTCGTCGCAGAAGACGCGCTGGGCAATCGCTCCGAGCACCGCTGGCGCATCAAGGTGAGGAAGTGACGATGAACCTCCTCTCGAAGTCTCCCATCGTCGCGGCGTGCCTGCTGACCTTCGCCGTCTCTACCGCGCATGCGCAGCCCTCGGCGCCGGAACCGCGCCCCAGCGACACGGTCGAGGAGTACGTCGTGAAGGCCGGGGACACGCTTTCCAACATCACCGAAGACGTGCTCGGAACCTCGTTCCTCTGGCGCGAAAACTGGCGCCTCAATCCCCAGGTCCGCGATCCCAACCTCCTCAAGATCGGCCAGCGGCTGCGCGTCATCACCCACCGCGAGCTGCCCGAGCGCACCGCGGAGGTATTCAAGGTCTTCCGCGACGTCGAGCGCCAGCCGCCCGAGGCCTGGGAGGCCAGTCACGAAGGGGACGTGCTGCAGCAGGACCAGGCGCTGCGCACGCGCTCGAAGTCGACCGCGGCCGTGCGCTTCGACGACGACACTCTGCTCAACCTCAAGGAGGAGACGCTGGTCGTCTTTCGCGAGATGGGTCAGAGCCTGCGCGGCGTGCGCACCGAGACGATCGCCGTCGACTACGGCACGGCCGATCTCTTTGCCCGCCCGGCCCGCAAAGGCTCCTCCGAGATCAAGGTCATCGTCGGTGACGCCACGACCGAGGTCGACACCGGGCCGACGGGACGCAACTCGAGTCGCCTGCGCCGCAGCCGGGAGAACACCTCGTCGGTGATGACCTACGAAGGCACGTCGCGCGTCGAAGCCAACGGCCAGACGGTCGACGTCGCGGCGGGGATGGGAACGTCGGTCGCCGACGGGGAGGTGCCGTCACCCCCCGAACCCCTGCTGCCGGCTCCTCTCGTGCCCGGGTCCCGGCGTGCACGATCTCTCAGCTACAGCAACCCCCTCCTCCGCTGGAATGCGGTGCCGAGCGCCGTCTCCTACACCGTCGAGATCTGCTCCACCGCCGCCTGCGAGCGACTCGTCGATCAGGCTCGCGGACTGAAGCAAACTGAGTACCGGCCGGACTCGCTGCCCGTCGGTTCGCTCTTCTGGCGCGCTCGCGCCGTCAGCGCGACCGGCCTCGACGGCTACGCGTCGCGCGTCCGCCAGCTCGACATCCTGTCGGAGACGGCCGACCTGCGGCCGCCCGAAGTCGCGGTAGCCGCGGCGTCCCTGGCGCGGGCGACCCGTGCCGATCGCTTCGCCGTGGCGCAGGGCGGCGCGCTCGAGCTGCGCGTCACCGACGACGCGTCCGGCGTCGCGACGCTGGAGGTCCGTTGGGGCGACGAAGGCACCTGGACCGCCGTCGCCGTCGACGCACCGGTGCAGCTCTCGCCTCCGGTCGCCGAAGACCTGACCCTCGAGATCCGGGCGCGGGACGCCGCGGAGCGAGAGATGCAGCGCTCGGTGGCCGTCGACTTCCTGCCGCCCCCCGCTCCACCGACTCTCCGGATCCGCGGTCAGCCGCGACCGCCAGCAGCCAACCCTCCTTAGGACGCTCCTCATGACGCATCGGTACAAAGCCGTGATCTTCGACCTCGGCGGGGTCGTCGTCGGCTCCCCTCTCCACGCCATCCGCGACTTCGAAGCCGAGCGCGGCATCCAGGACGGCACCGTGAATCGACACGTCGCGGGCTCGGCACCCCACGGCGCATGGCACCGGCTCGAGCGCGGGGAGCTCACGATGGGCGACGACTTCTTCGCCGCGTTCGACTCTGAGCTCGGGGAGCTCGGCCATGCCGACTTCTCGACCCGCGAGATGATGGCGAGGATTCGCGAGATCGGTCAGCCCCGGCCGCAGATGCTCGAAGCGATCGAGCGGCTCAAGGCCGCGGAGCTCGTCGTCGGAGCGCTGACCAACAACTGGACGAGCGACGACGAGGGAGCGGAAGACGGCGCGACGAACCAGCTGCGCAGCAAGGAGCTCCACGGCCGCTTTCACGCCGTCATCGAGTCGGCGGTCGTGGGTCTTCGTAAGCCCGATCCACGTATCTACCGTCTCGCCTGCGAGACCCTCGGCGTCGAGCTCGAAGAGTCGGTCTTTCTCGACGACATCGGCACAAACCTGAAGGGCGCGCGTGCCCTCGGCATGAAGACGATCAAGGTCGACGACCCCGACGAGGCGCTCCGCGAGCTCGGCGGCGTTCTCAGCCTCGACCTACTCTGACTCCGCCTTCGTCGGGATGGCGCAGGGAAGGCTCGAGTGCCTTTTCCCCTCCTCGTCGATCGCGTGCACGATGAGCACGCCCTCCTCCTCGGGATCGAGAAGCCACAGCTCGAGCTCCACGAGCTCGGGCGCCGCCTCTCCTTCGGCGAAGAAGAAGGCACAGTCGCGCTCGGGTTTCTCGGTGCACGCTCCGTCGGACCTCTTGAAGTGCGCTCCGTTCTGCTCATCTCCCTCCGACTCCCGCATGTCGCCCACCTCGAGGTTGCCGATCACCTCGATCTCGTAGCGAATCGCTCCTCGCTCGGTGCGCAGGGGAAGCAACGCACCGTCGGCGGTCCTGAGCGGCTCCTGCAGTCGAAGATAGGAATCGAAGCGCACGACGAGTCCGTCCTCGTTGGCCCCGAAGATCACATGATCGAGAGAGCCGTCGGCAAAGATGTCGATCGTGTTGTCGAACCAGCCACCGCCGTGGAGGGTGGCGGCGGGATCGAGAACGAGTGCCTTCATCGTGCTCGGTCCGGCGATCGGCCGCATCCAGCGCGTCACGCCGTTGGCGTCGAGCGCGAAAACGACCTCTCGAACCGCGGAGGTCGGCGGATAATCGCGGGCTCCGTCGCGGTCGAGATCGGCCCCACCAGAAGCCTCACTGACGAAGACGTTGCCCCGCTCGTCGCAGGTCACCGCCGTCAGCTGGGCGCCGGAGTAGAACTGGGTCCACGTCGAGACGTAGCTGCCGTTGAGCCGGGTGATCTGGTTCTCGTCCGAAACGATGCGAGGACCGTTGCCGACGCGGCACACGCGGTCGGCGTTTCCGATCCGAGCCGTCCGGTCGGCTCGGATCCCGGAACCGAAGTCGATCAGGTCCGCGATGAAGCCGCTCGGCGTGGACACCGTGTCGCTCGGCAGAACGACGCTGCCGTGACGGGGACTCGGAAAGTCGATTCGGCCGTCGGCCCCTCCAACGAGCGTGATCAGGTCTCGATGAGCCGTCGCAACGTCGGTACCGACGACCGACCACGTCACCGCCATGTCGTCGACGAAGACATCGTCGTCGTCCGAGGCCAGGACGTACGTGTCGGTCGGCATCGCCTCCCAGCCGAAGCGAAGGATGGCGCTTTTCCACCGATCACCGCCCGGACCCAGGTCCCCAGAGCCATCGCCGTCGAGATCGAGCTCTCCCTGAAACAGAACCGCCAGCAGGGGGAAGCCACCCAGGAGCATCTCGAGGTCGGTGGCCAGGGCCGACGCGCCGAACAAGGCAGCTGAGACGTCGAGGTGTCCATCCTGCGAAACCCTGTAGAGGAGAACGCCGCGGGCCTCCTCCGCCGGCGGAGTCGCCACGAAGGACTCGTCTTCCCCAACGAGTCGGACCGGGCCGACGAAGTTGGCGGCCACCCACACCCTGACGCGATCGCTCGGGTCGCCCTCCGAGCTCGGTGGACTCACGTGCAGTCGCAGTGCCTCGCCTCTGAGATCGCCGGCCAGCGAGAACTCCCAGAGGAGCTCGAGGTCGCGCGAGTACTTGACGACGGTGAGCATCGGCTGCCCCCCGCCATTGACGTCGATCACGCCGTCTCGGTCGAGATCCAGGGGCGAACGGAGCTGGGCGAGGGCGTAGATCGAGCCCTCGTCGTCGACGGCCAGGTCGACGATGCGGTCGTCGCCGAAGGTACCGTCGTCGGTGAGCGTCGCGCTCGAATAGCTCGACTGCGCCGCGACGAGCGCGGGAAGGAGGGCGCCAAGCACCAGCCAGAGAAGAGGCGCCCCCGCAGGAATGAAGGGGAGAACGGGCCGGAGCGATCGAGAGAGAAGGTCGTCGTGCACGTTAGGTCTCCACGTGTACCGAGCCATCGAAAGAGAGGCTCGCTCCTTCTCTCGCAAAGCGTGCCGCCAAGGGGACACGACCGCGAAGACTCGCCGAGAATCAGCTGTCGCGCAGCGCCTCCGTCGGCCGCAGGCGCAGCGCCGCCAGCGCGGGCCCCAGGCCCGCCAGCACACCGCTGCCGACGAAGAGACAGAGGACGGCGGGCAGGATCCAGCTCTCGCCCACCGGCAGGCGCGTGACCAGTAGACGATCCTGCACCTGCAGGAGAGCGCTGCCCAGAGCCAGGCCGCCGAGACCGCCCAGAAGGACGTGCCACGCCGACCGCGCCCCGACCGTGCGAAGCACGCGCCACGGACCTGCCCCGAGCGCCCGCCGCACGCCGATCTCTCGTTGCCGTCGCGAGACGGCCATCGACATCACCGAGTAGACGCCGCAGAGCGAGAGCACGAGCACCGAAAGTCCGAGCAGCGTCAGCGTGGCCGCGAAGCCCGCCTGAAAGGCGATCTCTTCGTCCGCAACGCGCTCGAGCAGCTGCACGCGTCGCACCTGCAGGAGCGGGTCGAGCTCGACGAGCCGGCGCCGTACGGGCTCCTCGAGCGCCAGAGGCGTACCAGCGGCGCGCACCGCCAACGAGACGAAACGCGGCTCGCCGACGAGCGGCACGTAGTAGCCGGCGGCCTTCTCACTCGAGGCGGCGCTGAGACCCAGGTCGGGAACGACACCGACGATCTCGAGCGGTGCTCCGACCTCTCCTTCACCATCGACCTCGCGCAGGGTGCGACCCACCGCCTGGCCACCGAAGTAACGGCGAGCGAACGGCTCGTTGACGATGGCGATCCTTGCCGCCTCGGCGGAGCCGTCCCGTCGATCGAAGAAGCGCCCCGACAGAGGTCGCGTTCCGAGGGCTTCGAAGAAGCCTGGCCCGACCGCGGCGCGCGGGACCGAGGCGCTCGCACCGTCGACTTCGACGCGCGCCAGAGGCGCATCGACCCGCGGCAGGTGGCTCGCAACGGTGGCCACCTCGACGCCCGGGATCTCCTCGAGCGCCCGCGTGACGCTCAGCAGAAACTCGCCGTCGCCCGCCAGAGTCTCCGGTGCCGAGTGGTAGAGCTGCGCGGTCAGAACGCGGTCCCGCGGCAGATCGAGGTTGCCGCCGATGAGCCCCGTGTAGCTGCGAGCCAGGACGAGGGCGCCGCTGAGCAGCGCCATGGAGACCGCCATCTGACCGATGCTGAGAAACGCGTGCCAGCGCTCGCTCGACCGCTTGCGCACGCGGGCGCCCGACGTGGCGCGCAGCGCCGGCAGCACGCCGCAGACGATCGTCGAAACGAGGAAGAGGGCGACGGCAAAGAGGGCCGTGGCGGGTCTTCCCGAGAGGTCCAGCCAGAACGGCCGCTCCGTCAAGACGGCGTCGAGCTGCCTCAACAGAGCAAAGGCGGCAGCGGTTCCAAGGCTCGCCGCGCAGGCTCCCAGGAGCGCCACTTCGAGCGACAGCTGCAGGACCAGACGCAGGCGCGAGGCGCCGAGGACGTGGCGCATGCGGAGTTCTTCCGCACGCGCGGTGGAGCGCGCCAGGATGAGCTGAGCGACGTTCGCCGAGACAACCAGCAGAAGGAGCACGAGACAGCCGATCATCACGGTGCCGAGAGGACCGACGCCGCCCGGCGGCTCGGTGAAGCGCCTCGCCGTCAGGATCAGCGCGGGCTCTCCGGGAGCGACCTCGGAGAGCGACGGCGCAAAGACGTCGAGCTCGGTCAGCACCTCGGAGAGCGAGCTTTCCTCTCGGCGTACGGCGAACAGCGTCGGTCGCGCCAGTCCGGGCCCCGCCCCCCGCAGCGACGTTTCGTCGAGCGCCGTCCAGAGGTCTCCGCCGAGCGGGAATCCGACCTCGTCGGGGACGACTCCGACGATCTCGTGCGCGACCCCCGCGATCTGCACCTGGCGATCGGCGCGCGGCCAGGGCTCGTCGAAGAGTGACTTCCACAAATTCTCGCGGAGCACGGCGACTGGCGCGGCACCGCCAACGCCGTCTGCCGGTTGAAGGCCGCGACCGTACACGTTGGTTGCGCCCAGAAGCCTCCAGGAGGTCGGAGTGATCGCAGCGTGGCGCACCGACCGCACGACGCCCTGCGGCAGCGCCAGGTTGGAAGCGCCCCCGGCCACCGCACCGACGTATTCGAGAGTCGAAGAGTCGCGAGCGAGAGCCGCACGCAGCTCCGCACTCTGCCGCTCGGCGCCCTCCCGGTCGGTCGCCTCGACGACCAGGAAGCGCTCGCCGCCTTCGAGCGGCAGCCGGCCGCGCGTCGCCGCGTCGACCATCGTGTAGCCCACGGTCGCCAGCGCAATCGCCGAAGCGAGCGCAAAGAGCGACGTCGCGTGCAGCAGGGGCTCGCGCACGGCGAGCCGGCCGGCGAGCCGAAGGTCGACCAGGCTCCAGCGCGACATGCCGCCGAACGCGTCGAGAAGGCGCGTCCAGAGGAAGGCGAACGTCGTCGCCAGCAGATGCCCCACCATCAACACCGCCGCCACCGACCGACCGTGACGCTCGCGATCGCGACCGTGGAGCTCTTCGAGGTCTCCCTCCACGTCTTCCCGTCGGTCGCGCGGAACGGCCAGAAGAAAGAGGCGCCTCATACCTCGACCTCCAGCAGGGTTTCGAGGCCGGCAGCCATGCGTCGCATCGAGCCATAGCTCGAGCGCAGCGCCTTCAGCCCGGCGGGCTCGACCTTGACGAGGCGCCGCGCCTTGCCGCCGCGTTCGGGAGCCGGATCCCCCAGCCGCGTCGTCACCATGCCCTTGTCTTCCAGACGGCGCAGCGCCACGTAGACCGCCGCGCGCTGGACGACCCGTGACGCCGTGTCGTGAATCTCGTCGACGATCGACACGGCGTACGCCTCGCTTTCTCCGAGACGCAAGGCGGCCAGAAGCACGACGATCTCGAACTCACCCAGATGCTTTCGCTGCTGCTGCACGATCCGCTCCCGATATTGAATTCATTGCTACTTTTATCATCACAAAGAGTTACTGAGCCGTCGCTGGGACGGACGGCAGAGCCGCGTCAGCTGTCGGCGGTGGCCACGTCGAGCAGGACGCGGTGATCGTCCCACTCGAGCACGACGCCGTCGGCTTCGACGCTGTAGGTCAACTCCTCGACCGTCTCGTCCTGCTCCGCCACGGTCGCGGGCGCACGCAGAAGATCCTTCTTGGGGTCATAGTCGTAGGCACCCCACTGGCCAAGCTGACCGTTCAGCACTGCCGTCCAACCGTTCTGTTCGGGGAGATAGAAGAGCGAATAGGTACCGCCAGGTACCGTCTCGCCGCCGATCGTCACGTCGCTCGAGAAGGTGATCGTCGTCGCTTCGTCGGCGCCGGCGCGCCAGATCCGTCCGTAGGGAACGAGACCGCCGAAGATCTTCCGACCTTTGACGCGCGGGCGACCGTACGTCACCGCCACTTCGACGTCGCCGATCTGCCCCTCCGCAAGCCCGTTCTTGCTGGCTCGTTCGGCGTCGTCACCGCGAACCTGGGCGGCTGACGGGGCAGCCACGAACGCCATGGACAGCAGCAGGAAGACCATCACTCCCAGCGCTCGCTCACCTCGTTCCACTCTCATGTCCATGTCACTCCTTGCTCTTGGCGCTGCGCCCCCGCTGAAACGACGCGCTCACCCAGAGTACGAAGCCAAGGTGCTCTCGGTTGCCTCGATCTGGAGATCAGCCGCGCTCACAGACGAGCAGGAACGGCTCGAAGACCGATCCCATCAGCACACGACTACCGAAGGGAGCAGCGACGCTGATCCCCGAAAGCTCCTCGCCGAGATCGAGATAGACCGGCCGCACGTACGGATCGAGACGCCGATCCGGGTCGTACCAGAGAACCTCGGAAGGCGACGTCTTGTCGGCGTCGCCAGCATGACCGAGGAACGAAAGCAGCTTCGGATGCGCACCGATCCAGAGCGAGCCGTGCAGATCGAGCTCGATGTTGTCGACGCCGGTGCCGAGCACTTCGACGTGCCAGGGAGAGAGATCGCCCGTCTCGGGATCGCGGTCGTAGATGTGGATCGCTCCCTCCGTCGTCGCAGCAACCCAGACGATCTTTCCGTCCTTGGACATGTTGATGCCGTTGGCGTAGCCGAGTCCTTCGGCGACGACGCGCATCGACTCACCGTCCCAATAGACGACATTGCTGTCGCGGCGTCCGACGAGGTCACCGAACTTGCGGGAGAAACCCGGCCCCCGGCCGTGGTCGTTGGTGGCGTAGAAGCGCTCGCCGTCGACCGCGAGAACGTCGTTCGGACTGATCAGCAGAGGATCAGTCACCGTCTTGCGGTGCGTCAGCCTGCGCGACCGCCAGTCGAAAATCTCGACCGTGTGCGGTCCGGCCTCACCGTCCGGATGGTTGACGACGAAGACCGAGTCGCCGTCGATCGGGCTGCGGCGCAACGACAGGCCGTGCGGCCTGAAGTCGCCCTCGAAGTCCCTCGTCAGCTCGACGAGCAGCGGGGCGTCGGCCCGACTCGGCTTCAGCTCGTAGGCGTAGATGGCGCCCCGCGCCTCGGGATCGCGTCGATCGACCGCCGAAACCAGAGCCACCGCGTCGTCGCGGTGAATCGTCAAGTCCTCCGGGCCGACGAGGCCGGGCACCTCGGTACAGGACGGCAGCGCGATCGGCTCGAGCGTCCGGAACTGGCCAGCAGCGTCGACCCGGTAGAGCGCAAAGCCCCCGGCGACCAGAATCACGACGACGAGCAGTCTCAAGATCCAACCAACGGCGTTCATCCGACTCTCTCCGCAATGAGTACTCGGGCGCGCTCGATGTCTTCCGAGGGATGCACGATCTTTGCGAAGAGCGACTCGTAGGACGCGCCGAGCTTCTCGTAGTCGCGATCGCGCAGGAGCCTCGCGAGCTCTTCGAGGATGCGCTTGGTGTTCGGTCCGAAGCCGGACTTCTCGGTCTCACGCTCGAGCAGCACCTGCGCGAACAACAGGCTCTCGTCGACCTCGGCAAGATCCGGGGCTGGAGGAGTCTCCGGCAGCGCCGGCGGACGCGGCGGCTCCTCGGCGACTTCGACGGGTGCAGCGGCGACCTGCTTCGGCGCCTCTCCGGCGACGGCAGCGGGCTCGCTCTTGCGTTCGAAGCCAAAAGGCATCTGGCGCATCTGCTGCGCGAACCGAGAGAAGAGGAGAAAGAGCTCCTTCTCCGAAGAGAAGTTGCCGACCAGGCGCGCCTCGCGACCCACCTGCAGCGTCTCGGTTTCCTGAAGAATGATGTGCGCTCGGGCCGACTCTTCGAGCTCGATCGAGCGCGCCTCGACCTTCCATGCAGTCAGACTGCCCTGCACGTAGCAGACGTCGGCACAGCGAACGTTGACCGCCTCGACCTGCACGTTGGGCTCGATGCGAATCGAACCGGAGCTCGACTCGATCGTGCCGTAGTTGCCCGAGTTCTGAAGCACCAGGTTGCCGGGCGTCTTGATCGACAGCTGCCCGTGCACGTCGACCTCGATCTCGGTGCCCGAGGGGATGATCATCGTCGGCGCTCCGGCGCCACTGTTCTTGCTTGCCATCGACTCAGCGGATGCGCCGCGGCAGCGGTTCGAAGTCGACCTTGGGAGCGCTGCGCGCCCGCACCAGCAGCTGCTCTTCATCGCGCCAGCGATGATCGAGGATGTAGACGCGAGGGTCGACCGGACGGAAGTTGTTCTCGGAATCGAGGCGCCGCACCTCGTAGTGCAGATGCGGGTTGGTGCTCCACCCGGTGTTGCCGACGGTGCCAATGAGATCGCCCTGCTGGACGCGCTGTCCGGCCTTGACGGCCACCGAATCGAGATGGCCGTAGAGGGTGACGAAGCGCTCACCGTTGCGCAACGAAACGAGGTTGCCGTAGCGCCACCAGGAGATGTTGCGCCGGGCATTGTAGCGACCGGCGAAGCTGACGATGCCGTCCGACGGAGCGTAGATCGGAGTGCCCACCGGCGCCGACAGGTCGATGCCCGGATGAAAGTCCGGCGCCTTGGTGAACGGGTTCTTGCGGCTGCCGAACGGGCTCGTGAGCACGAAGGTGTCGCCCCGCAGGGGCGAGATCGACGGCGTCGACGCCACCTGATCGCGGTGCTCTTCTTCGAAGACGCGAATCTCCCGAAGAAAGGTGCCGAGTGCCGAAAGCTGACCGCGCGTCTCGGCTTCGAGCGCGTTGGCTGCATTGACGCGATCGGCGTAGACCGAGCCGTCGTAGCTGCGCGGGACTTCGGGGTAGCCGCCCTGGCCGATCGAGGAGTCGTTCTCGAGGCCGTAGGCGAGGTAGATCTTGCTCATGCGCATCTCGAGGCCTTCCGCGGCCCCGCGCAGGTCCCCGAGCCGGCGGTTCAGAGCATCGAGACGCTCGCCGAGGAGCTCGCGAGTCTCGCGCTGCGCCTGAAAGTCACGGTGGCTCAGCCACCCGCCCAGGACCGACGGAGCCCGCACGATCCCGTGCAGCAGGAAGGCGACGAAGAACGCCAGAACAGCGGCGGCCACACCGATCTGACGTGGCGTCAGGAAGAGGTAGCGAACCCCTTTCTGGATGTCGCTCGGGTGGATCTGGATCTCGTAGCGCCGCGCAGCGCTGCCCGACGAGTTCGAGCTGGATCTGGAGCTGTTCATGAGATCGATCGGACGTGGCGCGCAGATGGAAACGGAGGTAGGCCCGGAGCGGGCTACGTGGCGGCCGATGAGAGTCCGCGGCGCTGAGGAGAGTCGACTCGTCAGTATATCCGGCTCTTGCGACTCCGCCGCAGCCCGCCCAAGGCGCTGAGCGAGGGTGTCAGTCGAGAGGGACCAGCTCATCGAGCAGGCCTTGGGACGCCACTTTTCGGAGCAACCCCAACAACTTCAGCTGAATTCCCGGGGTTCCCGCGACGATGTTGCCGCTCGAGAGGTAGTCGGTGCCGCCATCGAGGTCCGAAACGACACCGCCCGCTTCACGCACGATCAGCGCACCCGCAGCCACGTCCCAGGGAGAGAGACGGAACTCGAAGAACGCGTCGTAGACGCCGGCAGCGACGTGCGCCAGATCGAGGGCGGCCGCGCCGCAGCGGCGGATCCCGCGCACCTCCGGAAAGATCGAGCGAAACGCATCGAGGAAGACGTCGAGAGCCGCGTTCGCTCGAAAGGGAAAGCCGGTCGCGAGGAAGGCGTCGTCGAGTCGAGACTTGGTCGAGACGAAGATCTCTTCACCGTTGCGCGTCGCGCCGAGGCCGCGAGCGGCGGCGAAGAGATCGTTCGACATGGGATCGAAGACGACGCCGGCCAGCAGATCGTCGCCCGCCACGCAGGCGACGGAAACGCACCAGATCGGCAGCCCCTGCAGGAAGTTCGTCGTGCCGTCGAGCGGATCGATGATCCAGGACACCTCGTGATGCGCGCCGATCAGGCCGCTCTCCTCCGCGACGATGAGATGATCGGGGAACTCGGCACGAATCGTCGCGATGATCGCCGCCTCGCTCTCGCGATCGGCGATCGACACCAGGTCGTTGCGGCTCTTGTTCTCGATGCGCACGCCCGCCGCCTCGGCACCGTGCGCCGAAAAGTAGCCCTTGGCCACCTGCGCTCCAGCGAGCGCCGCGTCGACCGCGACGCGCAGGAAGAGCGCTGCGTCCGAGGTCGTCACGTCAGGACTCGGCTCGGTACGCCACCTGCCCCGCGACGACGGTCGCCACCGCCGCTCCTTTCAGCTGCCATCCCGCAAAGGGCGTGTTGCAGCTGCGACTCTGACCGCCGTTCGGATCGACGACGACCTCGCGCTCCGTGTCGATGACCGTGACGTCACCCGGTGAGCCAACGGCGAGAGTGCCGCCCGGTAGTCCCATGATCCGCGCCGGCTCGCACGTCAGCAGAGCGACGAGGCGCTCGAGCGTCACGACGCCGCCGCCGACGAGGCGATCGAGACAGAGCGGCAGCGTCGTTTCGAGACCCAGGATCCCGAACGGCGCGTCGACGAAGTCGAGCTCCTTCTCGTCGGGATGGTGCGGTGCGTGATCGCTCGCGATGAGGTCGATCGTGCCGTCCTGGAGGCCCGCGATCAGCGCCTGTCGATCGTCCTCCGAGCGCAGCGGCGGGTTCATCTTGGTGTTCGGATCGAGGCCGCTTTCGAAGACCGTGCGATCGCTCAGCAGAAGATGGTGCGGCGTCACCTCGCAGGTGACGGTCAGACCGCGAGCCTTCGCCTGGCGGACCAGCTCGAGGCTGCGCGCCGTCGACAGATGCTGGACGTGGTAGCGCCCGCCGACGTCTTCGACGAGAAGGATGTCGCGCGCGACCATCGCATCTTCGGCCGCGCCGGGAATGCCGGCAATCCCCAGCCGGGTCGAGTACTCGCCCTCGTGCATCACGCCCTTCCCCGAGAGCAGGAGATCCTGCGCATGCTGGACCAGCGGCCGATCGAACTGCTGGGCGTACATCAGCGCGCGGCGCATCAGCTCGGGGTTCTCGATCGGATGTCCGTCGTCCGAGATCGCGACGATACCCGCCTTGTGCATCTCGCCGATCTCCGCCAGCTCGTCGCCGGCGAGTCCCTTGCTCACGGCCCCCACCGGGTAGACGCGGCAGTGCCCGAAGCGCTCGGCCTGTTTGAGGATGTGCTCGGTCACCGACGGCGTGTCGTTGGCCGGATCGGTGTTCGCCATGCAGGCGAGCGCGGTGAAACCGCCCGCGACGGCGGCTCGCGTCCCCGACTCGATGTCTTCCTTGTACTCCTGGCCGGGCTCGCGCAGGTGCACGTGGATGTCGAGCAGGCCGGGCGTCACGACCCGCCCCTCAGCCTCGAAGACCGGCACGTCGGCGGCGACCGTGACCCCCTCGCCGACCTCAGCAACGAGACCGTCTTCGATCAGGACGTCGTAGGAGCCATCGAGATCCTGCTCCGGATCGATGAGACGCCCACCGCGAACGAGAAGACTGCCGGGCGACCACTTCGTCCTGCCACTCATTCTTCGTCCTCCCTGTCGTGAGGCACACCGGAAAGCAGGAAGAGGGCCGCCATACGCACCGCCAGACCGTTCGTCACCTGATCGAGAATCACGGAGGCCTCCGAGTCGGCGAGGTCGCTGGCGATCTCGACGCCGCGATTCATCGGACCGGGATGCATGACGATCGCGTCGTCCTTGGCGAGGGCGAAACGCTCTCGCGTGAGACCGAACTGATCGAAGTACTCGCGCACCGAGGGAAAGAGCATGCGGCTCTGACGCTCCATCTGAACGCGCAGCATCATGACGACGTCGGCCCCTTCGATCGCCTCGTCGAGCCGGTAGCGGACGTCGACGCCGAGGCGATCGAAGTGCACCGGCACCATGGTGCGCGGTCCGGCGACGACGACCTCGGAGCCCATCTTTCGGAGCAGATGGATGTTGGACCGCACGACGCGCGAGTGCTCGATGTCACCGACGATGGCGACACGCAGGCCGTCGAGGCGCCCCTTCTCCTGCCGAATGGTGAGCGCGTCGAGAAGCGCCTGCGTCGGATGCTCGTGGGCGCCGTCGCCGGCGTTGATGACGCTCGACTCGATGCGCTGCGCCAGCGCGTGAGGCACGCGCGGATGTGAGTGACGCATGACGATGATGTCGGGCGCCATCGCCTCGAGGTTGCGCGTCGTGTCGAGCAGGCTCTCGCCCTTGCTGAGCGAGGAAGAGGATGTCGAAAAGTTGATCGCGTCGGCGCTCATGCGCTTCTCGGCGATCTCGAAGCTGGAGCGCGTCCGCGTCGAAGCCTCGAAGAAGAGGTTGAGGACCGTCTTGCCGCGCAGCGTCGGCACCTTCTTGATCGGGCGCTCGGCAACCTCGCGGAAGGACTCGGCGGTGTCGAGCAGCAGCTCGATCTCGTCGGTCGATAGATCGGCGATCCCCAGAAGATCCTTCCGGGACCACCGCTCAGGGCTCATGCGCCACCTTGCTCGGGACTGGGCTCTGCCTCGGACGCCGGTCGGTCGAGCAGACGGACATTCTCGTCGCCGTCGTCCGTATCGGCGAAGGTCACCTTGATGACTTCGCTGTCGGACGTCTGGATCTGCTGACCGATGAAGTCGGCCTGAATGGGCAGCTCACGGTGGCCGCGATCGATGAGCACCGCGAGCTGGACCGCCTTGGGCCGACCGTAGTCCATCAGCGCATCGAGGGCAGCGCGGATCGTGCGCCCGGTGTAGAGCACGTCGTCGCAAAGGACGAGCGTAACGCCCTCGATCGCCTCCGGCAGATGGCTCTCTTTGACCACCGGCTGCGGCGCGATCGTCGAAAGGTCGTCACGGTAGAGCGTGATGTCCAGGATGCCCTGGGGCACCGAGACGCCCTCCGCCTTTTCGATCTCTTTCGCCATGAAGTCGGCCAGCGGTACGCCGCGGGTGCGGATGCCGACGAGGACCAGGTTCTCGACGCCGCCGTTGCGCTCGACGACCTCGACGGCCATGCGACGCATGACGCGCGCCATCTGGGAGCTGTCGAGGAGGTGCGACTTGGTGACGAGCTGCGGCGACATACGGTCTCTCGGGTCGCCGGCATCGTAAGGGCGCCGGCTGGGTGTGTCAATTCGGACGAAGGCGGTGCGTCGGCCCTATCATCTCATCCTCGGAGAGAGATCGGGTGAGACGCTCCGTTCGGCAGGAACCGAAGGCCCCTGGACTCTCCGATCGACCAGGAGACACCAGCCATGAACCTCGAACCCACAGTTCTCGAAGGCGCTTTCGCGCGCTTGGAACCTCTCTCGCTCGGTCATGTCGAAGCGCTCTGCGAAGTCGGCTTCGACCCCGACATCTGGAGGTGGATGTCGAGCGACGTCGACAGCCCCGAGAAGATGGAGGGCTTCGTTCGCCAGGCTCTCGACGCGCAGGAGGCGGGCACGGCGGTACCCTTTGCCACGATCGAGCGCAGCACCGGTCGCGCCGTCGGCTCGACACGCTTCGGCGCCATCGACGTCGAGCATCAGCGCGCCGAGATCGGCTGGACCTGGATCGCGCCGCAGTGGCATCGCTCAGGCATCAATCGCGAGGCCAAGCTGCTCATGCTGACGCACGCCTTCGAGACGATGGGCTGCCTGCGCGTCGAGCTCAAGACGAATGCGAACAACGAACGCTCGCGCCGCGCCATCCTCGGCATCGGCGCCGTCGAAGAGGGCACGCTGCGCCGGCACATGATCAGCAAAGGCAAGCGTCGCGACTCGGTCTACTTCAGCATCATCGTCGAGGA
>JBCCLJ010000040.1:0-39819 GCA_039026915.1 Acidobacteriota bacterium
CTTCGGCCTGTTCGGCCTGGGCGTGCTGTTGAGCCACGAGGCGGAATGGGCGCTGACGTTGCTCGCGGCTGGGCTGGCCCTGGTTGCTCTCTTCTTCGGCTGGCGTAGACACCGATCGCAGGTCGTCGCTGTGGCTCTGAGCGCCGGCATTCTCGGGCTCATTGCGGCTCGTTTCCTGGAGGAGAGCGGCTCCGAGAATCTCGCGCTCTTCGTTGGCGTCGGCGCCGGCCTGACGCTCGTCTTCGGCCATTTGAGGGGGCTGCGCACCGCGAACAGCCCGTAGCGCGGTCCTTTCTCGCCCCCGCATCGCTGAGCGGGGCTCTCGGCTAGAGTTCAAACTATGGTTGTCGACATTCTTCGTGAGTCGCTGGTTCTCCTCGCTCAAGCGGCTCCCTACATCCTTTTCGGGCTTCTCATCGCCGGCGTGCTGCACGTTCTGCTGCCGGAGAACCTGGTACTGCGGTGGATGGGGCGCCCCGGTCTGGGGGGCGTCGTGCGTGCGGCGGCGATCGGAGTGCCACTGCCGGTCTGCAGCTGCGGTGTCGTCCCGATCGCTGTCGAGCTGAGGCGCAAAGGCGCTTCGACCCCAGCGAGCCAGTCATTCTTGATCACGACGCCGGAGTCTTCGCTCGACTCGATCATCTTGACGTGGGGACTCATGGGCCCGGTGATGGCGATCGCCCGCCCCTTGGCGGCGTTCGGCACGGCCGTCCTCGGCGGCGTTCTGACGATTCTCGGCGCCCGTTCCCTCGAGGAGCTGCAAGCAGAAAAGGTCTGTCCCTCGTGCTCGGGGGCGATTCCCGAGGTCGGGTCGGAGAAGGATGCTGCTCACGAGCACGACCACTCTCACGGTCACGAGAGCCACTCCCATGACCCCGACAGCCAGTCCCACGACCACGCTGGGCATCATCATCACCACCACCATCATCACCACCACGGTCACGACCACGATCACGACCACTCTCACGATCTCCTCTACGACGGCGGCGAACGTGCGCGTGCGGCCCTCAGCACCTGGTTCAGCTCACTCGGCCGGTTCGGCTCAAAGAAGAAGGTCGACGGAGAAGAGTCGGTACCGACCCAGTCGCCCTGGCGCGGGCTCTACGATGAGGTGCTGAAGCCCAGCTTCCGCTACGGCTTCGGGGAACTGCTCGACGACCTTGCCTTCTGGCTCGCCGCCGGAATCCTGATCGCCGGCGTCCTGACGTCGCTGCTGCCGCAGGATCTTTCGGCGCTCGGTCTGGGTAGCGGCTTCGTGCCTCTGCTCCTCGCCCTGGTCATCAGCGCACCGATCTACATGTGCGCTTCGGCGAGCACGCCGATCGCAGCGGCCTTTCTGGCCAAGGGAATCAGCCCCGGCGCCGCGCTCGTCTTCCTGCTGGCGGGCCCGGCGACCAACGTGGCGACGGTCATCCTGCTGCTCGGAACCTTCGGCCGTCGTTTCGTACGCACCTACCTGATCAGCGTCGTGGTCGGTGCTCTTGCCGCGGGCTGGCTGCTCGACCTGTTCGTGAGTCGAGGCGCTTGGCAGATCGCACCGGTCGACGCCTCCGGAGAGGATCTCGGCCTGGTTTCGATGTTGAGCGCCGGCGCTCTGATTCTCATCCTCGGTCGTTCTCTCTACCAGGGCGCATGGAATCAGGGCTGGTACGAGTTCACGGACTCGACGAAGCGGATGTTTGGTCTGCTCTCGCCTCGGCTCGCGTTTCGAATGACTCCGGCACGCGGCGCGCTCCTGGCGGTTGCACTCCTTCTCGGCGTCTGGGGGGCTGCGGGCCTGCGAATCGTCCCGCCGGATTCCCAGGGCTTTGGCTTGATCTTCGGGCGCCTGACACAGGTCGGAGCGAATCCGGGACTGAGGTTTCATCCGGCGCCGCCCATCGGGCAATGGGAGCTGCGCAAGGTCCGCTACCCGCGAAAGGCGGACATCGGCTACCGCACAGATCTGCGGGTGCTCGCGGACCGCGATCTGCTGTCGCGACGCGGCGATCCGAACGAGTGGCACAGTCCGCTCGCCGCCATGAACAGCCGTCCAGATCAGGCGACCTTCTTCACGGCGGACGAGACGTTCGTGGAGATGAACTTCACGGTGCACTACGGGCTCGACGACGCCAGGCCCTTCTTCTTCGACCTGGCTCACGATCGCGATCTCGTGGCTCTGTATGGAGAGTCCGTTGCGAGGAACCTGGTCGCGTCGACGCCGCTCGACGACCTGCTGACCAAGGAGCGCCTGACGGTTGAAGAGCGCATCACTTCGGAGCTGCAGGTTGCGCTCACGAAGATCGGTTCGGGCATCAAGATCGACCGCGTTCACATTGTCGACGTGCATCCGCCCGAAGGCGCCGTGACCGCGTTCCGGGATGTGTCGACGGCGCTCGAGGACCGCGCAACGAGGATTCACGAGGCGCATCAGATGGAGGCGACCTCCGTGCCGCTGGCAAGGGGTGAGTCCGTCAAGCTGCTGGCCGAAGCCGCGGCCGATGCGTCCGATCGCCAGCTCGTCGCCGAAAGTGACCGCAACACCTTTCTGCCTCTGGCCGCCTCGGTCCGCAGAGCGCCGTCCGTCCTTCGCTTCGAGCTGCGGGCGACCGCTGCCGAGGAAGCCCTCTCCGGGCGGAGCAAGATCATTCTGGCCCCTGGAACGGCACCACCACGCGTGACCTTCTGGGATGCGCCGTCACCGACTCCTCGCTCCGCGCGCGAATCCACCCCAAACGGCAACGGGGAACAGCCATGAATGCCCGACGTCTTCTGATTCTCCTGGCCGCCCTACTCGTGGCCGTGCCTCTCCTCTCGACGAGCCTGTTCACGATTCACGAGACCGAGCTCGGTCTGGTGACCCGCTTCGGTCGCCCCGCCGACGACGTCGCCCAGCCCGGTCTTCACTTCAAGTGGCCGTGGCCGATCGAGCGGGTCGTCCGTATCGATCGCCGCCTGCTGGTCTTCGACAACGAGCCCGCCGAGATGCTCACGCGCGACAAGCGCAACGTACTGATCGACTCGTTCGCTCTGTGGCGCGTCGCCGAGCCACTGCGCTTCGTGCAGACGGTTGGAAGCCGGCTCGAAGCCGAGGCCCGGCTGCTCGATCTCATCTCGTCCGAGTTGGGCGCGGCGATCGGCTCTTTCCCGATGGAGAGCCTGATCAACGTCGACCCGGAGGAGGTCAGACTGAGAGCCGCCTCGGCCCAGGCCGCCGATGCGATTCGCGGCACTCTTCTCGACTCCTTCGGCATCGAGCTCGTCGACCTCGCGATCAACGGCTTCAGCCTGCCGCGCCAGAATCGTGCGAGCGTCATCGACCGCATGCGCGCCGAGCGCGGCCGGATTGCCGCACAGTACCGGAGTGAAGGCGAAGAGAAGGCGCTGGAGATCGAGGCAGAGGCAACGAGGGCCCGGCAGCTGCTGCTGTCAGAGGCTCGCTCGCAGGCGGAGACGATCCGTGGCGAGGCCGAGGCAGAAGCTCTGAGGGTGCTCTCGGAGGCGTACTCCCGCGATCCTGAGCTCTATCGCTTCCTGCGCTCTCTCGAGAGCGCAGAGAAGATTCTCGACCAGGACACGACGATCTTCCTGCCCTCCGACCACGAGCTTCTCGGAGTTCTCAATGAGCGATGAGTCCGGCGCTCCGCGCTCGGTCGTCTGGCTGTGGGCGCTGCGTGATCGTTGCGTTCGTCACGGACGCATGCTGCTCCTCTTGAGCGTGCTGCAACTGGCGGTTGGAGCCATCGTGACCGGCATCTCGACGATCGACTCCGGAGAGACCGGGGTTCGCCTGCGCCTCGGTCGTATGGACCGTAACGATCTTCCGTCCGGTCTCACTCTGAGCCTGCCGCGGCCGATCGACGAGGTCGTGACGCTCGACACCGCCGAAGTCCAACGACTCACGATCCAGGGCGCCGGGGGAAGGCTCTCCGACTTCGTCTCCGGGGACGAGAATCTGGTGCGCGCGAGCCTCATCGTGCAGTACCGCGTGATCGACCCGGGCGAGTTTCTCTTCGCGACCGAGGACGCGAAGAACGTCCTCGAGCACGTCGTGCGCGGCGCCTTCGTCGAGGCGATCGCTTCTCTCGCCGTGGACGATCTCCTGACCTTCGGCAAGTCGCTCGCCCAGGAGAGCATTCGCAGCCGAGCACAGGAGCGGCTCGCGGAAGTCGGTGCCGGCGTCTCCCTGATCGCCGTGAACCTGCAGGACGTCGAGCCGCCAGCCGAGGCGACCGAGGCCTTTCGTGCCGTCGTCGACGCTCGTGCACGCTCGGCAGAACAGGTCAGCCGCATCGAAAGTCAAGAGGAACAGGCGAACGCTCTTGCGCGCGCCGAGGCGAACCGCATGGTGCGGCTCGCGGAGGCCGACGCCACGGCGAAGGTCCAGTCGGCCGAGAGCTCGGCGAGCGCCTTCGACGCGATCCTGCCGCGCTACCGCGCCCAGCCTCGCCAAACGAGAGCCGATCTGATCACCAGGGCGCGGGTGCGGGCTCTCGGAGACACCCGTATCTTCGTCGTCGGTGAGGGCAAGAGCGCGCCGATCGACCTCTACCTCGGGCGCGACGGGAACCGCTGATCGACGAACCGCTGTGCGGGCAGCGTTTCGTGCGACCTGTCGATGTTCAAGCCGAGCGTTGAGGAACGTCATCTCTTGGGAGATAGTACTCTAGTGTACAATATGTAGGAGAAAGTTTTATCGTTGGCAGGCGGAGGTTCGGCGTGTCGACTCTTTTGCGGAGGTTTGCCCGTGCGGTTCCCGTTCCTGCTCCTTACCGTCGTGGCCATCACCCTCTGGACGACGACACGTCACGAGTTCGGTCACGTTCTCGGCGCTTTCCTCGAAGGGGCGGAGGTGACTCGCGTCAGAATCCTCCCTGGAGTCGACCCTGAACTCGGCTTCTACTTCGGGCTCGTGGCCTACCGCGGCCCGACGTCCTGGTGGACCACGGCGGCTCCCTTTCTCCTGGCCTGGCTGGTCGCAGCTCTTGGCAGCGTTTGGCTCTTCCGCGCCACCCTCTCAGAGGGTGCGAGACGATGGGGCGTGCTTCTTCTGCTGATCTCTCCCCTGATCGACACGATCTACGGCTACATCTCGGGCCTCTGGCGTCCGGAAACAGATGTCTTCGAGTTGAGACAAGCGCTGCCGGAGCTCCTCGTGCACGTTGCCTTCCTCCTGGCGATCGGTGCTATGACGGTGGCAGTGCGAAGCCTCAGGACGAGCCCCTCTGCGCGGCGCTGAGACGCCCGGGTGATCGATATGATCTCGTCATGCCCGATCTCGAGGAGCACGAGTGGATGATGGCTTGGGTGAGCCTCGTCCATTGCGGCACCTACCTCCCGGCCAGACTCAGTGCCCACTTGCAGTCGGAGCTCGAGATCTCGCTTGCGGAGCAGGACCTCCTGAAGCAGCTCGGCAAGCAGGGCGGGTTGCGCATGTCGGAGGTGGCCGAGCGCATCTTTCTGTCCAGAGCGGGCATGACGAAGATGGTGGATCGCCTCGAAGTGAGCGGTCTGGTGCAGCGCGCGCCGGTCGACGGAGACCGCCGATCGATCGGTCTGCATCTGACGCAGGAAGGCCACCGGGTGCTGAAGCGATCTCAGCGTGCATTGAAGAAGTGGATCGCCGCCGAGTTCCGGGACCGTATGAGTGATTCGGAGGTGCGCGCCCTCGGTGGCGCTTTGGCGAGCCTGCTGGAGGGGCACGGTCGATGGCAGGGGCAGCGCAGGCATCTGGCATCGGAAGACTGAGCCTCGAACTTCCGAACAGGTCGGCTGATCGCTCTGACCTCGAGGGTTGGGAAGGTGCGACGGAGTGGTCCGACGACGAAAGACTCTCTGACGTCGGGCGCGCGTTCGCGAGGGCTCCAGAGCGACGGTCGATGGGACGTGCGGTCCAGCGGACGCTGTCGGAGGATCGCCGCGCCAGGCGACGCGGTCGCACCTGAGTGATACTCAGAACGAGCACCAGCTCCGGGAAGGAGCGGCGGAGGAGGCCGTGACACGAGACTCGAAACAGAGTGGACTCAGCTGGGGCCGGCTGGCGCCGATCCTGGCCGTTCATCTCTGCGGGACGCTGGGTTTCTCGATCGCCCTGCCGTTTCTTGTGTTCCTGGTCGCAGAGCTCGGTGGCGCACCCTGGACCTACGGGCTCGTGGGCGCCACCTACTCGGCCGCGCAGATGTTCGGCGCACCGGTGCTCGGGCGCTGGTCCGACCGCTTCGGTCGGCGCTCGATCCTGTTGCTGAGTCAGGCGGGGACAGCGGTTGCCTGGGTGCTGTTCCTGATCGCGACGCAGCTGCCCCGCCTGCCCCTCGGTGAGCTCGCGGGCGCGACGCTCACGGTCCCTCTTGTCTTCGTCTTTCTCGCCCGTCTCTTCGATGGTTTGACGGGCGGCAACATCTCCGTGGCCAACGCTTACGTTGCCGATCTGACCCGCGAGGACAAAGCGAGCCGCCAGCTCGCCTTCGGACGCATGGGGATGGCCTCGTCCGTGGGTTTTACTCTGGGGCCGGCGCTGTCGGGCCTGTTGGCTTCGTGGGGCGACGGCTACGTGGGGCCCATCCTTGCGGCACTTGCGATCTCACTCCTCGGACTCCTTCTTTGCACCCGACTGGAGGGGCAACAGGAGAAGTGCCCCGACGGCCCTCCGCCCGAGGCGTTGGCGGCCGGTCAAGTGCTGGGGCAGGAGCATCGTCGCTGCGACCGCTCGCCGGTTGCGCCTGAGAAGGGAACGATGGACTCGCCGCTGGTTCGTCTCGTTCTCGGCTCGACCTTCGTCATGTTCCTGGCCTTCAACCTCTACTACGCGAGCTTCCCGGTGCATGCGACGCAGGCGCTCGGATGGACGGGCGCCGCGATGGGGCTCTTCTACTCCCTGATGTCCGCAGCAATGTTCGTCGTGCAGGGACCTGTCCTGAAACAGGCTTCGCTCGAGCTGATGCCGTCTCGCGTCTTCGGGCTCGGCACGAAGGGGCTGGTCTTCGCGTTCCTGTTCTTCGCCTTTCCGAGCAGCGGAGCGGTGTATGCAGGAGGACTGCTCTTCGCTTTCGGCAACGGGTTGGCCTGGGCGACCTTTCAGGCGAGAGCCGCCAACGCGACCCCCGAGAGCCAGCAAGGTGCCGTGCAGGGTGCGATCTCCAGTGTGAGCTCGCTGGCCTCCATCGCGGGTTTGGTCGTCGGAGGCATTGCCTACCCGTGGCTCGAGGGGCGCCTCTTTCTCGTCAGCGCCGGTCTGTTCGTCGGCGTCTTGCTCGTCACCGGCCAGCTCTTTCGCGAGACGACTCCGTCACGGGGATGAGTACCACCTTCGCGGCCCGAGGGCGTGCCGTTTCCCTGAACGTGAACGGCGCCGCCGAGTGCGCCTGCCCCACGAAGGCGGGCGGTGATCGCGCGATCCTCGGGGGAGTGGGGGCTCGGGGCGCTCGGTCGGTTCGGGGATGGCCAGCGAGCCCGTGAGGCCGGGCGATCAGTCTTCGTACTCTTTGAGGTAGCCGACGAAGGCTCGGCGATGCTCTTCTTCGTCGGCGAGCGACTGGATACAAAGATCCTGCGTCACGTAGTCGACGCCGTCGCAGAGTGCGATGAGCTTCTTGTACTGCGCGATGGCCGCATCCTCGGCCGCGATGACGCCGCGGATGACGGTGATCACGTCCGTCGTCTGAGCAGGCGGCTGCAGATAGGACTGCGCAGCCGCGAACCCTTCACTGCCTGGAACCTCGCCCCCGATCGTCTTGATGCGCTTGGCGAGAACCTGAGCGTGATTGAGCTCCTCTGTGACGTCGGCGGCGAGCGCCTTCTTGATCTCTTCGGCACGCACTCCGTCGAGGTTCGTGGAGTTGGCGATGTAGTTCATGACCGTTTCGATCTCGGCCCAGTAAGCGATCTGGAGCTCGCGGATGATGTCGGCTGTCGTGGCTTCGGCCATAGCTGGCCTCCTCTTGGAGATGTCGTGGGACTGAGAACCGACCAACGCAGATCCCGTGGTGGCTTGCGGTCTCGGTGAACAGAACGTTCGTGCGTGATCGACTGCAGGATTCATGGGATTCAGGCCGGTCGGCGCGCGAGCTCGCCATCCCGAAAACGCGATTCGCGGCGCCGCCGGCAGCGCGACAGGGTCGAGGGTCTCCGATGCCTCAAGCTGGCCGAGAAGAATGAAGAAGACGGCGCTGCCGACACCGATTCTGGCTATGGCCTTCCCTTCCGTGACAGGCGCCAGTTCTTCGTTGCGTTCTGAGTCCAGCAACAGAGGAGGCTGTCGTCGACGCCTTCGCGCTCGATCGCTCGCGCCAACTCTGAAAGCGCGACGACCCTCACGACGAGGTGACGGGGCTTCGACCCGATCTCGATTGCGGCGACAGCTTGGGACGAGATCACTTCGTCTGCTTTCTGCACGAGAGAATGCGCTGGCGTGTGGGCGAATCCGCTCGAGCGCTACGCCGCCGCGAAGCACGTCCTGGTCGCTTCGCTCGGTCGTGAAGGGGGGCGTCGTCGATCTCGAGCTCGATCGCCGAGGGCTCCAGCGATTCGTCGGCCGGCGCCAGCATCCGGGCTCCTAGACGAGGCGTTGCTCGGCACGGAGCGCATCGCGACGGTGCCGTCGCGCGTGTCGAGACGCATCGCCAGTGCAGGCCCCTTCGTCACGCGAAGAGGTTTCGATCGACCTCTCGCGAACCCTTCTCTGGCGCCCGCGCTTTGCGGCTGACCTGCGACTGCGCTGGGTTTGCTCGAGTGCATTACGAGCACGGACTCCGGCACTTGAGCCGCGGACTCCCAGGCGACCTTGGTGGAAAGAGGACGATGGCCTAGGCTGGAGTCTCTTCGAGGCGCCTGCTTCGCGCCGCACGGAAGGGTCCAGAGAATGAAGTCGTCGCTCCACCGTCGTCAGTTCCTTTGGCAGGGCTTGATCGGTGGCGCTTGCCTCGCGGCTGCGCCATCTGTCGGTTTTCCTGCGATCCTTCGTAGCCGTCCGAGAATCCCCTACGGCGTGCAGTCCGGCGATCCTCGTTCGGACGGCGCCGTGATCTGGTCACGGTCCGATCGGCCGGCTCGCCTCTGGGTCGAGACCGCGGCCACCGAAGACTTCAGGAACCCGACGCGCATCAGGGGGCCCGAAGCGCTCGAAGTCGACGACTTCACCGCTCGTCTGGCTCTCGATCATCTGCCCGAGGGGCAGGAGTGCTTCTACCGCGTCTGGTTCGAGGATCTCGACGATCGCCGTGCCGAGAGTGAGCGGGTCGTCGGCCGGCTGGTCACGGCGCCCGAGGGCCGGAGCGACGTCACCTTTCTGTGGTCCGGCGACACGGCCGGTCAGGGCTTCGGTATCGACGAGAGTCAGGGGGGGATGGCGACCTACGCGGCGATGCGGGAGGAGGCGCCGGACTTCTTCATTCACTCGGGCGATCTGATCTACGCCGATGCGCCGCTCGCCTCCGAGTTGGCCGTCACGGGGGGCGGAGTCTGGAAAAACCTGGTCACCGAGGCCAAGTCCAAGGTCGCCGAGACGCTCGATGAGTTTCGCGGCAACTATGCCTACAACCTGCTCGACCAGAACGTGCGCGGGTTCAATGCCGCCGTGCCGCAGATCGTGCAGTGGGACGATCACGAGACGGTGAACAACTGGTACCCGGGCGAGGTGCTCGATGACCCGCGCTATCAGGTCCAGCAAGTCTCTCTGCTGGCAGCGCGGGCGCGGCGCGCCTTCTTCGACTACACGCCGATCCGACGGCACGAAGCGCGGCCGGACCGCGTGCATCGCGTCCTCCGCTACGGCTCGCACCTCGACGTCTTCGTCGTCGACTTCCGCAGTTTCCGCGGTCCCAACAGTGCGAACCTCCAGACCGAGATGTCTCCGCAGACGGCGTTCCTCGGTGCCGAGCAGCTGCACTGGCTGCAGCAGGAGCTCAAGGAGTCCCGCGCGACCTGGAAGGTGATCGCTGCGGACATGCCGATCGGGCTCGTCGTTCCCGACGGTGACGCGGCGGAGAACGGAGCCAACGGCGACGGCCCGCCGCGCGGTCGCGAGCTCGAGATTGCGGCGCTGCTGTCGTTCCTGCAGCGCGAGGCGGTGAGGAACGTCGTCTTCGTGACCGCCGACGTGCATTACGCCGCCGCTCATCGCTACGATCCGGACCGTGCGAGGTTCAAAGATTTCGACGCCTTCCACGAGTTCGTTGCCGGCCCGCTGCACGCCGGAACCTTCGGTCCGAACCCTCTCGACGACACCTTCGGCCCCGCGGTCCTCTTCCAGAAGGTGCCGCCGGAGGGCCAGGCCAATCTCCCGCCCTCCGCTGGCTTTCAGTTCTACGGGAAGGTGACGATCGAAGGCGCGACGGGTGGCATGACCGTGTCGCTCCACGACCGGAGTGGTGAGAGTCTCTACTCGCTGACCCTCGACCCGTCCTGAGGACAGGCGTCGTCGCACCGCCGCCCTCGATCCGACCGCAGGATCGCGCGTGCAACTTCTTCGTCTTCGTTGCGAAAAAGGGAGTGTGTTCGGTGCCGTTCTGTGGCTCCGACGGCTGATCGGGAACGACCTGAGGGTTCGACATGACTCTTCGCGCCTCCTCCTGGCTCTTTGCTCTGTGTCTGTGTGTCGAGGTCGCGATGCCCGCGTCGTCGAACGCGGAAGATTCGAAGGAGATCGACCAGGCGCTTCTGCATCCGCTGTTCGAGGACGACTTCGCCTGCGCCCAGCACTGGGAGGGGCAGCTGGAGTACCCGGGCGATGCTCTGGGCTCCGACTGCTGGGTCACGCGTCTGATCGAGACTCCGAGCGGTGGCTCGTTCAGTCGATCATTCCTCGGTGAGGGTTTGCGCAACGAGGACTGGTTCTCCTGGGGAGCCGCGGTCCTCGCTCCCTTCGACGGACGCGTTTCACGAATCCACGTCAATCCGGTCGTCAACGAACCGGGCCAGCTGGGCAAACCGCCGGCCTCGATGATCCTGTTCGAAGGGGAAGGCGGCCTGCGCGCGCTCTTTGCCCACGTGGCCGATATTGCGGTCGCGGTGGGCGACGAGGTCGTTGCCGGTCAGAAGGTCGCCGTCGTGGGGAACAACGGTTTCGGTCGCAACCCACACATACACGTCGGCGCCTGGCGCGGTCGAGAGGCGCTGCAGATCCGTTTCGATCTGAGGGCCCAGGGAGCACAGAGGAGCACCGACGAGTAGTGCCGGACTCGGTCGCACCCGGCCTCAGGTCGCGCTCAGTTCGTCTCCGACCCGGATCTTCGCGGCCCCCTCGACCGCCATGTACGCCCCGAACAGCACGCCGCCGGCGTAGCCGTTGGGACGTCGCCGGTAGGAAGCGAGAGTCGCCAGCGGCTCTTTGCTGCGCTCGCCCGTCTTCTGATCGGTCGAGGTGATCGCGCAGCGCTCGCAGTAGGTCGCACGCAGCAGGCGGAAGCCGTCGCCCTCGAGGGAAGTCACCTCGTCTTCACCGTAGGCGTGCAGGCCCTCGACGACGACGTTGGCGCGGAAGCGATCCATGGGAACGGGCTCGTCGAGACGCGAGTTGAGGTCGGTGAGGGAGGCAACGTTGGTGAGCAGGATCGGTGCTGCGTCGACGAAGCGGCTCTGATCCCTGCCGTCGAGGAGGGCGAACTCCTCGAGCGGAAGCGAACGGGGGAAGGGGTTCTCCAGGCACGCTGCGCGAACTTCCTTGCCGACCGCATCAGAGAGCAGACGGGCGATCTCGTCGCCCTGATCGATGACTGAGATCGTGTCGCCGTAGTACTCGACGGTCGATAAGGCACCTTGGTCCGTCACCTCGTGCAGAAGCCGGGTCCCGTCGTCGAGGTGCAGCTCGATCGTCGAGGCGTCGATCCTTCTCGGTTCGACGGTCGCAAGCCTCGGCAGGCGAATCTGACTGCTGGCCTTTCCCTCGTGGACGACGAGAAGCTGCCGATCTCCTTCGAGGCCGCCGGGAGTCAGTCTCGCTTCGTCGACGCGAGTCCCTCGACAGCTTTTGACGGGATAGGAGTAGAGCGCGGTGACCTTGCAGGAACTCATCGTTTCGGACCTCCGACGTCAGGGGCGGGATCGCTTCGAGGGCGAGCGGGTCGACGCCGACTCGATACGTGCGCTGAATCTACCGCGCTGCGAAGCTCGTTCCGCGAGTCACTTCGTCGAGGAATCGCTTCGGCGCCGAAGGACGTTCCGGGTGGCAGGTCCGGGTCAGTTCTTCCAGAGACCGTGTTCGATGCCGCCGAGCAGGTAGATCGCGAAGGTACCTTGGCCCGGGAGCTCCATCGGCGGGATCGCGACTTGGGCTCCGGCCTCTTCGGCCGCCTTCATGGCGGCGTCGATGTCATCCACCAGGAGGTAGGGCCTGACGACGGGCGTCTCGTCGTCCCGGAGAGGACCGCGTACGGAGAGCCGCCCGCCGCCGGCGAGGTCGGCGGTGCGTGCGCCACCGAGCTCGGCAATGGGGTCGCTGAAAGTGACTCCGTGCGCGGCACTCAGCATGGAACACGTGGTCTCGGGTTCGGTGGTGACGATCTCGAGGTACTGAATCTGCATGGTTTCCTTTCCTGGAGACTGTGCCTCCAATTCAATGGGGCTCAGTGGAGAGAGCCAAGAGAGAGTCATGAGGGTGAGCAGCGCGAAGCGATTCTGGGTCATGGTGATCTCCTCGAAGGGGTTTCGATGTGAGCTGCCGCGTCCAGACGACGGCGCCGCAGCCTGGGTGTGAACCGAAGGGTCCGTCAGCCATCGAAGCTCGGCCTGACGGGCTCGCCCGGAAGAGTCTCTTCCAGCCATCGGTTCCACCTTTCCTCGGCGTCGACAGCTTCATCCGCTGTCGCTCCATAGAGATAGGCGCGAGCTGAAAGGAGCGTCTGCTCTCCGAGATCCATCGGGAAAACGTGGACCGTTCCCGCCGGTCGTTCGAGCCGCAGCAGCAACTCGGTCCGTCGGTCGTCGCCCGAGTGCTCGACCTTCGCGGCACCGGAAGGAGTGCTGACAGAGTCTCCTTGCGAACACTCCCCCAGTGACTCGGTGAGGGCTCCCCAGACTTCGTCGCCGGGAGCCGCCCGGAAGTGGGAGAGGGCGAAGCCCGAAGACGCCTCGCCGGAGAAGTGCTCCAGATAGATCCGAAGAATGCGGAAGAAGGACTGCCATCCCACCATGTGGCCCTCGAACTGGTCGTCCCATTCATCCGTTTCGGCGAACCATCGGTGCACGACTCGAACGATGCACGTACCGCCGTCGCGCGCTTCTACGTGCCACTCCGTGCCAATCCGACCCGGCTCTTGCTGGGCCTCCGCCGCGAACATCCGCGGCGGCCTCCACTCGGTGATCGTTGCTTCGGACGCCATCCCCGGGCCGAACTCACTCGTGGTCGTCCCGCCGACCTTCTGATCGCAGGTGGTGGGCACGAACCATGACGAGATACCGGACCCTGTGGCGATGGCCTCCCAGACCTGTTCCGGTGTTCCGGGTACCTCGACCTTGGTCTCGACGGATCGTGCGCCGGACGGTTCCTTCTCGAGAGGCATCAGACGGAGTCTCCTTGCGGTTCGTCCTCGTGGACAGGCTGCCCGGGGCGAGTGCTGTGCAGGGGGACGGGGTGAGCGCCGACGATCAGGCGATGATTGCGTCCGCTCGGCGCGGACTCGTCGTGGTAGCGCGAGGCGAGGTCATGGACGCACGCCACCAACTCGGCGGTGAACTCTGCGCGTTCCGCCGGAGACCGGAAGCGGATCACCGTATCGATGGAGAGAGTTGCGAGGCTCTTTCTGGCTTTGCGAGCGCCCTCGACGAGACTGCCGACCTCACGAACGAGCCGCGCGGCGAGTGCGATCAGATAGCCGGCTGAGAGGCGGTCGTCACAGCGCTCCGGGTCGGCGGCGATGTCGCCGAGGCTTGCCGGGGAGATGACGAAGCTCGACGCCCTGGACACCATAAGGCGCTCGGTGAGCCCCCCCCAGCGGCGCTCTTCGGCCACGGTGACGAGTCCCAGTTTTTCCAGCTCGCGAAGGTGGTAGTTGACCTTCTGGCGGGGAAGATCGAGCCGTGCCGCCAGCCCCGCTGCCGAAGCCGGCTCGTGGAGCTCGGCGAGCATGCGGTTGCGCAGCGGGTCGAGCGTAGCCGTCGCTGCGGCCGGATCTTCGATCGTGCTGACGTCGAGCATGGCATCAGGCTCCCTTAGACAAATAATTTTGTCAATAAGTATTGCTGGGGATCACCTCCGCGAACGGCTCGGGAGCTGGCGGTGGCGGGTCAAGGACGGACCGTCGACCGAGGAGGGTGTCCTTCGCAGCAGCGAGAAGGCCGTTCCCAGCAAGAGGCGAGTCGCGCCCGGCGGTTTTCGTAAGAGTCTTGGAGCTATACAGCGAACGGTTGCGAGGGAGCTGCGATGAAACTCTGTCTGATCCTTCTTCAGATCCTGACGGCGGCAGGATCAGCTCTCCCTCTGCTAGGCCAACACCACGGCAAAGCTGGGGCGGCAGAGGCAGAGGCCCAGACGTTCGTCGTCACGGGCCTGCGTGTCGACGCCGACAGCCCTCCTCCCGGCAGCGGCGTCGGTCGAGCAGGCGCCCGTCTGCCCGGCGGTGGCTACCTGCACGTCGTGCACGGAAAGCCCTACGCGCGGGGCCGGGTCGTCTTCGGCGGCGTCGTAGCCTTTGATCAGATCTGGTCGACCGGTGCACACGTTTCGAGCGAGTTCGCCGTCACCGTGCCGGTCACCGTCGGGGGCAAAGACCTCGAGCCCGGGCTCTACAGCCTCTTCACCACGCCAGGACGAGAGCGGTGGACCCTTCATCTCAATCGTGTGCTCGGGATGCACCTGGCGGACGAGTACGACGCTTCGCAGGACGTGCTTGTCGCGGCCGCGGTACCGACGGAGCCAGCGGAGCCGTCTCCCGATCTACGGATCGAGTTCGTGCCGGCCGGAGCCGGCGTCGACCTCGTGATCCGTTGGAGTGCAGTGCAGGTGTCTTTCCCCGTTCGTTCGCGCTGACCCGTCTTGTACTGCGCGGTTCCTCCGATCCCTCCAAGGAAGCACTTCCATGATGAACGATGCTCGAGTCGGCCGCTCGGCTGCTGGACCCCCTGCCATCAAGAGAGAGGCGTTCTGGACCTCTCTTGTTGCGATGGGACTCGCGGTCGCGACGACGGCGATCGCTCAAAACGAACCTTCCGACAAGGACGAGCGTGAGCCGAGCTGGATTGTCGAGGAGTCGGTCGAAGTCATCGAGCCGAAGCCTGGGTACGAGGTCGTTGCGTCGGAGTCCGCACTGCGCATGGTGACTCCGCTCCTCGAGACGCCGCGATCCGTTCAGGTGCTCAATCGGACTCTGATCGAGGAGCAGGAGCTCCAGAATCTCACCGACGCCCTGGTCAACGTCTCTGGCGTCGCTCCCTCGGCGCGTGAAGAGCTCGTTCTGGTGAGCCCGATCGTCCGAGGCTTTGCCGCCGACCTCTTCGTCGACGGCCTCTCTGCCTTTGCGCTGACGGCGGTCGCCGACCCGACATCGATGGTGAACGTGGAGAAGGTCGAAGTGCTCAAAGGCCCTTCTGGGATGCTCTTCTCCGGTGGCGCAGGAGTAGCGCTAGGTGGTGTCATCAACGTCGTGACCCGCGCGCCGAAGAGCCAGCTCAGTGGCTCGGCCGGCCTTCGCGTGGGTGAGTTCGAAACGTTCGGAGCGCTCTTCGACGTCAGCGTGCCCCTTCCTGCCGAAGCCTGGTCACTTCGCTTCAACGGCGACGCGGAGTCGGCCGACAGCCACCTCGACGAGGTCGACTACGAGCGTCTGACCTTCAACGGTGCGCTCGTCGGAGCGCCGACAGATCGCTCGGCTCTGCGACTGCGGGCCCAGTCGAGCGACGTCGAGCAGCTCGAGTACGCTGGGCTCCCGGCCTCCATCACCCTCGGCGGATCGTTCGGTGTCGATCCCTTCCGCTTCTCCGGTGCAAGCGATGCACCACCGACGACGGTGGAGAACCAGCTGTTCACGGCGAGCTGGGAGCAGCGCCTCGGCAGCAGCTTCGCCCTGACCCTGGAAGGACGTCGATACTCCAGTGACTTCGAGGAGTTCGCCTCCTTCCCGTTCTTTGCCTTCTTTCCACCGTCGCCTGAATCGCCTACCGTGTTCGCTCTGATTCGGGGCCAGCTACCGACGCAGGTCGATCAGGACATGATCTCGCCTCGTGTCGAGTGGTCGCCGCAGGGCTCGTCGGAGAGCGTCGTGCGACACCGCGTTCTTGCCGGCATCGAAGTCGATCGCACCGACTACACGGTGGGCTCTGGCTTCGACTTCTTCCCGATCGGATTCCTCGACTACGCAGATTCTGACGCCGACCTCTCGTTTGGCAGCGTCCCGCAGATCACAGGCACTTCGAATCAGACGTACGGCACGGACGCGCTCTACGTTCAAGATCAGATCTCGATTGGCAGCCGCGTCGACTTGCTGCTTGGCGGCCGGTACTCGCGAGTGGAGATAGAGAACCGCCCCAGCCCGGCGGAGGACTTCGAAGAGTTCACCCCGCAGCTGGGGCTCACCGTCGAGATCACTGAGGGCGTCGCGGCCTTTGCTGGCTACTCCGAAGGCTTCCGCGCGCCGACCTTTGCGCCGCTGGCCGGCACGGTCGAGCCGGAACGCTCCCAGCACCGCGAGGTCGGCGTCAAGTTCGGAGGTAGGGGGGGCGTGAGTGGCACTCTCGCCGCCTACGAGCTCACGCGCACGAACGTGCCGACACCCGACCCTCTCAATCCGTTCGTGCAGATCCAGACGGGCGAGCAGCGTGCTCGCGGCTTGGAGGCCGACGTCGTCTGGGAGCCGCTCTCGCGCCTGTCGATCCTGTTCGCCTACGCCTACGCAGAGACCGAAGTCACGGCCGACAACTCCATCCCGCTCGGTGACCGGCTGATCCGTGTGCCGGATCACTCCGGCCGTATCGCCGTCCGCTATCGACCTCGTTCACTCCCTCGCTTGGGAGTAGGCTTGGGCGCTACGGCTTTCTCCTCGCGCGAGATCACCCTGCCGAACCTCGATGAGGCGGACGGGGGTGTTCTGACCGATTTCCAGGCCTCGTACCGTCTCGGTCCAATGCAGATTGGCCTGTCGGTCGTCAATCTTCTCGACGAATTCCTCTTCGAGCCCTACCAGTATCTCTCACAGTCGGTTGTGGTTCCGACGCAGCCGCGTTCTGTCTTTGCGAGCGTGCGTCTCGGTTTCTGAGTGCCGAGCTGCGACGGGGAGTCCCCTCGAGGTGAACGGAGTCCCAAGTCAGGCATCTTGACGAAGCGTTCGAGCAGGGTCGATTGCCGTTGCTCTCTGCGCGGGGATCCAGCTCGCCAGGAACGCGACGGTCAAGAGCAGGGCCGAGACTCCCAGAAGCGTCCACGGATCGCTTCGCTCGATCCCGAAGAGCTGCGACGCCAGCGTTCCAGAGAGTGCGGCCGCACCGACCACGCCGACAGCGCAGCCCAGGCCCACCAGCAGCAGCCCCTGACGGACGATGCTGCGGGTGACCGACGTCGCGTCGGCTCCGAGCGCGATGCGGATGCCGATTTCTCGGGTCCGGCGTTGCACCGAGAAGGCCAGCATGCCGTAGGTGCCGAGAGCCGAGAGCAGGAGCGCCGCGGCGGCGAAGGCGGTGAGGAGCGTCGTGATGAAGCGTCGCTGCGCCAGCGTTCGATCGAGGAGCGCGTCCATCGGCAGGATGCGATCGAGCGGCATGTCGGGCTCCAGCTCCCAGATGGCCTCACGCACGAGCGGCAGCAGTGCTTCCAGCGTTCCGCTGTGACGTACCAGCAGGTTCATCTCGACGATCGGCTGCTGTGCGTGTGCGAAGTAGAGAGCCGGGCGGGGCGCGGCGTCGCTGCGGCCTTCGAAGTGCACGTTCTCGACGACACCGACGATCTCGTAGTCGTCGGGGCCTGCCCGCCACCAGTGGCCATAGTCGATGCGCTCTCCGAGCACCGTCTGGTCGGGCTCGAAGAAGCGCTGCACGAAGCTCTCGTTGACGACGACGGCGCCGGGTGCGGTTGCGACGTCGCGTGAGTCGATCGTTCGCCCTTCGAGCAGCGCGGTACCGGTCGTCGTGAAGTAGTTCGGTGAGACGGGTCGGAAGCGCGCTTCCGGCTCCTTGCCGGGTGCCGGCTCGGGACGGCCCTGGAACCGGAAGGTCGTGCCCCAACCCGCGTCGAGAGGATGTCGGTAGGCCGACGCGGTCGAGACGACTCCAGGCAGGCCGCGAACTCGCTCGGCGACGTCGGCGTAGAAGGCGACCGCCCGGGGCCACTCGGGCGAGACGTATGGCATTTCGAGCTCCATCGAGACGGCGAAGAGGGCCTCGTCTCGGAAGCCGGGGTCGACGTTGAGGGCGGTCCAGAAGCTCCGTAGCAGAAGGCCAGCTCCCATCATCAGAACGACCGCCAGCGCCACCTGGACGACCACCAGACTCTGGCGGAGAGTCGTGCGCTCGCCGAAGGCTCGGGCGCGAAGGCCCTGACCGATCCCTTTGCTGGCGGCACGCAGCGCCGGCGCCGTGCCGAAGACGAGCGCGCTCGCTGTGGCAATCCCGAGGCAGTAGGCCATGACATGGGGCTGAAGCCCCGCTTCGTCGAGTCGCGGGATCGAGCTCGGCGCCAGAGCCAGCGCGACGCGCAGCAGGCCCCAGGAGACGGCGATGCCCGCCAGGCCGCCGGCCAGCGCGAGCACCAGGCTTTCGGTGAAAAGCTGTCGAAAGAGGCGCCCGAAGCCCGCTCCGAGTGCGGAGCGAACGGCGAGCTCGCTCTGCCTCGTCACGGAGCGGCCGAGCAGAAGGCTCGAGACGTTCGAGCAGACCAGGAGGAGGACGAGGCCCACCGCTCCGAAGAGGAGGGTCAGCGTCGAGCGAACGTTGCGGATCAGCGAGTCGCGAGCGGGCTCGACCCACATGCCCTGCTCAGCGTTGGAATCCGGGAAGGCCGACGCCAGATCGCTCGCGATCGCGCGGGTCTCGTCCTGGGCCGTCTCGAGGCTCGCGTCGGCGGCCAGCCGGGCGACCACGCGCGCCCGATGAACGCCGCGCATGTCACTCACTTCGCCGGACGGTCCGGAGTTCCAGGGAATCCAGAGCTGCGCTCGTGCTGCTGGCAGAACGCCGCCGCCGCCGGAGCGCTCGAGAGAAGCGGGCAGGACGCCGACGACTTCGTAGGGCCTGCCGTTCAGGCGCAGGCTTTGGCCAAGGACCTCAGCGGAAGCGGCGAAGCGCTGTTGCCAGAAGCTGTGCGAGAGCACCGCGACGCCGGAAGCGCCCTCCGCGTCCTCCTCCGCAGTGAACCCGCGGCCGAGCGGAAGCTGGAGGCCGAGAGTGTCGAACATGGAGGCGGTGACCGAGTTGGCAGCGAGCCGCGTCGGCTCGACGTCGTCACCGGTAAAGCTCGGTCTCGCCGGCTCCCAGGCGGCCACGTGCGAAAACTGTGTGGATCGCTCGGCGAGATCGCGGAAGTCCGGAAACGAGACCTGATTGCGGTCCCGGGGATCGTCGAGCTTGTGGTTGTGTACGAGGACGAGTCGCTCGGGCTGCGGGAACGGCAGGGGGCGCAGCACGACGGCGTCGAGGATGCTGAAGATGGAGCCGTTGGCGCCGATTCCAAGGGCGAGCGTCGAGACGGCGAGCAGCGCGAAGCCGGGCGACTTGAGGAGCGACCTTGCGCTCTGGCGAAGATCGAGAAGGAGGGCTTGCAGCACGGAGTCACCTTTCTGCGAAGAGGTTCGAGGTCGTGAAGTCAGGCGGTGCTTCGCCAGAGCAGGCAGCGAGCGCGCGACCTGCGACCGGTACCAGGCGCAGGCTGCGTCCGTACCGTGGATGCGCACGCGCTCGCCGAATTCCTCTTCGAGGTCTCCCAGCACGAACTCGGCCGCCTCGCGCGACGCCACCCACTCGACGAGCCGCTTCCAACGATGGGGAGGGCGACTCATTGGGGCACCTCGGCGAGCGCAGCGAGCTCGTCTTCGAGGTCGGCGGCCATGCGCCGCAGGGCTCGATGCGACCGTCCGAGAGCGCGAGCACCGAGCGGCTCGAGACGGTAGTGCTTCTTGCGCCGACCGCCGCGCTGCGCCGTCGGCTCGCCGGTGCGCGAGCTCACCAGGCCCTTCGTCTCGAGGCGGGCGAGGATCGTATAGAGAGCTCCCGCCGCGACGTCGCGACCGGCTCGGGTCTGAATTTCCTGCCGAATCGAGGCTCCGTACGCCGAGTCTCCCAACCTGAGAAGGGCGAGGAGGATGAGATGCTCGAGCTCGCCGATGTTCTTCATCGCTTATTTGTACTTCATTGTTGCTGTTATGCGCAAGGGACCTCACCTCTAGACGAAGATCACAAGCCTGTTCTGGTTCTCCCGGAGTGGCTCGCGTCGCGCGTCGAGTCCCGAGGAATCTTCAGAGGTTGGGCGCCGCTGCGACGGCGAAGAGGCGATCGATGTCCAGTGCGTCCTCGAGACCCGACGCCAGTTCGTCGAGTGCCTCCTCGACCGCGTCCGAATAGGCGAGTGTGCTCACCGGAGCACCGATTCGCTGCAGGTAGGCCGACCGGTACTCGTCGCGGACCATCATGCCGTGAAGGTACGTCCCCTCGACGAGTCCGTCGGGGCTGGTCGCTCCTTCGGCATGCTGTCCGAGCCTCAGCATCGGGCGGCGGCAGTCGGGGCCGTCGGTTCTGCCGACGTGGATCTCGTAGCCGCGGACAGGTGCACCGGAGTGAGCGCAGGTACCTGAGACCGGTCTGACGGTCTTGTCTGAGACCATTTTCGTCTCGACGTCGAGCAGGCCGAGGCCGGCAGCCTCTCCCGGCGCCCCGTCGAACCCTTCTGCATCGACGATGCGTTGCCCGAGGAGTTGATAGCCGCCGCAGATGCCCAGGACTCGCCCTCCCGCGCGCACGTGGGCATGAATGTCCACGTCCCAGCCCTGACGCCTCAGGAAGTCGAGATCGCCGAGGGTGGACTTGGTGCCGAACAGGAGGACCAGGTCGGCGTCTCTGGGCAGTGGCCTGCCGGGTGGAATGAAGCGGAAGTCGACTCCGGGCTCCATGCGCAGCGGATCGGCGTCGTCGAAGTTGGCGATGCGAGAGAGCATGGGAGCGACGATGCGCAGGGTCTCGCGACCCGCGGCAGCGCCTCCCTGCGCCGAGACGGCGTCCTCGGCCGGGAGCAGCGCCGGCGACGGTAGCCAGGGCACGACCCCGAAGCATGGCCAACCGGTCCGCTGCTCGATGGCCGTTACGCCGTCGGTGAAGAGGTTCGGGTCCCCACGGAACTTGTTGACGAGGAAGCCGCGAACGGTGGCCGCGTCGTCCGGATCGAGCACGGCCTGGGTGCCGACGAGACTGGCGATGACGCCACCTCGCTCGATGTCGCCCACGAGACAGACGGGGACGCCGGCCGCGCGGGCGAAGCCCATGTTCGCGATGTCGCCTTCGCGAAGATTGATCTCGGCCGGACTTCCGGCCCCTTCGACAATCACCAGCTCGGCCTCGTCAGCGACCTTGCGAAAGCTCTCCAGCACCGGCTGCAGCAGGGCGCCTCTTCGACCAAAGACGGTGGCGGCCTCCGCGCTGTAGAGAGGGCGCCCTTGGAGGACCACCTGTGCTGCGCGGTCGGTTTCCGGCTTCAGAAGAACCGGGTTGTGATGCACGTGCGGCTCGATCCCGGCGGCGAGAGCCTGCAGTGCCTGGGCTCGTCCGATCTCGCCACCGCCCTTGCATGCGGCAGCATTGTTGGACATGTTCTGGGGCTTGAAAGGAGCGACTTCGAGCCCTCGCTGGCGCGCGAGCCGGCAGAGCCCGGCGACGAGAATCGACTTGCCGACGTCCGAGCCGGTGCCCTGGAGCATCAGCGCTCTGGCCGTCAAGAGACCCCCTCGATGCGCACGTCCAAGCCTCGCTCAGTCGAGGTGACCGTGCCGCGCACGCCGTAGACTTCTTGGAGTCTCTCCGCGCTGAGCGTCTCGACAGGCGTCCCCTCGGAGACGATCTCGCCGGACTTCATCCAGATCAGTCGATCGGCGACTCTCGAGGCGATGGCCACCTCGTGGAGGACCGCGAGCGCTCCTCCGCCGTCCGCGACGAAGCTCTTCAGCAACTCGGCGATGCGCCACTGGTGGCGTGGGTCGAGCTCGGCCAGTGGCTCGTCGGCGATGAGCAGCGGTGCCCGGGTTGCGAAAGCGCGCGCCAGGTGGACGCGAGCGAGCTCGCCGCCGGAGAGCGTGTCGACCTCGCGCCTCGCCAGATGCTGGAGGTCGCAGGAGACGATCGCCGTCTCGACGGCTTCGGCGTCCTTTGCCGAAAGCCGGCCGAGCGTGGCGCCATGGGCAAAGCGGCCAAGAGAGACGACATCGAAGACGGTGTTCGGCCAGGCGAGCGGCCGTTGCTGCGGCAGATACGAGACGCTTCGAGCACGCTCGCTGGCGGAGAAGTTGGAGATGTCCCGGCCGTCGATCTCAGCGGTGCCGGCCGCGGTCTTGTTCATTCCCAAGAGGGCGCGCAGCAGCGTCGTCTTGCCGGCACCGTTGGGGCCCAGGATCGCTACGAGCTCTCCCGCCTGCAGCCGGATCGAAGTGATGTTCAACAGCGTCGCGTCGGCCGCCCGCACGACGAGGCCCTCTGCGCGCAGCTCAGTCATGGCGACACCCGCCGACGAGCGGCGATCCAGATGAAGACGGGAGCACCGAGAAGAGCGGCGACGACGCCGAGTTTCAGCTCGGAGCTCGTCGGCAGCAGCCGCACTCCGATGTCGGCCACCACGAGGAACAGTCCGGCGAGCAGTGCGCTGGGCAGAAGGCTCCTTGCGGGGTCGTGGTTGACCCAGCGTCGCACGAGGTGCGGCGACACGATGCCGACGAAGCCGATGGCACCCGCGAGAGCGACCGAAGCTCCGGTCGCCAGACCCGCGCCCAGCACGACGGCGATGCGCTGCCGGCGCAGGTCGAGACCGGCGGCACTGGCCGCCTCCTCACCCAGCGTCAGAGCCGAGAGGCCGCGACGGTGAGACATCAGGACCGCCATTCCGAGGAAGAGGAAGGGCGCACCGAGCTTCAGGTCTTCGAAGCTCCGATTCGCCACTGAACCGAGCATCCAGTTGATCATGTCGCTCAGCGAGAACGGGTTGGGGGCGAGGTTCAGCAGCAGGGACATGGCGGCGGCCGAGAAGCTGGAGAGGCCAACGCCGAGCAGGATCAGAGTGACCACCGAGCTGATGCGCACGGCGGCGAGCGCGAGCAGACCTGTCGCCGCGAGGGCGCCCGTGATCGCGAAGATCGGCAGCAGGAAGGGTGAGCTCACGGTCAGTCCGTAGTAAAGCGCGAACGTCGCGAAAAGAGACGCACTCGACGTGACGCCCAGCACGCCCGGCTCGGCGAGCGGGTTGCGCAGCAGACCCTGGAGGGCAGCGCCGCTCATGCCGAGCGCAGCGCCGACGACGTAGGCCGTCAGCGTCCGCGGCAGGCGGATGTCCCAGACGACGATCTGGTCGCCCTGGGCGCCGCGCATGGCCAGGCCGTCGAGGAGTCGGCCGAGTCCCAGCGGTGTCGTTCCCAAGCTGCAGGCCGCGATGATCGCGACGATGCCGGCCAACGTCAGGCCGACCAGGAGGGCTCTTCCCGAGGCGGCGTTCGAGACAGCAGAACTTCTCGTCATGGCTCGAGGTCGACGCTCTCGGCACGCTCCGCTGCCATGGCTTCGATCGCGTCGATCAGGAACCAGGCGCCGCAGGCGGTCCAAGCGCCCTCGAGATGAACCGTAGGGCGATGCACGGTCTGCGACCGGGCGACCGGATGCCGCATCGGGCTCCAGAGGGCCGTCGTGTTCGAGTCGAAGAACGCCGCCGCGACCATGTCGGGCTGCTCGTACGCCAGGCGCTCCAAGGAGATCGATCGCCAGCCGGGAAGCTCCTCGAAGTTCTCGAGGCCGGCTGCGACGAGCATTTCGTGAACGAGCGTGCCGGGGCCGGTGGTGGCTCCGGACGGCGTCATGTAGAGAGCCGATCTGCTGGGCCGTGCCCTGGCCGCGATCTCCTCGAGTCGAGCGTCGAGGTCGCGCACGAGCTCCTCGCCCCTCTCGGGCACACCGAGACTGCGTGCCATGAAGAGAGCGCTCTCGCGGACGGCGCCGAGGTCGTTGGAGAAGGGCACTTGAATCACCTCGAGACCCGCGCGCTGGAAGAACGCGGCGGCGTTGGGCCCGCCTCCGTACGACCTGACGATGAGGTCCGGTTGGGCGAGGAGCACGTCCTCGGCTCGAGGGCGTACCTTGGGCAGGCCTCTGGCCCGGTCGCGAAAGTACGAGAACGGCTTCTCGGCGTCGGGCGACAGCCCGAGGATCCTGGAGCGCGGCACCATGCCAAGGACGTACTGGTCCGCGCAGTAGTCGAGGCTGATGACGCGCGGCGCGCTCTCTTCGGCAACCGCGGAGGCGGCGAAGAGTGTCGCGAGACAGAACGCGCCGAGGAGTGCGGTGCGCCGAGGAGGACGGAAAACCTCGTTCTTCAATCTTGGAAACCGGCTGTCCGACCCGGCGTCGACTCGGGCGAGAGTTCCAATCTGGCATCGCTGTCGTTCACAGCGCGACGAGCCAAGGCGTGTCGTTGCGCTGGAAAGCTGTTTCCGGCCCTGGGGTTGACCCGACCCTGGACGAACGACGCGGCGGCAGGTTTCCTGGCTTGCCGATCGACGAGGACGACCGCCTTCCCAGAACGAAGTTCCAGTGGCGAGTCGGGTCGGCCTCTCCCGGCTGACAGTTGCGGGCACAGCTCCGGTTTGTCCGGATTCCCTCTTAGCTCCTGTGGAGGAGCACCACCTCGAGCGACGATACCGCAAAAGGTGCGGCTGGATCGAGGAGCGCCTGTGCTTCAGAAGTCGATGCCGCGCTGCGCTTTGATGCCGCTCTTGAAGGGGTGCTTGCGCTCGACCATTTCGCTGACGAGATCGGCGTAGTCGAGAAGCTCCGGTTTGGCGTCGCGGCCGGTGAGGATGACGCTGGTGTTGTCGTCGCGTGCCTCCAATCCGTCGATGACGGCCTCGACGGTCAGGTAGTCGTAGCGCAGTGCGATGTTGATCTCGTCCAGCACGATCAGGTCGAAGTCGCCGCTGCTCATCATCTGCCGCGCTCGCTCGAAGGCCGCTTCGGCCGCCTCGGTGTCACGGTCCTTGTCCTGGGTGTCCCAGGTGAAGCCCTCACCCATGGTGTGCCACGTCACCGCCGGCTCGATCTTCTCGAAGAACCGGCGTTCGCCCGTGATCCACTTGCCTTTGATGAACTGAACGACGCCGACGCGGTGCCCCCAGCCCAAAGCCCTCGCGATGACGCCAAACGCCGAGCTCGATTTGCCCTTGCCGTTTCCGGTGTGGACGAGCACCAGAGCGCGCTCCGGATCGATCGCCTCCTTGACCTTGGCGCGCTGCGCGGCCTGTACCTCCTTCATCTTTTCGCGATGGGCAGCGCTCGTCGGAGCCTCCGAGCCTTGCGGTCGATCGTCTTCCGTGCTCATGGGACGTTCCTTTCCTTGGTCAGGCGGATCACCTCGCCGAACGCAACGTTCGTAGTGAAGTCTCGGGCCTCGTCTCCCGTCGCCAAGGCGCATTTGATGACGCCCGAATGCGTCACGACGATGTGAGAACGAGCGCTGGATCGATACTCCACCAGGGCCTCTTCGACGCGCGCGCGCATCGCGGCGACACTCTCGCCGCCGTGAGGCCTTGCCCCGAGGAAGTCTCGGTTCCACTCTTCGACTTCGTCGCGCGGCACGTCGGACCAGAGCATGCCCTCCCAGCGGCCGAAGTCCATCTCGCGGACGCGCTCATCGACGATCGGTGACAGCTCGAAAGCTCGGCCGATCCGTTCGGCCAGCAGCCGGCAGCGCTGAAGCGGGCTCGTCACGAGGACGTCGCACGGCGTCAAAGAGGCGACGACGCTCCTTGCGGCCTCCTCGAAGTCGTCGGCGACTCCGAGGTCCGTCGCGCCGTAGCAGACGCCGTCCTCGACGGCGGGGCGGGTGTGCCGGACGAGTGTCAGAGCCATGCCAGAACTCCCAGATAGAGACCGATTTCGCTGAGCTGCTGGGTCGCGCCGAGGCAGTCGCCGGTATAGCCGCCGAGCCTGCGCTCGAAGACGAAGCGTGCGGTCGCGTGGCCGAGAACGAGGCCCACCACGGCGCTCGCGGTGCCCGGAGGACCGAAGAAACGAAAGAGACCGGCGACGCAAGCCGCAGCAACGACCGTGGTGAAGAGCAGCGCCGGCGCAGGGATCCTCTGCCCGGGAGACTTGCCCGAGCCCTCGCCGCGCAGGTACGTGCTCGTCGCGATGACGACGACCGCCGACCAGCGACTGAGTGCATGAGTCGCCACCAGGAGCAGGCACACGCCGGTGATCCCGAGGGGGCGAGTCAGCTCCCAGAGAGTGGCCGCCTTGATGGCGAGCACCGAGACCAGTCCGCATGCGCCGTACACGCCGATGCGGCTGTCCTTCATGATCTCCAGGATGGCGTTGCGGTCGTTGCCACCGCCCACACCGTCGAACATGTCGGCCAGACCGTCTTCGTGGAAGGCGCCCGTCAGAGCGATCGTCGCGGCGAACGACAGCAGCACGGCGACCAGGGGCGGAAGGAGCACGCTCGCCGTCGCGAGAACCCCTGCACTGAAAGCTCCGATGAAGAGGCCGACGGTGGGGTAGTGCCGGACGCTGGCTCCGAAGCGCTCGGGCGTGTAGATCGGCCAGTTCGGCAGCGGCACACGGGTCAGAAACTGCACGGCGAGTAAGAACGTGTAGAGCTCGCCCCGAAGCCAATTCATGGCTCCGGCCCGCTGACGCCGGCGTCGTCGAAGCTCGCCATCTCGTTGAGCATGGCGCATGCGGACCGGACGAGCGGCCAGGCGAGGAGCGCGCCGGTCCCTTCGCCGAGACGGAGGCGCAGGTCGAGCAGAGGCTCCGCGTCGAGAGCGTCGAGCACGGCGGCGTGCCCGCGCTCGTCCGAGCGGTGCGCGAAGACCATTGCTTCTCGCGCCGACGGCTCGAGTCGAAGGACGACGGCCGCGGCCGCCGTTGCGATGAAGCCGTCGACGAGCACCAGCTTGCGCTGCGCGGCGGCCTGCTGCACGGCTCCTGCCATCATCGCCATCTCGAAGCCGCCGTACTCGGCTAGGGCCTGTTCCGGTCCCAACTCCGTCGCTGTGCGCGCGGCAGCCTCCGCCAGTCGCTCTCCCTTGCGTTCGACGCCGTCGTCGTCGAGCCCGGTGCCGCGCCCGACGAGGTCTCCGAGTGGCAGTCCCAGGAGCTTGTGGAAGACGAGCGTCGCGGCGGAGGTGTTGCCGATTCCCATCTCGCCGAAGCACAGCGCATCGAAGTCGCTGTCGGCGACGAGATCGCTGCCGTGCTGGAGGGCCTGTTCAAGCTCCACCGCGGTCATCGCCGGCTCGACACTCGAGTTGCGCGTGCCTGCGCCGATTCGGCGACCGATCAGATCGGGGTGTTCGATCGGCTCGCCAGCGACGCCGGCATCGACGACGCGGAGCGCGACTCCGTGGGCGCGCGCGAAAACGTTCGCCGCCGCGCCGCCCGCGAGGAAGTTGAGCACCATCTGGCGCGTCACCTCTTGCGGGTAGGCCGAGACGCCCGCCGCCGCCAGGCCGTGATCGCCGGCGAAGAGGGTGAGCTGGCAGCTCTCCATCGTCGGCGTGAGCGACTGCTGGAGCAGGCCGATCTGCAGCGCCAGAGACTCGATCCTGCCGAGCGAGCCGACAGGCTTCGTCTTGTTGTCGATGGCCCGCTGAAGGAGCTCTCTCGAGAAGCCGGGGGAGCCGTCGTCCTGTCGCGGTGGATCGTCCATCGTGTGGGAGGTTACTCGGGCGCCGGATCGCGCACCAGCCTGAGCAGTCCGGACGGCGTAAGGGAATCTCGGCAACTCATCGCGTCTCGCAATCGTCTCTCGCTCGAGGACGAGTTGGCGAGCCCCTGACGATGCCCGAGACCCTCGATCCAGCGCCGCCCCATAGACGTCGTCGAAGACGCCGTCGTCTATGGGGCGCCGAGAACCTCCTCTCGCTCTCGGGTAGGGTCGGCTTACATCGTGAACGTGTGCAGCGAGGTGCTCCATGGACTCAGAGTGGCCGCAGATTCCCTACGGCGAGTGGCGCGAGACGGCAGAAGCTCTTCACCTCTACCTTCAGATCGTCGGCAAGTACCGGCTGGCCCATACGCCTTGGCTCAACCACTCCTGGCACGCCACTTCCTACGTCACGGCCCGGGGCTTGGAAACGTCTCTCGTGCCGGACAACGACGGCATCGAGGTCACGCTCGACCTGCACGACCACAGCGTCGTGGGATCCAGCGCGGCGGGCCAGGTGCGCCAGTTCTCGCTCGGTGCGATGAGCGTCTCCCAGTTCCTGGAGCGCTTCGAGAAGATGATCGCCGACCTGGGCGGGAGCCCTGAGTTTCACGGCGTTCCGAACGAGATCGAGAACCCGATCCCCTTTCGGGAGGACGCTGCTCAGCGCCCCTACGATGCCGACGCCGTCCAGCGCTTTCACCAGGCGCTCGTGAAGATCATGGGTGTTCTCCAGTCGTTCCGCACGGGGTTCCTGGGCAAGTCGAGCCCGGTGCATCTCTTCTGGGGGAGCTTCGATCTCGCGGTGACTCGTTTCTCCGGACGTTCGGCTCCGCCGCATCCTGGAGGGATCCCGGAACTCCCCGACGACGTCACCCGCGAGGCTTACAGCCACGAAGTCTCCTCGGCGGGGTTTTGGGCCGGAGGTGGGCCAAGCGACGAAGCGGCGTTCTACTCCTACGCCTATCCTGCGCCCGACGGCTTCAGCGTTGCCTCGGTCGAGCCGGAGGCGGCTTACTACCACTCCGATGCGGGCGAGTTTCTTCTTCCCTATGAGGCCGTTCGCTCGAGCGAAGACCCAGCGGCCACGCTGACCCGCTTTCTCGAGACGACGTTTGACGCGGCAGCGCGCCTCGGCGGCTGGGATCGTTCCCTGGAGTGCCCAATCGGTCGCCGACGAATTCCTCGCGCCCTCTAGGGGACGGGACGCTCCGAAGCTGACTCTTCGTCAGGGCGGGGCTGGGAGGTGCGCCGGTGGCAAGCCAGGGTGACCCCGTCCTCGACCAAGCCGATCAGGCGTCGTCTTGCAGCGTCACCGAGGGATCGACGCGAGCGGCCCCGAACGCCGGACTCAGAGCGGCGAGGGTCGCCGTCGCGAGCAGCAGCAGAGGCACGCCGATCAGGATGGACGGGTCCGAAGGCGCGACCTCGAAGAGGAGCGCCCGGATCGACACCGTCAGCCCAAGTGAGGCGGCGACGCCGAGCACGACGCCCGCAGCGACGAGGAGCAGGATCTGTCGCTCGACCCAGGCCACCACCGCAGCGGGCTTTGCACCGAGCGCGATGCGCACGCCGATCTCGCGCCGCCGTTCGCCGACGACCTGGGAGATGACGCCGTAGATTCCGACGCTCGCGAGAGCGAGCGCGAGTACGGCGAAGACGGCGAGAACACCTCCCCACAGGCGATGCCGCCAATAAGAGCTCGACAGCACGTCCTCGACTTGTCGCACCGAATAGACCGCGACCTGCGGGTCGACGTCCCAGATGGCCTGTCGCACCGCCTCGACGATCTCGGGCGACTCTCGGCGCGCGCGAAGAACGAAGTGGAACGAGCCCGCGGCGATCTGGTTGTAGGAGACGAAGGCGGCGAGCGGAGGAGCTTGATCGACCCCGGCCAAGCGCACGTCGCCGACGACGCCGACGACCGTGATCCAGGGCGCGCTGCCGTCCGGTGTCGGTCGCCGGAAACGCTTTCCGAGAGGACTCTCGCCCGGCCAGAGGCGGCTCGCTGTCTCCTGCCCTACGACAGCGACCGGCACCGTCTCGAGCAGGTCGGTCTCTCTGAGATGACGACCTGCGAGCAGCGGGATCCCCGCGACGTCGAAGTAATTGGGGCTCGTTCGCACGACCCGCACGGGCGGCGCGTTCTTGAGCGTCTCGGGCGTGTCGCCCTCACGCTCGAGGACGGAGCCGAGCGAGTAGACCTCTTCGCCATCGCTGGGAATGACGTTGGAGCCGCCGGCGGCAGCGACGCCCGGGATGTCCCGCAACCTCTGGAGCACGGAGGTGTAGAGCTTCGCGTAGGGCGGAAACTCCTCGCTGCCGCGGTACTTGTCTCCCGGCGGCGAGACGTAGGCGGTGTAGAGCTGCGTCGGATCGAGTCCCGGGTCGACCCGAGAGAGGGCAACCACACTCTTGGCGAGGAGCCCCGCCCCGACCAGCAGAATCACCGAGAGTGCGACTTGAACGACCACGAGGCCGGAGCGGATTCTTCGGGAGGAGCGCGTTGCCGTACCGCCCCGACTGCCGCTGCGCAGCGTCTGGGCGAGGTCGATTCGGAAGCCCTGAAGTACCGGAACGACGGCGATCCCCACGCCGACGATCAGCCCCGCCAGGAGCGCGACGGCCATCGTTCTCGGTCCGACGACGAAGTCCATCCACGCCGGCAGCTCCACCGGTACGAAGGAGCTCATGGCGCCGACCGCCACCGACCCCAGGGCGATCCCGAGCACGGCTCCCGTGAGAGCCAGAAGGCAGCATTCGATGATCAACGCCCTGGCGACCGACCAGCTTCCCGCGCCGATCGCCTTGTGGATCGCCACCTCCTTCGCCAAGGCGATACCGCGGGCGAGCACGAGGTTGGCTGCATTGGCGCAGGCGAGCAGCAGAACGAACACGGTCGCGCCGAGAAGGGGCAGCAGGAAGGTCTGTAGTCCGCCGACCTCGAGCGAGCGCAGCGGGGTGACCGTGGCGCCGACGTCCTTGTTCGAGTCCGGGTACTCGACGGCGAGCGTCCGCGCGACGCCCGCCAGATCGCGCTCCGCCGTTGCGGCGTCGACTCCCGGCGCGAGGCGAGCCACGACGCTCTCGTAGTCACGGCCGCGGCGGTTCCCCGAGCGCAGCGTCGCGCCGAAGCGTGCGTACCAGCTTTCGAGGGGTGCCCACGCGTCGGCGTTGCGGGCGAAGCGGAAGCCGAAGGTGAAGTCGGGAGGCATCACTCCGGTGACCACGAAGGGAGTCGTGTCGAGCAGGATCGTGCGTCCGAGAATTTCGGGGTCGCTGGCGAAGCGCGTCGTCCACAGGCGGTGGCTGAGCACGACGGTGTACAGGTCTTCGCCCGGTCGCTCCTCTTCGTGCGAGAAGACGCGTCCGAGAGCAGGCTCTCCTCCGAGCACGTCGAAGAAGTCCGCCGAGGCGAAGTTCACTTCGACCGGATGGGCCTTGTCGCCGAGTGGCAGGTTGAACGGGATGGTGACGAAGCAGGACATGCCCGCAAAGGTGCGCGTGCGCTCCTTCCAGTCGAGGTAGTCGGGGACCGACGGACCGATCGCTTCGGAACCGTACTCCGGAGAAGTACTGCGCAGAATCACCAGCTCCTCGGCGCGCTCGTAGGGGAGAGGACGCAGCAGCACGGCGTCGATGACGCTGATCATCGCCGCGCTGGCGCCAATGCCCAAAGCGACGGTGAGAATGACTCCGATCGCGAATGCGGGCTGGCGACGGAAGCTGCGAAGGGCCTGTCGAACGTCCTGCATGGGCTGCACCTCTGGATGTATGAACGGAGGAAAGTCGAGCGCTTTCTAACGATACTACGTTCTCATTTGGGCTCTGGCGCGCCGCGTGAAGTCGGCGGCGGCGCCGTGCCGGGACGCGCAACGGCTGTCGCCCTGGTGCCGAAGGGTGCCGAGCCACGTCTAGGGCTTGGGGCGCGGCTTCGCGAGGTGGACGAGTCTCTCGGGGTGATCGGAGGAGACCACGTTGGCGCCGCCCTGCACTGCGGCTCCCAGGCGTTCGGCCAGGTCCCTTTCGCCGCGCAGAAGGACGTGAACCTCTGCTCCCGCGTCACGAGCTTCCCGGAAGCCGTAGCGAGGGAAGTAGTAGTCGAGAGCGAACAGCGCATCGGCCTCGAGCGCATCCCGGACGAAGGTCGCCAGGCCTTCGATTTGCCACCACTCCGCGAGGTCGACGGCAATGCGCAGATCGCCGCTGCGCTCCTTGAGAGAACGGGCGAGCTCGACGTCGAAACGAGACGCCACGAAGAAGGTCGTGCGGTGTTCGAGTCCCGCGTCGAGTACCTTGTCGGCGACGCTGAGTGCGTCGACGCTCTTGAGATCGAGCGCCAGCTCGAAGTGCGGATCGCTGCGAACGAGTGAGATCACTTCATCTAGGGTCGGCACGCGGTGTTGGGTCGGCTGGCCGTCGTTTCCGCAGAGTCTGAGACCGCGCACCGCGGACAGGCTGCGCTCGGCGATCGGTCCACTGCCGTCGGTCGTGCGCTCGAGGGTCGCGTCGTGCAGCAAGACGATCTCGCCGTCGCGCGTCGTGCGAAGGTCGATCTCGACTCCCGCGATGCCGAGCTTCATTGCGGCCCGGACCGCGGCGAGTGAGTTCTCTGGGGCCTCCGCGGTGAGGCCGCGGTGCCCGTACAGTCGGACGTCGAGGAGCGGCTCCGTGGCGTTCTGCGGCGCGGCCGCGCTGCCGGTCACCAGAGCGACGAGAATGAAGAAAGAAGCTCTCTGCATGCGGCTCATGGTAGCGAGGCTCGACGCAAAGCCCTCAGGTCTCTCGTGCGCGGCTCCTCCGCTGCGCTCCCTGACGAGTCCGTCCAGCCAGCTCGTCCGATGTGCCTGACGGTCGAGTCACTGCAGCTTTACTCGTGCAGCTTCGAAGGTCTCCTCGCTCAGGATCGGAAGCCGGAACGACCCGCCGCATTCGCTTCCGAAGCAGAGAGTGATCGACGCGTCCGGGTCGAGGCCGCCCAGTGGCTCCGGGAGCCTCGCGAGCTCGCTCGCATTGAACGGCAGCAGTGTGATCCTGAGCCTCGAGCCAGCGTTGAACCGATGGAAGGCGATGGAGAGAGGAATCTCGACCAGCGACTCATCCCGGATGTGAACGACCCCTTTGGCGCAGGAACCCGAGTCCGACGTCAGCGGCTCCAAGGTCAGGCCCCCCTCCGCAACGTAGTTCGAGCGTCCGTCGACATCCAGCTCCTCCAGGAAGGCGTAGACCATCGCTCTCTTTCCCTGAAGCGAGACCGTCAGCGACAAGGTACCGGCCCCCTGAGCCAGCAGGTCTTGATCGAGCTCGACGGAATCGAAGGTAATGCCGCGACGGTCGTTCGGCGACAGGTCGCCGTACCAGCGGGGCACTGCTCGCGAAGCAGTGCGTGTGGGCCTGCCCTCGTCGCCCCCCGCCGCGGGTGTGAAGTCGACCGGCAGCCGCACGGTTCTACGTGCTTCTTGGGCTTCGCCGTGAAGGCCGCTCGGGAACGCAATCGGAGCGCGCCCATCCTTATCGACGTGCAGAAAGAAGGTCGTCTCCGTCGAGTCCGAGAGTGGAAAGGACTCGCCCGCAACGTAGTCGATTCCAACGTCGTCAGGTTCTTGCTCTACCCAGGACTGGTCGAGGATCGGTGCGTGCACTCGCGGCTCGTCGAGAATTCCGGTGTCGATGTTTCTGAGCCATTGGTCGAACCAGCGCACCGACTCGAAGGCCAGAATCCTGCGAGACAGCGTGTTCCGGAGATCGTCTCGATCGAAGCCCTCTTCGCCGTGAGCTCCTGGATGCCAGGTACCTTTGAGAACGTTGGGGATCGAGAGAGCCGTGCTCACGGCTTCTTCGATACCGAGCCAGTCGTTGGCTCCGCTCACCATGTAGATCGGGACCTTCGACTCGCTGAGAGCCGGAAAGCGGTCTTCGAGCGGCGTGTAGTCGGCAATCAGGGTGTCCTGCTGCTCAGCGGGGCGAGCGCAACGACGCAGTCCGAGGAAGAGGTCCGCTGCCGCCAGACTCGCCATGTTTCTGGCGTACTGCGATCCCTGTTCGGCGCGAGCGGCGCTCAGCTCTTCCGGAGGACCTACGGGGACGACCGGCATGAGGGGCGGCCTGCCGCCCTGCAGCGGCGCTGCGATCGCCGCGGCCTCACCCTCTGGATCCTCGAAGGTCAACCCGTAAACGAAGCCTGCCTGCCAGCGAGCAAGCTGCCCGTAGCGCAGGGAACCAATGTCCAAGGCCGGGCTGCGAGCAAAGACCGCTCCCAGGGCTTCCGGCGGCTTCCCGATCGCTGGCAGCAGGCTCGCTCCTGCCTCCCAAGAGTGACCCGTCGTGCCGACCTTGCCGTTGCTCCAAGGCTGGGATGCGATCCACTCGATCGTCTCGACGATGCTCTGTCGCTTCAGGTCATCGAGGAAGCCGTAGCTCGGACCGAACGACGCTCCCGTGCCCCGAACGTCCAGTGCGACGACGACGTAGCCGTGCTCGAGAAGAGCGGTACGCACGGGGTCGAAGCCGATCGCGCGCAGTTGCTCGATAGAGCCCGAAAGAGGTGGAACTCTGGCTCCTTCGATCTGCAGGGCACGCCCGTATACGCTGGTGTAGAGAACCGTGGGCCGGCGCCCGATGTCCTCGCTTTCTGCGCTCTTGGGCAGGCTGACATCGATCGCGAGCCGAGTGCCGTCGCCCGCGGCGATGAAAGTGCTGTAACCCTCGTACTCCGTCGCCTTGGGATAGCTCGGAACGTAGTGGCCGAAGCTGGACGTCGCGCTCTGGCCAGAGGCCGGCGACGAGAGCGGAAGCGAAAGCGCGAGCAGCAGCGCAGCGGTCTTCGTATCCATGAATGAACCTGTCTCCCTTGGGGGTAGGAGGCGTGCGAGATCACTTCCCTCGAGTCTAGCGGCCCGGTCCCGGCAGAAGGCCGCAGGGGAGCGAGAGAGAGGATCACGTATTCTCGCTTCTCTTGGAGGTGAATCATGACTCTCGCTGCCGGAATCTTCCTGACCGTCGCGGTCGCGATCGGTGCGCCCGAAACAGAAGCTGCCCCCGCCGAGCTCGTCGTCGAGCCCAGTGAGCTGACGCTCCGCGTCGGCGAGAGCGCGACGCTCCAAACGAAAGTGCTCGACGCCGAAGGCAACGAGCTCGACCAGACCGTGCTCTTTCTGCCGCTGCACGACCAGCGCTGGAACCTGCGCGAGCGGACCTGGGGTTTCAACCTCTTCAAGGTGAGTCCGGACGGCTCCGTCGCGGCGACGCGGCCCGGCTCCTACCGCATCATGGTGCGCGTGCCGCGCACCGACGGCGACGCGGACGGCACCTGGCTTCAGCAGATCGTGCCGCTCGAGGTGGTGCGCCCTCCCATCGAGCGCCTCGAGCTCGCCGACGCACCGAAGACCCTGTATCAAGGCACGCTGATCGGGCTCGACGTCCGTCTCTTCGATGGGGCCGGCGACCGGCGAACGGACGTCCAGCCGAGCTTCTCGAGCAGTGATCCCGACGTGGCCTTCGTCGACTCCTTCGGCTTTCTGCAGCTGGTCTCCGCTGGAGAAGCGAAGATCACGGTCACTGCCGACGCTGCGGAGATGACCTTCGACGCCGTCGTGCAGTCGAACCCTGCGACTCGGCTCGAGCTCGAGGCCTCCGCTGTCGTCGCCCGGGCCGGCGACGTCGTGCGGTACTCCGGCCGCGTGCTCGACGCCGGCGGGCGCGAGCTCGACGTTCCGGTGACCTACAGCTTTCAGGGCCGCACCGATCCGCTGGCGACCGGCGGCCCGAGCTCCGGCCTGATCGACGACCGGGGGCGTTTCGTCGCCGACCTCCCAGGTGAGTACACGATCCTCGCCACGTCGGGTACCCAGGTGGCAATGCGCAGGTTGACCGTCGAGCCGCGCGGCGCACGGCGTGAGATCGAGCTCGTCGGCCACGGCCGCGTGAAGGATCGCGCGACGTCCGATCTCTGGGTTTGGGAGGGCGCGGACGGTCGCGACTACGCGATCACCGGGACCCACAGCGCCTCCGGCCACGCCTACATCTGGGACGTCACCGAGCCGAACAGTCTCGAGATCATCGACACGGTGAAGGTCGACGCTCGGACCGTCAACGACGTCAAGGTGTCGGACGACGGCCGCATCGCGGTGCTCAGTCGTGAAGGAGCTTCGAATCGGCGCAACGGCGTCGTCGTGCTCGACGTCTCGGAGCCGCAGGTCGGCGTGCGCATCCTCTCGACGTTCGACGACGAGCTGACGGGCGGCGTGCACAATACCTTTCTCTACGAGGACCATCTGTACGCCCTTTCGAACAGCCGTCGCTACGACGTGATCTCCCTCGAGGACCCGGCGCAGCCCAAGCGCGTCGGTCGCTTCGAGCTCTCCAACCCCGACCGCTCGATTCACGACGTGGTCGTGCACGACGGCATCGCCTACTCGGCCAACTGGACCGACGGTGTCGTGCTCGTCGACGTCGGTGGGGGTGAGCTCGGCGGCTCCCCGAGCGAGCCGAAGATGATCGGCAGCTTTCCCTTCCCGACCGGCTGGAACCACGCCGTCTATCCCTACCGCAGCGAGTCGACGGGGCAGTTCTACATCTTCGCCGGCGACGAGGCGGCGCGCAGCGGCCCGATCTTCAGTCCGAAGTCGGAGATCGGGACCGGCACCCCGGGCTACGACGGCGAGCCGGCACGCTGGCGCGGATGGATCCACGTCCTCGCCTGGAATCCCGGCGAGGAGCCGGAGCTCGTGGCTCGTTACGAAGTTCCCGAAGCCGGCAGCCACAACATCTGGATCGAAGACGACGTCATGTACGTGGCGTTCTACAACGGCGGTCTGCGCGTCGTCGACGTCTCCGGAGAGCTGATGGGCGACCTCTACCGACAGGGGCGCGAGATCGCCCGCTTCCTGCCGTACGACCCCGAGGGCTACGGCGCCAACGCGCCGCAGGTGTGGGGAGCGCAGCCGCACAAAGGCACGATCTTCTTCTCGGACTTCAACTCGGGCCTGTGGGCGGTACGGCTCGGGGACGGAGAGGAGGAGTCGTCGCGGATCGACGGGAGTGGCGACTGAGGGCTCCGAGCAGCAACGCCGTTGAGGTGGGCAGCAGTCATCCGAGATCAGGCTGCCCCCCCAGCGACGGAGAGTCCAGGGAAACACCTGACAGGCCTCGAATGGGAGCGAATTGGCTGGCGTCATGGACGCTGCGCTTCGCTTCTGAGGAGCCTTGGTTGGTTGGAACGAGCTAGTCGGACTGAAGAATCCTGGCGGGGTCCGTCCGGGAGGCCCGGCGTGCGGGGACGGCCCCGGCCATCGCGGTCGCCAGTAGGAGTGCCAGGAGCACTGCCGCGAAAACCCAGGGATCGAGGACGCTGGTGCCGAAGAGGAAGCTACGGAGTGCTCGTGCAAGTCCGAAGGCGAGCACACCTCCCAGCAGAAGCCCGGGAACGAGGATCCGCAGCAGCTCCGAGAGAACGTGAGCTCGGATGTCTCTGGAATCGGCCCCCAGCGCGACCCGGATGCCGAACTCCCGTAGACGACTGCCGATCTGAAACGACAGCACGGCGTTGAGCCCGAATCCCGTCAGCAGGAGCGCCACGAAGGCGAAGAGACTGAAGAGAGAGCGCAGGTGGCGCTCGACCCAACGGCTGCGTGCCTCGATACGGGTCATCAGGTCGATCTCGTAGACCGCCGCCAGGGGCTCGACGCGAGCGATCCCACCGCGAATTGCCTCGGCGACGGCGGTCAGCGGCTCCTCCGACCGAACGAAGAGGTGCGCTGAGTGCGGAGGGTCTCTCTCCAGCGGCAGGTAGAGGCTGCTCTCGGCAAAGGAAGCCCCCTCGACTCGATCAGGATCGAAGGTGTCCGCTGCCACTCCGACCACCCGAGCCTCGATGAGCTCCTTCCCATCCCGGCGCAGGCTGACGAGTCGACCCGGAGCCTCGGCCGCCGTTGGGAACGCTTTGGATGCCAGGTGCCGGCTGAGAATCACGGGAGTCTCTTCAGAGCGCCTGACTCTCTCGGGAAACCCATCGCCGAAGACGAGCTCGATTCCCAGGGTTTCGAGAGTCCTGGAGGAGACGAGTCTGACCTCGCCCAGAGGGAGGGACTCTTCGTCGACTCCTTGGAGTCCTGACGCCTCGACGCGAACAGGCTGCGCGCCTGTCGAGCTGCTCCAACCTTGCAGGCCGACGCTTTCGACTCCGGGTCTGGAGGCGAGACCTTCGAGAACGGAGCTCCAGAAGCCGTCGCGCTGCTCGGCCTCTTCGTACCGAGCTTGATACAGACTGACGCGCCCACGCACAAGACTGTGCGGGTCCATGCCGCTCTCGAAGTCTGCGAGCGCCGCAGCCGTGCGAACGGCGAGTCCGGCTCCCATCAAGAGAGCGCAGCACAGCGCGATCTCGGCCACGACGAGCGTCCGTAGACCGGGTCCGACGCCCCCCAGGAGCCTGCTCGAAGCGTCCGCAGTCATGCGCCTTGCGGGCATTCGAGAAGCGAACAGGGCCGGGAGAAGGCCTCCGAGAAGGGCAGCGCTCCAAGCGGCTCCGATCGCAACGGCGAGCGCCAATCCATCGACTCGGATGTCGATCCAGAATCCGTACAGGAAGCTGCTCGACCTCAAGAGCCGGTCGATGCTGGGAACGAGCAACAGCGCTGCGAAGGTCCCCAGCAGGGCGCCCCCGGTGCCCAGGAGCACGGACTCGGCCAGTAGCTGTCGGATGAGCCGCCAGCGCGAGGCTCCGAGGGCCTTGCGAAGGCCGAGCTCGCCTTCGCGGCGCCAGACCGCGGCGAGACGGAGGCTCGCCAAGTTGAGGCAGGAGATCAGGAGGACCGCAAGAACTGCAAGGCTCATGAGGTCGAGCGCGCGCTTGAACTCGGGGGTGGTCAGGCCCTCGGTGTAGGGAAGGACGAGGAACTCCGACGTCCGTTTGGTGCCTTGCCGAGCCAGCAGCGGTGCCAGATGGAAGCGCGCTTCGCCCGGCGTGACGCCGGGAGCGAGCTTGCCGACTCCCATGACGCCAGCGATTTTTAGCTCGTGGACTTCGGGCCGCAGCGCCGCCCACACTTCCTGACGGTACGGGAACCGAAAGCCGGGAGGCATCACTCCGATCACGGTCATCGGCTCTCGGTTGAAGATCAGCGAACTCCCGACGACGTCCGGGCTGCCGTCGTAGAGACGCTGCCAGAGGCCATGGCTCACCATCGCGGTGGCCGGCGCGGCGGGATCTCCATCGCTTTCGTCGAAGAGTCTGCCGAGTGCGGGGGGCACACCGAGGCTTGCGAAGAGGTCCGGCGTGACGTAGGAGCCAATGAGCCCTTCGGTGTTCTTGCCGTCGGCGGTGACGACATTGAAAAGAGCAACGTGTCCACCGACGCTCTCCAGGATGTCCTGCCCGTCCTTGCGAAGGACCTCCAGGTCTTCAAAGGAAAGCTGCCACATCTGGTCGTCATGCCCCAGAGACACGATGCGGTCCGACTCCGGGAAGGGTAGCCCTCGCCAAAGCACACCTTGGAGGATGCTCGCCATGGTGACCACGAGAGCCACGCCGGCTGCCATGACCGTGATCGACGCAAGGGTAGGTCCCGGGTCGCGACGGCAGAGTCGCGCTCCGAACAAGAGGTCACTCCAAACGCTCGCGATCCATCGAATCATGGCCTTCTCCCACCTCTTCCCGAAGCAAGGATAGCTGCATTACAACGGAGGAAGGCCAAGTCGCCGTTCTTCCGCTTCCCTGGAGAACGCTTCCAGCCCGACAGCACCTGTCGATCGGATGGAATTGCCCCTGAGCCTGGCACTTCGGCCCTGCCGAAAGGAGTGCGTCTAACAGTTCTCGTCTTTGGCGCAGAACGCCTGGTGCAGCGCCTCGAGGTTTCCGCGCAGGAGCTGCAGCAGTCCGTCCGAGGGAAGGACATCCTCGGCTGGCCGCGGCGTCTCGCCCGAGCTGAGCACGGCAAGGGTGGCGCCGCCCTTCCGGATCGCATCGAGGATGCGCTCCTCGGGCGTCCACTTGTGGAGCACGACCGGCAGGTTCTCCTGTCGCAGGCGCTCCTCGAGCTGGC
>JBCCLJ010000041.1:0-39451 GCA_039026915.1 Acidobacteriota bacterium
AGGATGTTCGAAGGCTTCAGGTCACGATGAATGATCGCCTTCTGGTGTGCGTGCTGAACTCCGCGACAGACGTCGATCATCAGCCTCAAACGATCCCGGTTGATGACCCTGTGGCGGTCGCAATACTCGGTGATCGGCTCGCCCGGCACGTACTCCATCGCAAAGTACGGCCTGCCGTCGTCGCTCGTTCCCGCCTCGTAGACGCGAGCGATTGCAGGATGGTCCATCAGCGCCAGCGCCTGCCGCTCGGACTCGAAGCGGGCGAAGATCGCCCGGTTTCCCAGATCCGAGCGAATCAACTTGAGGGCAACGCGACGTTGGATCGGCTCCTTCTGCTCGGCGAGCCAGACCTCACCCATTCCGCCTCTTCCGAGCCGCTCGAGTGGGGTATACGGCCCCACGGGACCTCGTCGCGCCGGCGGCACCGTCGCCGTCGAGCCGGCGAGAGTCGGCACCTCGTCCTCAGGACGGCGGCGGTCATCGTCTTTGGGCTGGTCGTCCTTCACGGTGGCGTCCACGCAAGAGGCTAACCGAAGGGGCTCATGGATTTCGGCTTCCGGGTTCCGACTCGTGACTCCGAGTTTGACCTACCGGCCGGTCGGCACCACAATCGAGACGATCAATCGTCAGACGACCGCGGCCTCGCGCCGCAGAAAGGCTCGAAGCTGCAGCGCTTCCGGCTCCCGAGAGGCCACGCCCTCACGCTTTTCGCGTCACTGCTGCTCCCCGTGAGCGTCACGGCGCAGGGGCCCACCGAGCGCGACGCTTTGCGCAGCGCTCGCCGCACCGTCGAGCTGCCGCGGCCCCTCGACGATGCGCCGGTCGGAAGCAGCGCGCGGCTCGTCACGTCTCTCCTGGCCAACCAGCTCGACTTGAGCCTGCTCGGCGCCGTGCCCGCCGGCGAGCGCAGCGAGACTTCTCTGCCTCTGGGGCTGGTCGGTGCCCTCGAGCGTGCCCTCGAGCACAACCTGGGCAGTCAGCTGCAGCGCTCGCGCACGCGCAGCCGCTCCGCGCGACGTCGCCAGGCGCGAAGCCGACTGCTGCCGGTTCTCGACCTGACCTTCGAACAGCGCACGGACGAACTGAACTTCGACGCCTCGGCTTTCGCCCGCTTTCGGCCGCCGACGCCGCAGGGAGTCACTCCCGAGGGTGTCTCGGGCTTCCAGTTCTTCGACGCGCGCGTCGAGAGCCGATGGCTCCTCTTCGACCGGGCGGCACAGCTCCAGCTGCGTTCTGCGCGTGCTCTGGAGCGGGCCAGCAAAGCCGGCGAGCAGGCGGTGCGCAGCTCGCTGCTCCTGGTCACCGGCAACCTCTATTACCGCGTTGCGCTGCTCGAGAAGCGGCTCGAGGTCGCGCGCCAGAGGCAGACGCAAGCTGAGGCCTTTGAGGAGCTCGTCGACACCGGCTTCGAGAGCGGGCTGCGAACGACGACCGAGCAGCTCGCTGCCGAGATCGCAGCGCTCGAAGCGGAGCGCTCGACCGACGTCGCAGAGGGCGAGCTCGAGAAGGCCCGCCTGCGTCTCGCCCAGACGATCGGCCTGCCCCTTGGGCAGCGCTTTCACCTTCTCGACGGCGTGCGCTACACGCCGATGCGCCAGCTGACACTCGCGGAGGGCGTAGCCCAGGCCCTGGCATCGCGCGGCGACGTCGCGGCGCTGCGCGAGGAGCTCGGCGCCGCGCGCGCCGAGCTCGCCGCCACGCGCGCCCGCCGTCTGCCCAGCGTCGAGATCGAGGCCGACTGGGGTGAGATCGGTCCGACCGCCTCCGATCGCCGCAGCACCTACGGCTTCGCGGCCCTGGCCTCGCTTCCTCTCTTCCGGGGAGGCGAGCTGGCCGCGGAGCGCGTAGAGGCGGCCGAAGAGGTGCGCCTTCTCGAGCAACGACTTGGAGCTCTCGAAGCACAGATCCATTACCAGCTCGCGGAAGGCCTCATCGACGAGCGCACGACCGATCGGCTCGTGCGTCTCGCTCAGCGCACCGTCGAGCTCTCCGCGCGGCGTCAGGTCGAAGTCCTGGAGCGCTTCGACGCGGGGGTGGCCGACTCTCTCGACGTTCTCGCAGCCCGCACCGAACTCGCCGCAGCGCAGGGCCGCGAGCTCGATGCGCTGCTCGCCCATCGCACCGCCAAGGGTGCCGTTGCAAGGGCACTCGGCCTCGATGAGCGCACTCTGCTCGACATCCTTCGCGCCGAGACTCAGACGCCCTCAGAAGCCAACCGATCGGGAGAGTCCGAATGACCGAGACGAAGACTCCTCTGTGGCGCTCACCGACCGTCCTGCGCTGGGCCGCCTTGCTCAGCGTACTTCTCGTGGCCGTCTGGTGGTGGTGGAGTCGCGGACGCGTCGCCACCGACAACGCTCGACTCGAAGGCCCCGTCTTTCCGATCTCGGCGCGCGTCGAAGGGAATGTCGAAGAGGTCTTCGTCTCTCTCAACCAGAGGGTCAACGCCGGCCAGCCTCTCTTTCGCCTCGACGCTCGCGACTACGAAGTGGCTCTCGCGCAAGCGCGCGCCGACTTTGCAGCGGCCGAGGCCGCGGCCATCGTCGCTCAGCGTGAGGTTCCCGTCGGCGCGACCGGAGCCCGCTCCGACCAGACCGGTGCCCGCGCTGCAGAGCGCAACGCCGCCACCGACGTGAGCGTCGCCGAGCGCGGACTCGAACGCGCCAGAGCGCAACGGCTCGCAGCGACCGCGACGCTCGAGCAGGCGCAGGCCCGCGCCGCCACGAGCGCGCGCGACCTGGAACGCCTCGAGCCGCTGGCCGAAAAGCAGCAGATTTCAGCGCAGCAGATCGACTCCACTCGCTCGGCCGCCCGCAGCGCCGCAGCGGCGGCGCAGCGCGCCCAGGCCGAGCTCGTCGCGGCCGAAGAGGACGTGGCGATCGCCGAGGGTTCGCTCCGGCGCGCTCGGGGTGAGCTGGAGCGCGCTCGCGCGCAGCGCGCCGCCGCCGACACCGCGCCGCAGCGGGTCGAAGCGATCGAGGCTCGCGCCGAGCTCGCCACGGCGGAGCTCGAGGCCGCGCGAGCCGCCCTCGAGCGTGCGGAGCACGATCTGGCCGACACCACGGTACGGGCTCCCGCGGCAGGCGTCATCGGGCGCAAGGCCATCGAGCCAGGCCAGTTCGTGCAACGCGGCGAGCCGCTGCTCGCTCTCGTCGGCGAGGACGTCTGGGTCGAAGCGAACTACAAGGAGACCCAGCTGGCCCGTCTGCGCGTGGGCCAGCCCGTCACCGTCAAGGTGGACGCGTACCGCGGCAAGCTCGAAGGCCATGTCGAGAGCGTCGGCCCGGCGACCGGCTCGCGCTTCTCGCTCCTCCCTGCGGACAACACCAGCGGCAACTTCGTCAAGGTCGTCCAGCGCGTCCCCGTGAAGATCCTCCTCGACGCCGCGGAGGCCGAGCCCGGTGCGTTGCGTCCCGGGATGTCGGTGCACACCGTGGTTCACCTGCGAGCTCGGATCGACGGCGAGTGAGACGCGCCGGGGTGAGCCACGTTCGCCGGGCGGCAATCCCATGAGCGTTGCGGAGGCCGGGGAACGACCGGAGATCAATCCCTGGCTGACGGCGATCGCCGTCATGTTCGGGTCGGCGATGGTCTACCTCGACACGACGGTCGTCAATCTCTCCCTTCCCTACATCGCCGGCTCGCTGTCGTCCTCGGTGAACGAAGCGACCTGGTCGCTGACGTCCTATCTGGCCGCAAACGCGATCGTGCTGCCTCTCTCCGGCTGGCTGGCTTCGGTCGTCGGCCGCAAGCGTCTCCTGCTGCTCAGTATCGCCACCTTCACGCTCTCTTCGGTTCTCTGCGGTGCCGCTCCGACGCTCGGAACTCTGATCGTCTTTCGCATTCTGCAGGGTCTGACCGGTGGCGTCATGCAGCCGCTCTCCCAGGCGATCATGCTCGAGAGCTTTCCGATCGAGCAGCGCGGGCGCGCGATGGGCTTCTGGTCGCTCGGTCTCGTGCTGGCGCCGATCATCGGACCGCTGCTCGGCGGCTGGCTCACCGAGCACTCCTCGTGGCGCTGGGTCTTCTTCATCAACGTGCCCTTCGGACTCCTCGGCCTCCTCTTCGTCGGCCTGTGGGTCTGGGATCCGCCATACGTGAGGCGTCGGAGCGAGCACGTCGACGTGCGCGGCATCTGCCTCCTCGCCCTTTCGATCGCCGCAGTACAGATTGCTCTCGACCGCGGGCACGACGAAGACTGGCTGCACTCGACGCTGATCCGCGCCTTGCTGGTCGCCGCTGCGGTCGCGGGCGTCTGGTTCATCCTGCATGCGAAGCGCGCGGCAGAGCCGGTGGTCGACTTGAGCGTCTATCGCGATGCGACCTTCGCCATCGGCTCCCTGTTGTCGGCGCTCATCGGCTTCCTGCTCTATGGCTCGATCGTGCTGCTACCGCTGATGCTGCAGACGCTCATCGGCTATCCCCCCGTCGACGCCGGCTGGATCATCGCGCAGCGCGGCATCGGTGCGTTCCTCGCCTTCCCGATCGTCGGCGTGCTCGCCGACCGGTGGGACCAGCGCAAGCTGCTCGCCTCGGGACTCGTGCTCGGGGTCGTCACGATGCTCGCCTTCGCCGAGCTCAATCTCGACCTCGGGGCGGCGGACCTCTTCTGGCCACAGTTCGTTCAGGGCGTCGCTCTCGGCCTGCTCTTCGTGCCGATGACGACGCTGACGATGGCCCGGATCTCGAACGAGCAGATGGGCAACGCCTCGAGCCTCTTCAATATGACGCGCAACGTCGGTTCGAGCCTCGGCATTGCTCTGACCTCGACCTACCTGCAGCGCACGACGACGGTGCACCGCAGCCAGCTGGCGGAGCGCATGACTCCTTACGACCCGCAGTGGCGCGAGCGCTTCGGCGACGGCGTCGAGACCTTCCGTTCGGTCGACGCGGTCGGTCCGGACCGGCAGCTGCTCGCCCTGCGAGGCGCCCTCGAAGAGCAGTCGAGCTTGCTCGCCTTTCTCGACACGTTCAGGCTCTTCGCCCTCGTCTTCGCCGTGATGGTGCCGCTCGTCTTCGTCATGCGGCGGCGCTGAGCTCTGCGAGACGGATCGCTATTCGTCTTCGCGCCGCGCCAGCTCGAAGGCGAGACCCAAGAGCACGCCGGCGACGGCACCGATGCCCAAACCGACACCGACGTTGCCGAAGCCGATGCCGAGAAGCAGTCCAAGACCAGCTCCCAGGAGTACAGGGACAAAGCGCATGCCGGAACCCTAGCAGTCCTCGACACCCTGCAGGTAGCGCTGCCACTCATCGCTCTCGGCGACCTCTTTGAGAATCTGGCAGCGACGCGCCAGGAAACGTCTCATGTAGCGCGACAAGAAGAGACGCTCGGCGAACCGCCCGAGCGGTCGCAGCGGCGCGTCGAAGTCGAAGCGATCGACCATGCGACAACCGCCCTCCCACTCTTCGAAGAGGTGGTCGTGATCGAAGCGGGCGAAGGCTCCCCGGACCATGGAGTCGCGGAAGTGTCTCGGCCGATCGAACTGCGTGATGCGCGCTGTGAGTCGCTGACGCACACCGAAGTGCCGAGCGCTCCAGGTGACCTCGTCATTCAACTCGACGAGTCCCGTGGTCACTCCCGCGACCGCTCTCTCAGCCGTACCTTCCGCCGTTCTGACGTGCAGATCGATGGAACGACTGAGATCGAAGACGCGTTCACACGGAGCTCGTACGAAGAGCTCCAGCTCGATCACCGGCACGACTCGGTCTCAGTCGGCGGCTCGCTGCGGCCCCAGAAGGAGCGACTTCATGTCGTTCGCCTGGAAGCTGTGGAACAGCAGGTAGGAGGTGAGCATCGGAATGCCGCCGAAGAAGCCGCACACGGCCAGCGCCAGTCCCGCGGGACTCCAGTGATGACGCCACGCCATCCAAAGGCCCGAGAGCACCAGGAAACCCATGAAGTCCATGTTGAACTGCCCGGGCCACTCCATCTTCTGGATGTCACCGAAGAAGACCGGGAAGAGCGTCAGGCCGTGGTTCATGACCACCGGAACCGTGTAGCCGACGACGGCGACGAGCAGAACGAGGAGCAGTGCGCGGAAAGGTGCCATGGCGAGAATCCTCTGGAGGCCGCTGGCCTGTTGTCGAAGGGTTGACGACCGAGTGTCTCACGGTCGCGGCCGGCGCGCATGGTAGCTTGAAGGCGTCACCCATGAATCTCGGAGGCGCCATGACCCCCACTTCGACGCTGCGCACCGCCCTTGCACTCTCCACTCTGCTGGCGCTTCCCGCCGCCGCACAACAGATCTCGATGGGCAACGGTGAAAAGAGCTCGATTCAGACGGAAGGCATGAAGGTCGAAGGACGCTCCCTGACGTTCACCGAAGTGATGCTCGACGAGCCCGGTTGGCTCGTGCTGCATCCCTTCGAAGACGGAGCGCCGCAGGGCAAGATCTACGTCGGTGCCAGGTACCTGCCGGCGGGCACGCACGAGAACGTCACGATCGACGTCACCACCGCTCCCGAGCCCGAGACCGGCACGAACTTCGTCGTCATGCTGCACAGCGACGTCGACCGGGACGAGACCTTCGACTTCGTCTTCGTCGACGAGCGCAACGTCGCCGACAAGGCGGTCTTCGAAGGCTCGACGATGATCGGGCACGTCGTCAGCATTCCGTAGAGCGGCCGGCTCTTCGAGTCGCTGAACGTTCTCTCCAGCGCGTTCGCTTCACTCGTCGACTCGAGCCGCCGTGGCACCTGCCTTGCCGATCAGAGCGGCGCGATCCGCCTTCCAGGCCAGCAGCGCACCGCAGCAGGTGAGGCCCAGCCAAAGCACGTAGTTCTGCCAGTTGCGCGCCAGCATGCTCGGGCGCAGGGAGCTTCTCTCTTCGCCCAGGAGCCACGCCACCTCGAGAAGCGAGGCAACGACTCCGGGAAGGTTGAGAGCAACCAGCGTCAGGCCGACCACGCGCAGAGCGCCCGCCACCAAGTCGTCGGAGCGTGCACTGATCGCCGCCTCCCGGCCTTCGCCGAGCAACCAGCGCGTCAAGAGCTCCGTATTGAAGAGGCAAGCGAGCGCTACGGCACCCTGCGCGATGACGAACCCACCGCTCAAGAGGACGAAGGGAGTCGAGCCGTAGCCACTGTCCAAGTCCTGGTAAGAGGCCGCGGCGACGACCCCGGGAATGCCGGCCAAGGTCTGCAGGGAGAGCCACACACCGACGACTCGCAGCACGACGCGGGCGAGGTCGCCCGCTTTCAGTTGGACAACGTCTTCTCTCATCGGCCCTCCCTCGCTCACCGGCCGAGCGTAGCAAGGGAAGGGCTTCGCTCCGCCCCCGGTACTGCGCTCGTGGGATGCCGCGTGGCCGCCGAAGAAACAAGCAGCGATACCGTTCGACACCCGACCGCGATCACGGAACGAAACCTCAGCTCACGGGCGCGGCGGGAGATCCGCCACTCTCCGTCGCGAGAGCCCTCAGTCGTACAGATCTCTCACTCGTTCGAGCTGCCTTCGGGCTGGCGCAGGAAGAGGACCGTCACGATCGCGAAGACCGCCGCCGCGAAGAACCAAACCCAGTGCACCGCGTCGCTCCCGCCTTCCATGAGCCTCCAGCCGACGAGTAGGCACAGGGCCGCGTTCGCGCCGTTGACCAGCGCCTGAACGCTGCGCGTCATGTGCTCACCGGCAACGAGCGCCAGGAGATTGGCGACGATGACCACCCCGACGAGGGCGGTCATCGCCCAGTCGCCCTCCTGAGCCCCCTGCAGTGCCGCTGGCACCAGGGCCACCAGCGCCACCACATGAGGCAGCTTCTTGCGCGCGGCGCGAGCCATGCCCTAGAGCATGACCTCGGCCACCGCTTCGAGCGCCTTAACGTCCTGGCAGCCGAGCAGCATCGAGCCGACGTGCCGCTTGTCGCCCGCTTCCTTCCAAGCCTGCAGACGCTCCTGGATGTGCTCCTTCGGTCCGCAGAGGTGTACTTCGTCGACGAGCGAATCGGGAATCATCATCGTCGCCTCGCCCTGCTTGCCGCTGAGATAGAGATCCTGGATCTGCTCGGCTTCGCCTTCGTAGCCGAGCTTCTTGGCGTAGTCGTTGTAGAAGTTCTTCGACTTGGCGCCCATGCCGCCGACGTAGAGCGCGAGGCTCGGCTTGACCATGTTGCGACACTGCTCGATGTCGTCGCCGATGACCACCGAAACGAAAGGAGCGACGTCGAAGTCGTCGAGGCTCTTGCCGTTGCCGGCCTTGGCGAAGCCTTCGTTCACGGCGCCCTCGAAGATGTCGTAGCGCTCCGGGTTCATCCACACCGGGAAGAAACCGTCGGCCAACTCACCGGCGAGGCGAACGCCGCCCGGCGTGATCGCGGCGGTGTACACCGGAATCGAGGTGTCTGCGGCGAGGATGCTCTTGAGCGGTTTGCCGAGACCGGTCGAGCCGGGGCCCTTGTAGGGCAGCTGGTAGAACTCGCCCTCGTTCGTCACCGGCTCTTCGCGCGCGAAGATCTGGCGCACGATGTTGATGTACTCGCGCTGGCGCGTCAGCGGCTTGGCGTAGGAAGTGCCGTGCCAACCCTCGACGACCTGCGGTCCGGAGGGACCGAGCCCCATGATGAAGCGGCCACCGGAGAGCTGCTGCAGCGTCATCGCTGTCATCGCGGCGCAGGCCGGCGAGCGACCGGGCAGCTGCATGATGGCAGTGCCCACCTTCATCTTCTCGGTGTTGGCGAGGAGCCACGTAGCGGTCGTAACCGCGTCGGAGCCGTAGGCCTCTGCCGTCCACGCCGAGGTGATTCCCATCGACTCGGCGGCTTTCACGAGTTCGATGGGGAGCTTGACGATCTTGCCGGAGTAACCGACGAGGATACCGAGATTCATAGGGATTCTCCTTCGCCTGCGCGAGACGGGCGAGCGCCGGCCGTGCCAGTGCGGTGTCGTGAGGGTACGTACTGTGGCTTCAGCTTACCAGCGCCCGAGCCACCTCGAAGCGGTGTCAGACGAGGGCTTCGCGCAGCGCGTCGAGCCCGCGACGAACTTCCTCGGGCGGCCGACGCGAGAGCATCGGCCGCACGATCAGATGCGTCATGCCGAGCTCTTCACGGTAGCGCGCGACGCGTTCGCGAAACTCGCCTGCTTCACCCAGCAGCGCTCGATCGTCGACGTCGACGTCTGCAGCCGCCCGCAGGCGAGGCGACGGCAACCGCCGCCAACCCTCGGCTTCCGCTCGGAGCTCCTCTCGAACACGCTCCACCTCGGGCGCAGAGCCGACGAAGGCCGTGCGCATGATCGGTACGGCGACGTCCTCGCGTCGGTGTCCCGCCTCGCCGAGCGCCTGTGTGTGCGCATCGTGGTTTGCGAGCAACTGCTGCCGCGACTCCATCGGCGAGGCCAGGTAAGGCAGTCCGAGACCGCCCACCTGCGCCAGAGCCTTCGGGCCGAAGGCGGCAACCCAGATCGGCGGGTGGGGCTGCTGCACCGGTCGCGGCTCGAGGCGGATCGGTGGCGCGTCGGGCTCGGCGCCGGGAACGGCGATGGGGTCACCGCGCCACGCGGACTTCATGGTGCGCAACGCCGCCTCCAGAAGTTTGCGCTTCTCCGCGGGGTCGACGCCGAAGACGTCGAAGAGCGCTCTGCGAAAGCCGCGACCTACACCGAGGATCACCCGGCCATCGCTGAGATGATCGAGCACAGCCACCTCCTCCGCGGCGGCGATCGCGTTGCGCACGGGGAGCAGGTAGGAGGTCGTTCCCAGGCGGATTCTCTCCGTCCGGCCGGCAACGGCCGCGAGACGCAGCAGGGGCGCCGGGTTCGCACCCTGTACGAAGTGGCTTTCCGGCAGCCAGAAGCTCTCGAAGCCGGCGCGCTCGGCGAGCTCGCCGGCTTGGGCGAGAGGGGGTCCGGAGAGGTCGGGACCGCTCGCCCACGGAGTCGTCCCCAGATGCAGCGTCATGCCGGGCAGTCTACGGCAGCGGGCTGCGCCCGGTTCGGCGTGCGCGCTGCTACCATCCGCGCGACCTTCAAGGAGTTCGTCATGCCCCCGATCCAAGCCCTGCGAAACACTCTGCTGCTCGTCGCCATCGCGACGCTCTCCGCGGGCTCGACTCGAGCCGAGTCGGCCGAGGAGTGGGCGGCGAAGGCTCTGCTGCCCTTCGAGCAGGCCCCCTTCCAGCTGGAATTCTCGGCCGACCTCACGATGCAGCAGGGGCCAACGAAGCTGCGCATGGAGAGCCAGGGCACCTTGCTCTATCGTGACGCTCGGCACTCGGTGACGCAGATGCAGACCGACGTCAGCGCCAACGGCACGCCGTCGCAGAGCAGCACCGCCCACACGATTGCCGACGGCGAACACTCCTGGTCCTTCTCGGTGATCAAGGGCCAGCCCCACCCGCAGCAGATCCTGCGCTCGCGGCTCGACGATCTCGAGGCGCGCGCCGCCAGCGAGGGCGGGGTCCTCAGCGTCAGCGGCGATCCCTACAGCCAGCTGCGCGCGATGCTCCCTCGGCTCGCTCTGAAGGTGAGCGAAGGCGACGACGTCGTGACTCTGAACGGCACTTTCCAAGGTCAGCTTCCCGAGAGTCTCGCGTCACAGCTCCAGCTCTTCGGTTCCTCTCCTCAGGTCTCCGTGACGCTCGATCGTCGCACCGGGGAGCCGCAGTCGATGATCATCGGGTCGAGTGGACAACCGACTCTGCAGGTCTCCTTCCGCTCCCTCAAGTACCTCGACGCAGCGGCGACGCCGCGCTCCAGCTTCGCCTTCGAGCCGCCCGTCGGCGTGCCGATCTTCAGTCCTTAGGGAAGTCCCGTGGTCGTACCACGGGCCTCCCTAAGATGCCGAAGCTCCGTCCCGATGGCGAAGGGAGTGCTTCCTCTCGGCCTTCCAGCGCCTCCCTTCGCCTCCGCGCGAACGAAGGCCCAAACCCCAAAGAAGCCGACTTTGTTCGCTGGCTCGAAAGTCGAGGGGAGGCTCGAGGCGGATCCACGGCTCGCGAAGTTCGCGTCAGCTTGCAGCCTCGAGGAACGGCAGGGCCTCGAGGACGACCGAGGGCCAGTACGGCACGCTGATCAGCAGAGCGCCCAAACCGACGAGTGCGAGCGCCGTCAGGCCGAAGCCCCGCACCTCTCCGGCGAGGCGCTCCATCACGGTGCGGCCGTCGCCGCGGTACACCTGAAGGTTCGGGCCGAGGCGCGGTCGTGTCCCGGTGAGGGCTCGCTCGGACGCGTGGTACGTCCCGATCCAGCACAGATCCTCACCGACCGGGAGGATCTGTTCTTCGATCGTCAGGGACGCCTCCTCCGCCGGATCGAAGTCAGCACAGTGCTCTTCGTCGATGGAGCGCACCCTCGTCGACTGCAGTTCGAGCAGACGCTCCTGCCTCTGTTTCGCCGAGGGTAGGGCCGCCCTTCCGCGCAGGCGATCGACGAGTCGGACGGCTCCCTTGGTCCAGCGCCCGTCCGTTACCGTCGTGCGCAGCTCATCGCCGAAGGCCGGCAGCGAAGCGAGCTCGAGACCGAGATTCGGACCGACGATGTGGGTCGGAGCCAGGAAGGCACCGTAGAGGAGGTCGACCGTCGAGCTGCTCTCTCTCGTCGAATCGTAGCGCTGCGCCGCGACACGGTAGAGATAGCCTGCGCATCGGGTGCCGCTGAAAGGTGCTGGGCGGGCCTCGCCTTCGATCTCCGCCCGTCCTTCGAGGGCCAGTAGACGACCGTCGCGCGGCGTGGCGCCTCTCGTCAGGAAGCGCCGCAGGAGCAGGAGGTTGAATGCGTCGACGCCAACCCAGTAGGCGAGCAGGAGGCCCAGACCGACGGCGGCAGCGCCGCCGACGCCGCAGACGATGCCCGCACAACCACCACCGAGCTTCTCCACCGTGCTGATCGCCAAACCGAGCGTCAGCGCAATCAGCGTCAGCGGTCCCAACAGCCAGAAGAAGAGGCGCACCCGTTCTCACTCCTCTCCGCTCGACAGCACCGTGTTCAACAGGTTCGCCATGCGCAGGCCCGCCTTGTGCAGCTGCTGGTCGACGAGTGGTCGGTAGGCCTCGACGTAAAGGCGTCCGACGCGGGCGTCCGGCGGCAAACTCGGGTAGACGACATCGACGGCGAGTCTGTAGCTCTCCGCCACCCACTGCAGGAGGCTCTCATCGCTCCACTCGGCGTCGATCGAGCGCTCCGTCTGGTGGATCCTGCGGGCCAGACGGCGCCAGCTGCCGTCGCGGCGCGACAGAATTCCCGTGTCCCACAGCGAGTGCAGGTTCCACTCCTCACCGAAGAAGTCGACCGGAATGCGGTTGCCACCGCGATCGCTGGCGTGGGAGACGTGCATCGGCTGATGCAGATCTCCCATCATGTGCACGACGATTCGAAGAGCCAGCAAACGATCTTCATCGCTGCGAGAACGATCACCCAGGGTCACTGCCGCATCGCGCAGCGCATCGACGAGGCAGCCGGAAAACTCCGGACATCCCTCGAACTTGCCCACCCTGGGATCGAGATTCACGTAGTGCCAGGGCGACATGTGTCGCCACTTGTCCTCGCGCCGGATCTCGTCGGCCCAGGTCGAGGCTTCGACGAGCGACGAGCCGTCGAGGAGCCGCTGAATCTCGCGCGCGACCGCAGGCTCGAGCTCCCAGGCGGCAATCTGCGCCGTGATGCGATGACCGGTCGCACCGAAGCCGAGGAGAGAGTCCGCGCTCCCCAACGTCAGCAGAAGCGTTCCGAGCAGCTTCACCCAGCGCGGGCTCTTGCTACGATCCCGACGTTCCCGTCGAGAACCAGCGAAACGTTGAGCAGGGAGAGTCGTCATGGTCACGCGCCGAGATTTCCTTCAGTCGTGGGCACCAGCCGTAGGCAGCCTCGCCTTTCTCAACCCTGGAAAGAGCGCTGCGTGGCGCGGTCTGCCCGCGACGTCGACGCCCGAAGCCGATGCACAGGACGAGGACCTCTGGTTCGAGGTGCAGCGTGCCTTCACCGTGGATCGCAGCATGATCAACCTCAACAACGGCGGCGTCTGCCCTTCGCCGGCCGACGTGCAGAATGCGCTCGCGCGCTACCTGAGCTACTCCAACGAGGCGCCAGCCTACACGATGTGGCGCGTGCTCGAACCGCAGAAAGAGACGGTCCGCAAGCGTCTGGCACAGCACTTCGGCAGCTCCACCGAAGAGATCGCGATGGTGCGCAACGCATCGGAGGGCCTGCAGATCTGCCAGCTCGGCTTCGACCTCGAAGCGGGTGACGAGGTGCTGACGACGACGCACGACTACGGCCGCATGATCACCACGTTCAAGCAGCGGGAGAGGCGCGACGGCATCGTCCTCAAGCAATTCTCTCTCCCCATCCCCGCCGACGACGACGACGAGGTCGTGCGTCTCTTCGAGAGCAACATCACCGAGAAGACCAAGGTCATCCTGATGTGCCACATCGTCAACATCACGGGTCAGATTCTCCCGGTCAAGAAAGTCGTGCAGATGGCGCGCAAACGCGGCATCCCTGTGATCGTCGACGGCGCTCACGCCTTCGCGCACTTCACCTTCGACCACGACGATCTGGACTGCGACTACTACGCGAGCTCTCTACACAAGTGGCTCTTTGCTCCCTTCGGCACCGGCCTCCTCTACGTGCGCAAGGAGAAGATCGAGAGTCTCTGGCCACTGATGGCGGCGCCCGACAAGCTCGACGGCGACATTCGCAAGTTCGAAGAGATCGGTACACACCCGTGCCCCAACATCCTCGCCATCGCCGAGGCGCTGAGCTTTCACGAAGGCATCGGCCCGGAGCGGAAGGAAGCGCGCATGGTCTACCTGCGCAACCGCTGGGCCGAGCGGGTCAAGGATCTGCCCAAGGTCAGCCTCCACACCAGCCTGGCTCCGCGCAAGGCCTGCGGCATCGCCACGGTTGGAATCGACGGCATCGATCCCGTCGACCTGGCGGACCACCTGTGGAAGGAGCACCGCATCTTCACGGTCGGTATCCGCCACGAGGAGTTCAACGGCATCCGCGTGACGCCGTCGGTCTACACGACCGTCGAGGAGATCGACCGGTTCGGCGACGTGCTCGAGGGAATCGCCCGCAAAGGCAGCCTGAGCTAGCGAAGGCCCGTGGCGTGTCCCACGGGCTTTGCCAGCCCGCTTCTGCTCCGTCCCCTCCGGAGACTCCGCGCTCGGAGCTCGCTTCGCTCTCCTGCATTGCGCCGCCCGGGAAAGTCGCCCGCCGAGAGCGGCTCGCGCCCGGGAGCGACCGCCGTCAGGGAGTGCCGAAAGTCAAAAGGCACTCTGCGAGCAGAAGGGCTCGCCGAGGAGGTCTCCCCACTTTCCGGAAAGGACTTCCTCACCGGCGAAGAGCGGCGTGCTCCTCGAGCCGATCGGGTCACCGTCCGGCGTGCGCACCGGCGTCGTCATCTCGACCTCTCCCGGCTCGTCGAGAAACGCTTCGAGCCGCTGGGCTGTTGCCGCGTAGTGAGCCGCCTGCGCTCGATCCCCCGGCGCCCGATCGAGAAGCCAGGAGTTCAGATCCTGCAAAGCGGCGAGCGCGGCAGCGCGCGCCTGCGGTAGTGCGACTCCGGAGAGGCTGAGCCGCTCGAGGTGACGGACGACCGCGGTCTGGACGATGCGCTGCACCTCGGCTTCGACGCCGCTCGGTGTCTCGGCCTGCCAGGTGCGTTCGAGGATCCTGTCGAGAACCTCGAAAAGGCCAACCTGATCAGCGTCACGGGCCGGGTGAATGACGAGGCGTCCAGCCCGCTCCGGATGGAGCAGGAGACCGAGGGTGAGGTCTGCGGCGACGTCGGCCGCCGTCAGTGGATCGAAGGTCACGCCGGTGCGACCGGGGAAGTTCTCGCGTCCGCGACGCTTCCCGGGCGTCGGCGGCGGGATAGCAGCCAGCACCGACTCTGGGAGAGTCAGCTCGGAAGCATCGAGGCTACGCAGAAGAGCCGCCAGTGCACGGCGCTGCCGCTCGGGATCGAGCAGCTCGGTCGGTACCTGACCGTCGCCCTTGACGGCGTAGCGGTAGTCCAGACCGCCGACGACCTTTGCTGCGGCGTCGAGCTGGTAGCGGTGCACCAGATAGAGCGGCACGAGCATGTCCTCGAGCTTCGCCAAGGTCTCTCCGGGCTGCAGGAAGCCCTCTCCGAAGCGAGCCAGGACGCTGGCGCGAACGTCGAGCAGGTGCTCGAGCTCCTCGGCCGGCTCACCGCCGTTGTCCCAGATGTGCGTGATCGGGCTGGCACCGCCCTTGGGGCGTCCGTCCTGGTCGGTGAGGAAGTAGAGCGTCTCGCGAGTCTCTTCGAGAATGTCTTCGAGCGACTGCGCCACCTGGGGACCCGTCATCGAGTCCGGAAAGTCCTGATAGCCCCAGATCACGGCGCGCTTGTCCCAAGCGCCGATGTCCGTCGCGTACGCGGCACCCAGCGTCGGCTGCTGGCCGTCGAGGCCGATCTGCGGATGCGGATAGTCCATGACCGAGGCTCGGTCGTTGGCGCTGGCCGCGAAGTTGTGGACGAGGCCGATCGTATGGCCGACTTCGTGCGCCGACAGCTGCCGCAGTCGAGCCAGCGCCATTTCGAGCATCGGGTTCGCCGCTCCCGAGCCGGTGTCGTGGGTGTCGCCAACGAGTGCCTGCGCGATCATGTAGTCCTGGCGCACGCGCAGTGAGCCGAGGGTGACGATTCCCTTGAGAATCTCGCCGGTGCGCGGATCGGTGATGGAGCCGCCATAGGACCAGCCGCGCGTCGAGCGGTGGACCCACTGAATGACGTTGTATCGCACGTCGAGAGGGTCGGCGTCCTCTGGCAGCATTTCCACCTGGAAGGCATTGCGATAGCCCGCAGCTGCAAAGGCCTGGTCCCACCAGAGCGCACCGTCGATCAGAGCCGAGCGCACCGGCTCCGGCGTTCCGGGATCGAGGTAGTAGACGATCGGCTCGACGGCCTCGCTGGTCTCGGCATCGGGGTTCCGCTTCTCGAGGCGATGCCGAATGATGTACCGCCGCTGCAGCGAGGACTCGATCGGTTGAGCGTAGTCCGAGAACTCCGTCGAGATGTAGCCGGACCGCGGGTCGAAGGGTCGCGGCTCGTAGCCGGGCTCGGGAAGCTGGATGAACGACAGATGCTGGCGTACGGTGACTGCCGAAGGCGTCGGCGTCACCGAACGCAGCCACGCCCCCTCGGGGTTGCCCGTGAAAGTGAGCGTTGCTTCGAGCTCGGTGTTGCGGGGGAAGCTCTTGGTGCGGGGCAGGAACGTCGCCGAGCGACTCGCGTCGAGCCGAAAACTCCCCTGCCGGCGCATCCTGAGTCGTGCCGCGACGCCGTGCTGATCGCTCAAGAGGAAGGGAGTCACGTCGAAGAGCACCTTGCCATCGTCGCTCTCCGCCTTCACGGTGAAGCCCCAGAGTACCGACTCGGCGAAGGCCTGGTCGACGGAGCGCACCTCGGTCGCCGAGTCGGAGGCGGCGCGGTAGCGCGTGTTCTTGTGGACCAAAAGGATCTTCTTGCCGACGCGGCGCAGCTCGACGAGCTTGGTCTGACCAATCTGGCCACGATCGAGGCCGATGTCGTTCGAACCGACGCCCGCAGCGAGGCCGGGTACGAAGAAGAACTCCTGGTCGAAGGCGTCCGTGGCGAGGTGCACCGTGCCCTCCTTCGAATCCCAGTAGATGTCGAAGAATCCTTCGAACTTCTCCAGGCCAGCAACGGTGTCTTCGAAGCTCTTCTCCGCCTTGGCTGGCGCCTGAGCGAAGGCGACGGTCGCGACGAGCGCGGCCAGCACGGCACCGATCAGGGCGGTCCAGAGGGTCTTCGGGGGGTTCGTCGTCGTCGCCATACTCAGTGCCTCCCTGGCCTTGCGCCAGGCTAGGGCCCTCTCGGGGCCTTTCCCGTTGATCTGCTGCGAAGCTGGAGCGACGATAGCAAGTTCGGCAGCTGGCCTCGGAAGGTCGCCTTGATACATTCTCGCCCGTTCCCGCGGGCCTCGCGCCCGAGACTTTCAGCCCGAGACAGGAGAGCCGCCGTGCCGTCTTTCGACATCGTCTGCCAGACCGACCCGCAAGAGGTCGACAACGCCGTCAACCAGGCCGTCAAAGAGATCGGCCAGCGCTACGACTTCCGCGGATCGAAGAGCAAGATCGAGTGGGACAAAGAAGAGACGATCACGCTGACCGGCGACGACGAGTACAAGCTCGACGCCGTGCGCGACGTTCTGCACACCAAGCTGATTCGCCGCGGTGTCGCCATCAAGAACCTCGACGCCAGTACTCCCGAGCCGGCGTCGGAGGGCACCCTGCGCCAGACGATCAAGCTGCAGAACGGCATCCCCAAAGAGACGTCGAAAGAGATCGCCAAGACGATCAAGCAGCTGAAGATCAAAGTGCAAGCGCAGATCCAGGAGGACCAGATGCGCGTCAGCGGCAAGAAGCGCGACGACCTGCAGCAGGTGATCCAATCGCTCAAGGGCGGCGACTGGGACGTCGAGCTCAAGTTCGTCAACATGCGGGACTGACGTGTGAGGCGTGGTTCCAACCACGCCAGGGCACGTCAGCCCAGCCGAGGGGACGCCCAGAGGGTCTGGGCAGAGGGGATACGGAGCATCCGCGCAGGCCACGGAGCTTCCGACGCGGGGTCGGACCCGAGTCCGTGCCCCAGCGAAGTCCAAGCCGCCCTCTCTCCCCTACACCGGCGTCAGAGGCTCTCGTCCCTCGAGCACCTCGACGAGGTTCTCCGCGGCGAGCCGCGCCATGCGGTTGCGGGTCTCCAGCGAGCCGCTGCCGATGTGCGGCAGCAGAACGACGTCGTCTCGGTCCATCAAGCCAGGATGAACTTCGGGCTCGTTCTCGAAGACGTCGAGCCCGGCGCCCCAGATCTGCTCCGCCTCGAGCGCTGCAACGAGCGCAGCCTCGTCGAGAACCGGGCCGCGCGCGGTGTTGATGAGAATCGCCGTCGTCTTCATCCTCTCCAGTTCCCGCGCCCCGATGAGGTGGTGTGTCGCATCGCTGAGAGGCACATGGATCGAGACGACGTCGCTCGTCTCGAGCAGTTCGTCGAGCTCCATGCGCCGCGCATTCAACTCGCTCTCGACTCGCTCGTTGCGGCAGCGTCCCCAGTAGCTCACCGACATACCGAAACCCAGCCGCCCACGTCGCGCAACCGCCTCGCCGATGCGACCGAGGCCGACGATGCCGAGGCGCTTGCCGTGCACATCCGGCCCGAGCAGCATCAGCGGCCCCCAGCGGTCGAAGCGACCGGCACGCAGGAACTTGTCCGACTCGACGACTCGGCGAGCCACTGCGAGCACAAGCGCCCAGGTCAGATCGGCCGTCGTCTCGGTCAGCACGTCGGGCGTGTTGGTCACCAGCACGCCCCTCGCGGCCGCCGCCTCGACGTCGATGTTGTTGTAGCCGACGGCCATGTTGGCGAGGAGTTCGAGGTTCTGCGCCCCCTCGAGCTCCGCCTCTCCGATCGACTCGGTGATCAGGACCAGAGCGCCGTGGGCCTCTTCGAGTGCGATCGCCAGAGCACCGGGTCTCTCCGCCTCACCTTCGGCGAGAACGGACACGTCGAAGCGCTCCTTCAGCAGATCCAGAGCGGCGGCCGGTACAGGACGCGTGACGACGACTTTCTTCATCGGTACTCCCTTGGGAGGCGCAAGGCTATCCCGCCGAGGAACGGCGCCGAAACAGGCATTAGACTGCCGCTCTGCCAAGAGCGAGCGAAGGGGCTGAGCGACGACGCCCCTCCCGCGCAACCCGAGGGTCACCATGCCGACACCGCGTCTTCGAGCCAGGCACTCCGCCTCCTCCACAGCCTTCTCCGCCCCAAGGCGGAAACTGCGGGCGCTCCTCCTTCTCCTCGTGCCGATCCTCGGCTGCTCGGCCGACCCGGGACCGTTCGAGTTGACGGTCCTGCATACCAACGACGTCCACGCGAGGTTTCAGGAGTTCGGTCGCTTCGGCTCGCGCTGCCGCGAGGACGAGGCCGAGCGCGGTGCCTGCTTCGGCGGCGTCGCGCGTCGGGCGACGGCGATACGGCAGGTCCGCGCCGCGGCGGACAACGTTGTCCTGCTCGACGCCGGAGACCAGTTCCAGGGAACTCTCTTTTACAGCCGGTTCCGCGGCGCCGCAGCCAGTCGCATCATGAACGAGCTCGAGTACGACGCGATGGTCGTCGGCAACCACGAGTTCGACGACGGGCCGCCCGTCCTCGCCGACTTCGCCGCCAGCATCGACTTCCCCCTGCTGGCCACCAACGTCGACACCTCGAACGACCCGATGCTCGACGGGCGGCTCTCCACCTCGGCCGTCATCGAGGTCGGCGACGAGCGCATCGGGCTCGTCGGCTACATCACCGAAGAGACCCCCGCGCTGTCGAGCCCGGGTCCGACGATCGGCTTTCTTCCCGTCGCCGAGATGCTCCAGCCCGCCGTCGACGCGCTGACGGACCGCGGCATCGACAAGATCATCGCCATCAGTCACGCCGGCTACGAGCGCGACAAGGAGATCGCGAGCACGGTCCGTGGCCTCGACGTGATCGTCGGCGGACACACCAACACCTTCCTCCACAACGAGGACCCCGAGGCCAACGGCCCCTACCCGACGCTGGTCACCGGACCGCTCGGCGATACCGTCGCGGTCGTCACCGCTTTTGCCTGGGGCAAGTACCTCGGGCGACTCGACGTCACCTTCGATGACGAGGGCCGCGTCGTCTCGGCGGCCGGCGAGCCGATCCTCCTCAACGCCCAGGTCGCGCGCGACGGCAGCGTCCTGGCAATGGTGCAGCCGCTCGCGGAAGAGGTGTCCGAGTTCTCGTCGGAGGGAATCGGCGCCGCCGCGATCGACCTGCGCGGGGACGAGCAGACCTGCCGCTTCGGCGAATGCAACCTCGGCAACCTCATCGCAGACGCTCTGCTGGCAGAGAGCGGCGCCCAGATTGCGCTCCAGAACTCCGGGAGCATCCGCTCGTCGATTCCAGCAGGGCCGATCACGCTCGGCAACGTGCTCGAAGTCCTTCCCTTCGAGAATGCCCTCAGCACCTTCGAGCTCGAGGGAAGGCACCTGCGCGATGCGCTCGAGCACGGCGTTGCGCGCGCCGACGATCCGGGCAACGACGGCACCGGTCGACTCCTCCAGGTCGCTGGTCTGCGCTATGCGTTTCGCGCGGCCGAGCCGGTCGGGCAGCGAGTGCAGTCGATCGAGGTCCTCCTCGACGGCGCCTGGTCTCCTCTGGAGGACGGCGCCCGCTACCGCATCGTCTCGAACTCGTTCAGCCGATCGGGTGGTGACGGATTCGACGTCCTGCGCGACCAGGCGATCGACGCCTACGATCAGGGCCGGCTGATCTCGGACGTCGTCATCGACCACATCCGATCACTCGGCACGGTGGCGCCCGATCTCGAAGGGCGCGTTCGCTCGCTCCCCTAGCCGCCCCGACGACATCGACTTCGGACTCTCCGCCCTCCACCGTCCCGCGCGCCGGGAGTCGGACTCCGCAGCTCAGCCGCCGCGGCGAAGCACCGCAGTGAGACCGGTACGGCTGGCGCGGAGCGCCGGTGCCAAGGTCGCGAGCAGCCCGACGACGCCCAGCAGCAGGCCCGCGAGGCCGAAGACGGTCCAGTCGACCGGAGCGACACCGAAGAGCCAGCCCGCGACGGCGCGGTTCGCCAGCACGGCGACCACCAGCCCGAAGGCGAGGCCGACGATCGAGAGTCGAAGACCTTCGGAGAGGAGATTGCGCAGCACGCTGCGCGGAGTCGCGCCGAGCGCCATTCGGAGGCCGAACTCGAAGCGCCGCACCGAGACGAGAAACGAGAACGCAGCGTAGAAACCGAGTGCCGCCAAACTCAGCGCGACAGCAGCAAAGAGCAGGAGCCAGCGACTCAGGAGCGTGGTCAGGCTGAACGATCCGGCGCGAAGATCATCGAGTCGGCGGGCGTCGATCTGCGCGACGCGCGGATCGACCTCCCGGAGTCGCGCCTGCAGGCTCGGCAGCAGGTCCATCGGATTCTCACGACCGCTCCGGACGATCAGCGACAGCACCCGTCGCGAGACATAAGCCGTCTCGAAGGCCTGGGCATGCGGTACGTACCACTGAGCCCGGCCGGCCGACTGCAGATCAAAATCGCGGACGTCGGCGACGACGCCGACGATGCGAAGCCACGGATAGCCCTCCGAGAAGACCCTGAAGCGGCGGCCAAGCGCGTCCTCACCCGGCCAGTGCTCCTTGGCAAAGGCCTCGTTGACGACCACGACAGGCTCGGCACCGGCCCGGTCCCGAGCATTGAGAAAGCGCCCGCTGAGAAGCCTCATCCCCAGACTCTCGAGCGTGCCGGGAGTCGATTGCTGGACCAGCGCCGACGGCGCTTCGGCGACCGTCGACGCCAGGCGCCCCTCGATCTGCAGCGACCAGATGTTGAAGCCACCCGAGAACGGCAGGCGCTCGACAGCGCCGGCGGCGGCGACCCCCGGCAGCGAGGTCAACGCCTCCTCGACCGAGGCGTAGTACTCGACGACCTCTTCCGGTTCGTCGTAGACCTCCTCCGGCGGCACGAGCGTCAGCACCATCGCTCCCTGGGTCTCGAAGCCCGGATCGACGCGCACGAGGTTCTGGAGACTCCGCAGGACCATTCCGCAGCCCACCAGCAGCACGGCAGCCATCGCCACCTGCGAGACGATGAGTAGTGACCGGCTCCGGACCGTACGACCGACGCTGCGTACGGAGCGCGTGCCGGCACGGCTGCCGCTCAGTGCGGGCCAGAGACCGAACAGCACCGTCGTGGCGAAGGCAACCGCCACGGTAAAGGCGACGACGCGCCCGTCGAGGCTGGGGGATCCAAGACGCAGAACCTCTGGCGGCAAGACGATCGGGAAGAGGCGTTCGCCGAGCTTGGCCAGAGCCAGTGCAACGGCCGAGCCGGCGGCCGCGAGCAGCGCCGACTCGACCATCAGTTCGGAGAAGATCCGAGTCCGCCCAGCGCCCAGGGCGCGAGCGACGCTGACTTCCTTCGATCTTGCGACGCCACGCCCCAGCTGCACGTTGGCGACGTTCGCACAGGCGAGAATCAGCAGGAGGCCGACGGCGGCCATCAAAGACAGGAGCGGCGCTCTCTCGAACGACGCCGTCGCCTCGCGCAGCTTCCGAGTTCGCGTCTCGTATCCGTCGTCGGCGTAGTAGCTGGGGTACCCACTCTCGGAGCGGTCGACCAGCAGGTCGATCGATGCGCGGGCCTGCTCGAGCGAAACCTCCGCGCGTCGCCGGGCGACGACCCCGAGGTAGTGGTTGTTTCGCTCCCAAGGATCCTGACGATCCAGCTGCAGCGGCCGCCAAGCCTGGTGGGAGGTCGTCGGATACTGGAACCCGGGCGGCATGATGCCCACCACTTCGAGCGGCGAGCCGTCGAAACGAAGCTCCGTTCCGAGAACGTCTTCCCGACCGCCCAGCTCGGACTGCCAGAGGCTGTAGCTGATCACCACGACGGGAGGAGCTCCCGGGACGTCGTCTCCAGCCTCCGGCAGCCGACCCCGCAAAGGCGGTACGCCGAGCAGTTCGAGCAGGTTGGCGGTCGAGCCGACCGTAAGAAATCGGCGAGCCTTCGAGCCCTCGCCCAGCGTGACGTAACTCTCCGTCCAGCCCGCGACGGCTTCGAGCTCGGCGATCGTCTCGAGGTCGAAGAGCTCCGGCTCGGAGCTGCCGTACCAACCGGGGCCACCCGTGTTCGTCTCGATGCTCAGCAGCCGCTCGGGATCTCCGTAGGGCAGCGGGCGCAGCACGAGTGTGTCCGCCAACATGAAGACGAGCGAGTTGAGGCCGATCCCCAGCGCGAGCGTCGCAACGACGATCCCCGAGGTCGTCGGTGTGCGCGTCAGGCGCCGAGCACCGAGGAGGAGATCACGCCGCGAGTGGTCGAGGAGGATTCCAGCTCGGCCTACGAGAGAGACCTTCGCGTCGCTCGACCGCGCCAGGTTCCGCCTCCAGGTGAGCTGGCCGTTCCAGGCCAACCCCCACAGCTGACGCAGCAACCACAGGATGGAGACGAGCCTCCCCCGAGTTCGTCGACGGCGAACCTCTTCCTCGAGGTCGCCGGCAACGAACTCGGCGCGATCCGGCGGAACGTGGGCTTCGATCTGGCCGATGAGCCAACGCTCGAAGCGGCCGGGCAGATTTTCCGAGGTCATTGCGCTTCTCCCGGCTCGGCCTTCGGCAGTCGAAGTCCGGAGCGCATCGAATCGAGGTCAGCGAGCGTGCTCTGCAACTCAGCCTGTCCGAGACCCGTCAGTCGGTACTCCTTGCGCCGCCTTCCGCCGCGCCGCTTCTCAGGAGCGCCGATCTTGGAGTCGAGCAGGCCTTTGTCGGAGAGTCTCTGAAGAGTCTTGTAGACCGCGCCGAGAGAGACGGTTCGACCGGTCCTCTCTTCGATTTCGCGGGCGGCAGCGGCACCGTAGCCTCTCTCTCCGAGGCGATGGAGGGAGAGCATGAGAAGGAGTTCGAAGTCTCCGAGTCTTTGGCTCATGCCCTTTTGTACGACATTGTCATACAAAGTTTCATCGGAACTTTCAGGAGAGCGCGAAACCGTCGAGAGCGACTCTCTCGGCCGCCACGGCCGACAACAGCTAGCGTATTTGCCAATGAATAAATTAGGATAGATCTCTTCCTCCGAGAGCTTCAATGTCCCATCCGATCACCCAACAGGATTCGTCTGCGTCTCTCGACCTGTCCGCTGAATTCGGCTTCAGCGCGATCGAAGAGCGACGCCAGCAGGCCCTGCTCGCCCAGCAGGTGCAGAAGCTCTACAGCCAGAGCCTCGACGTTTACGCGCTGACCTTCGGCGCCGCAGCGGTCACGGTCGCCGTTCTCTGGGAGGCTGCGAGCCAGCGTTGGGCGATCCCGTGGCTGTGTGCTGTCGCCGCAGCCCATCTCTGGCAGATCGGACTCATCTCGCGCTGGCGAGAGCGTCCCGACCGCCACGAGCCTGCCGCCTGGAGCCGACGCTACGTTGCATCCCTCTTCGGTGCGGGCCTGATCTGGGGCCTCGTCGGCATCTTTCTCTTTCCGGACTCTCAGCCGCATCGAGCCTTCGTGGCGGTCATCCTCGCTTCGGTCTGCGGCATGATCGCGAGCACCGTGGCGCCCTTGCGATGGGGCCTGCCCGTCTTTGCCCTGCCGGCGGTGGTCCCCTTCTTGACGAGGACCGCGCTGCAACGCAACGAGATCGATCTCGGCATCACCCTCGCCGGACTCGTTCTTCTCTTCGCCCTGGGCCGCCTCGGACTGGCCATGCACGAGCACCTCGTGCAGCGCGAGCGCTTGCGCTACGACCACTCGCAGCTGATCGACGAGCTCTACGACACGAACGAAGGCCTCATCACGCAGATCGAGGAGCGCGAGGTCATCGACACCGAGTACCAGAAGCTCGAGCAGGAGCTCACGTACCAGGCGTCCCACGATCCGGTGACCGGCCTGCCCAACCGCCAGCAGTTCGAGGCGGATCTGCGCGAGACCGTCGCCGACGGACGCGGCGGACATGCTCTCTGCATACTCGACCTCGATCAGTTCAAGGTGATCAACGACACCTGCGGACACCTCGCCGGCGACGAGCTGCTGCGTCAGCTCGCCCGCCTGCTGCCCTCCAAGATCCGACAGACCGACATGATGGCGCGCTTGGGCGGCGACGAGTTCGGCGTCCTCCTGCGTCACTGTCCGATCGAGCGAGCCGAAGAGACTGCCGACCAGCTGCGCCAGGCGATCGAGTCGTTCCGCTTCGACTGGAAAGAGCGTCGGCACGCTGTGACGGCCAGCGTCGGCGTCGTTTCGGTGGCCGAGCTGGACGACAGCGCCGCTGATCTCCTGGTCCGCGCCGACGCTGCCTGCTTCACCGCCAAGGAACGCGGCGGAAACCGTGTGCACTCGTCGCACCCCGGCGACCACGAGATCGCCAAGCGCCAGACCGAGATGCAGCTCGTCGGCCGCATTCGCACGGCGCTCGAGCAGGATCGCTTCAGGTTGCGCTACCAGCCGATCGTCGACCCCCTGTCGAGCCAGACGCAGCCACAGCGCATCGAGATCCTGGTGACGATGGTCGATCGCCAGGGCAACAGCATTCCTCCTTCGTCGTTCATCCCGGCGGCCGAGCGCTTCAACGTCATGCCGGCGGTCGACCGATGGGTGATCCGCGAGACGTTCGAGCGGCTCGCTTCTCACTGGGCCGATCCACGTTGGGTCGATCCGGGCTGGGCCTCCGGCAACTCCCCGGACGCCGGCCCCCGCATCAAGCAGTGCTTCATCAACCTCTCGGGAACGTCCCTCGCCAGCGAGGACTTCATCGGCTTCGTCAAGACGCAGCTCATCCGGCATCAGATCCCGCGCGATCGCGTCTGCTTCGAGATCACCGAGACGACCGCCATCCAGGATCTGCCGCGTGCCGTCGCCTTCATGACCGAGCTGCGCGAGATGGGCTGCTCGTTCGCGCTCGACGACTTCGGTACGGGCGTCTCCTCCTTCGGCTACCTGCGCAGCCTGCCCGTCGATTTCATCAAGATCGACGGTGCCTTCGTGCGCGACGCCGACTCCGACGCGGTCGACCACGCGATCGTCGAGTCGATTCACCACGTCGCGACGCAGCTCAACCTGCGTACGATCGCCGAATTCGTCGAGAGCCGCGCCGTCGTCTCGCGACTCATGCGCCTCGGCATCGACCTGATGCAGGGCTATGCGCTGGCTCGACCGGCGATGCTCGAAGAGCTCGTCAGCGAGATCGAAGCCTCTGCGGCCCCAGTCAGCGACGCGCTACCCGACGTCCTCGAGCCTTAGAGACGAGTAGATCAGGAGCGCTGCACCACCCACTTCGACGAGCAGGGTGATCAGCGTATAGCGCACCGGGCCGTCGAGCAGAGCACTGATCAGGCGCCCGGAAGCGAGTCCGACGTAGAGCACGCCGAGGGCCATCAGCCAACCCGCGCCGTCGTGCCGCTGCAGTGCCAGAGCAACGGCAACGCCAAGGGCCAGGAAGAGTCCCCCGTACACCGCTCGCATCTCGCCGAAGGCCGCGGTGTCGGTGAGTTCGTAGCCTATGGCACCTGCCAGGCGTCGCGGAACGGTCAGCGCCGCGAGGCCGATGACGGCGTTGAGGAGCGCGAAGAGAACCAGGACGATGCGAAGAATAGAGAGACTCATGGCGAAACCCGAGGGAACGGCGGGGTGGCTAAGGCGTCGATGCTAGCCCATGCTACGTCGTCGACCGAGGCGCGGATTCATAGAGAGGCTGCTGGGGCGCTCTCGTTCACGGATCGAAGAGTCGCAAGTTGGGCACGAGGCCTGGGACAGCACCTCGCCAGCAAACGCAGGCCGCATGGGAAGCTCCGACGTCGAGGTCGCAGAACGACCAGTCGCGGCCGTCGTCGCCCGGCATACCCGTCTCCACGACGCGGCATTCGTCGCGGTCGAACGACAGCGAGAAGCCGCGCGACGAAAAGGTGAGGCCCGTACCCCAGGCTTTGAGGTACGCCTCTTTGCGCGTCCAGCCTCGGTAGAAGACGTCCACCGCCTCGCTCTCGGGGAAAGAGCGGTACTCGAGGATCTCGCCGTGCGAAAAGAAACGCTGCGCGAGGCGTCCGAGCGGGCGACCGTCCTGCCGTTCCTCGACGTCGACACCGAGCTGCGAAGTCTCGCCGACGGCAATCAGGGCCATCCCCGAAGAGTGCGAGAGGTTGAAGTTCAAGGATCCGCCGTCTTCGAGCTCGGGCCGCCCATGCTCTCCGTAGCCGAACGAGATCTCGCGAGGATCGCGACCCAGCGCCTCGGCAAGAACGGCGCGAAGAGCTGAGCGTGCCACGGTGAATTCGTGGCGTTTCGCCTCGCGCACGAAGCGGTCGGCGCGCGCCCTCTCCTCCGAGCTGAGCAGGTCAAAGCCCACGTGTTCGTCGAGGTCGACCCGCCACACTTCGAGCCCCCGCCCAGAATCGCTCTCGTTCACAGGGAGATCCTAGCGGTCCTGGTTCGCTCGCCGAAGCCCTCTTCGGCGTCCGGACTCCCTTTCGGCAGCGTCACGGGGCCGTCGGGCGGGAGGAGAGCGCCCACGGATCGTCCGCCACCGCCAAGCCGAAACCGGTCCGTCCGTAGCCATTGCCGCAGTAGAAAAGAAAGAGCTGGCCTTCGTGGGCGTAGACGCAAGGGTACGCGACCTCCTCGTCCTCCCAAGGCTCCTGCCCCACTCCGAGTCCCCACTGCGCGTCGTCTCGGCTCCAGGAGACGCCGTCTTCCGACTCGGCATAGCCGATGCGGTAACGCTCGCCGCGTGCCGAGAACCACATTCGGTAGCCGTTCGCCCCCGCCAGGACGCAGGGGCGTGAGAGGGCCCAGTCGTGGACGCCGTCCCCTTCGAGGCACACCTCACCCGTCGGCTGCCAGCGCTGTCCGTCCCTCGAGACGGCGCGTTTGATCACGTGACGCACGTCGCCCTGCGCCAACCATTCGACGGTGGAGCCGTACCAGAGCTGCCAGTCCTCTCCACGGCGGAGTACCCACGGGTAGGAAAGGCTGTGTGGATCGTCCTCGGACAGATCCAACACCGGCCGTTCAGACGCTCTGGTAAAGCCTCCCGTCTCGTCCCGGATCGCGAGCCCCAGAGTGTTGTTGAACGTCCCGGGCCCGTCGAGATTCCAGCCCAGGTAGAACAACCAGCGCCCCTCCTGCGCCAGACATCCCGCGCTGACTCCGTGCTGATCGAACGAGCCGGGTCGTCCCGGACGCAGGAGCGGCTCGGATGCAATCGAAGCGGAGCCACTACATGCATCGCGGCCGGAGAACTCCAGCGCCCCGATGTGCGACCGATTGAGAGCGTCTCGGGAGCTGAACAGAACGTGCCAGCCACCGGACGACGGCACCGCGACCGGATTCGCCGCGTGACTCGTGCGCCAGAGGGGCCCCGGCTCCGGCGAATAGAGCAGGCCCCGGCGCGACCAGGCGTTCATTCTTCTTCGGTCGTGCGGGACGCGACGACGAACAGGGGCCGGTCGCGAGCGCTTTCCAAGACCTGCCCCAGGTAAAGCCCGAGGATGCCGAGCGAGAGGAGCACGCTGCCGCCCACGAACCAGAGCACGACCATCAGACTCGACCAGCCGGGAAGGATGGCGTTGTTGACGAGCTTTCGATAGACGATCGAGACGATCTGGCTGATCGAGATCAACCAGAAGAGCAGGCCGAGAGTCGTGCTCGCCTGAAGCAGCACGGTCGACTGAGAGGCGGCGGCATCGACAGCGAGACGCAGCGCCTTCCGCAACGAGTAGGAAGACTTGCCGGCGAAGCGCTCTCCCTGCTGCACGTCGACGATCTCCGTGCGGAAGCCGAGCCAGCCCAGGACGGTCAGGTAATAGCTCCGGTGGTCGACGACCTCGAGGAACTGCCGCGCCACCTTGGCGCGCATGGCCGAGAGAGTCCCGACCTGATCGGGAACGAAGTGCGGAGAGAGCCTGTTCAGAGCCCAGAAGAAGGCTCGCGAGAGCGCCACGCGCAGCGCCGACTCTCCGCGCCGGACGCGACGCGTCAGCACGACGTCGGCGCCTTCGTCGAGGGCTTGCATCAGCTTCGGGATTTCCTCGGGAGGGTCCTGAAGGTCACAGTCCATGACGACGATGCGCTCGCCCCGCGCCTCGGTAATCCCGGCGGTCAGGGCTCGATGCTGACCGAAGTTGCGGCTCAACCGGACGCCACGCACGCGCTTGTCCTTGCTCGAGATCTCGAGGATCTTGGCCCACGAGCGGTCGGGACTGGAGTCTTCGACCAGGACGACCTCGAGCTCGCGCTCGCCAGCGACCGCCTCCCCCGCCGCCAGAACGCGCCGGCAGAGCTCCTCGAGACAGTCCTCGGCCCGGTAGACCGGACTGACCACGGAAAGCCAGGGACGCGCGTCGGTCAAGGCGACAGCTCCAGCGCTCGTGCCAGGGCTGATACGACGCGCTCCTGATCGTCGGTCGTCATCTGCATCCACAGGGGCAGTCTGACGAGGCGAGCACTGGCATCGTCCGTCACCTTCATCGAACCGTGAACACGACCGTAGCGACGACCGGCGGGCGCCGAGTGCAGCGGAACGTAGTGGAAGATGCCATCGATGCCCTCGTCACGCAGCGACTCTAGAACCCGGCCGCGTTGCTCTGCCTGCGGCACCAGTACGTAGTACAGGTGAGCGTTGTGCTGGCAGTTCGAGGGCACGACCGGACGCCTCAGCAGGCCAGCGACCTCGAGTGGTTCGAGGAGCTGGTGGTAGGTCTGCCACAGAGCGAGTCGGTTCTCGAGGATGGCCCGCTCGCTGTCGAGTTGAGCCGCGAGAAAGGCCGCGACGATCTCGCTGGGGCCGTAGGACGAGCCGAGGTCCATCCACTGGTACCTTGCCCTTTCTCCGCGCAGGAACGAACTGCGATCGGTCCCCTTGTCGCGAAGGATCTCGGCACGCTCGACGTAGCTCTCCTGATTGATGAGAAGTGCTCCGCCCTCTCCAGAGATCAAGTTCTTGGTTTCGTGAAACGACAGAGCAGCCAGCGGCGCCCATCCGCCCAGAGGTCGGCCTTCGTAGGTGGCGCCCACCGCCTGAGCCGCGTCCTCGACGAGCACAGCGCCGGTCCCGCAAGCGATGCGGTCGAGCGCCATCATGTCGCAGGCGACGCCGGCATAGTGCACCGCGACGATCGCCTTGGTCGCATCGTTGATCGCGGCCTCGACTGCGGCCGGCGACAGGTTGAGAGTGTCTGGATCGATGTCGACGAAGACGGGAGTCGCACCGCGCAGCACGAACGCGTTCGCCGTCGAGACGAAGGTGTAGGACGGCAAGATGACTTCGTCTCCCTCGCCGACTTCCAGAAGCAGTGCGCACATCTCGAGAGCCGCCGTACAGGAGTGGACGAGAAGCGCCCGCTGACAGCCCAGTCGCGCTTCGAGCCAGCGCTCGCAACGCCGCGAGAATGGCCCGTCGCTCGACGTGTGTCGCCCGCGCACCGCTTCCTCGATGTTGGCAAGCTCGCTTCCCGTTGCATAGGGAACGTTGAAGGGCACCCCTTCGCGCTCACTCATCGCAGCACCCCCCGAACCGTGGTCGGGCAAGGCATCAGAGCTTCACCTCGTCACTCGAGCGAGAGGAGACCGTCGCGCGGCGACCCAGCAGCACGGCGCCTTCCTCCGTATCCTTCGTGACCAGGGCCGCAGCACCGACGAGGGTCCTCTCCGCTAGCCTCACGCCGTGCTGCACGGTCGAGTTGACGCCGAGAAAACAGCTGCGACCGATCTGGCAGTGCCCCGAGATCACGACCTGAGAGCTGACGAACACGTGGTCTTCGATGACGGAGTCGTGCCCGATGTGGTTGCCGCTCCACAGCGTCACATTGGCGCCGATGCTTACGAACGGCTGTACGGTGTTGTCTTCCAGAATGAAGCAGTTTGGGCCCGGCGACTCTTCGGTGAGGTAGGTGCAGCGCGAGCTGATGTAGCTCTCCAGTTCGTAGCCGAGCTCTGTCGCCCGTGCGCAGCGCTCTTCGCGAAGGTGGTTCATCTGCGCATACGAGAGAGCGACGAACAGAGAGTGGGCCTGCGGCGGGAACCGGGTGGCAACGGTCGAGAAAGGCACGAGGGGACGGCCCAGGAACTCCTCGGACTCGACGTAGTCGTCATCGACCGTGAAGGCGACCACCCGATGCTCGCTGTCCGTCGTGAAGTAGTGGTCGGCGAGGCGGGCGATGTCGCCGTTTCCGAAGAGCACTAGATCTGCCATGCGCCCTCCGACTCGGCCCGTACCAGCACCGTGAACTCATAGAGGCCGTAGTCGTGCAGCAGCGTCACCCAACGCGAGTAGGTCTCCTGGCAGTGGCGTAGCACCTGCGAAGGATCGGCGTAGAAGAGCCGCGAGACCTTACGGTCCTCGTCCGCGAACGAGGTCAGCACGTTGAAGGCGAAGCCGTGGCGACTGAAGCGCGCCAGATCGGCGATCAGGTCCTGTACGTAGTCCCACCACACTTCTTCCGAAGACTCCTGGCGGACGTTGAAGACGCCGCTCGCGACGGTGTAGTCCGCGACCCCCAGGTCCTCGAGGCGGTTGACGAAGGCCGCGCCGTGGCTCTCGGCATGACTCGACCGCGCCGCCTCGATCATCGCTTCAGAGAGATCGAAGCCGACGTAACTCGACACGCCTGGCAGCTGAAGCGCGCGGACGGCCAACGCTCCATAGCCACAGCCGAAGTCGTTCAGCTTCACGTCCCGGCGCGCCGGATCCACGACGCGCAGAAGCTGTTCGAAGCGAAGCTCCTGACTTTCTTCCGATCCCCAGTCGACACCAGCCGCAGTCGACCCGTGCTGCGCGAGCTTGTCTTCGTAGTAGCCGACGGCGCGCTTCTCCTCCAGATGCCGCCGGTTCACGCGGTCACCTCGGTCTCGGCTCGCGACAGCTCGAGGGCTGCCGACGGACCGCAGTTGAACAGTAGATCGAGCACACTGAGATTGGGCTCCCAGCCGCCGTGCACCTGAGGGTACGGGGCATAGCTCGGGTAGTCGAACCACTCGACGCGCAGGTCCGCCGCCGCGAAGCGGTCCTCCTCGATGTAGGAGCGCGCTGACGGCCCCGAGACGTAAACGCTGGCTCCGATCTCGCCGCAGAGGCTGATGAGCCGCTCGTTGCGCCCGGGCTGCGACGCGTGATCCGTCGACCAGGACATCGGCGTATCGATCTCCAGCAGGTCGCAGATCGTCTCGAGGAGGCGCCGGTTGAGGGCACTCAGCCGGCTCGGCACGTCCTCGACGAGAGCGCCGCGGAGCTTCTCCTCGACGGAATCCCAGTGTCGCGACCCGCGATAGGCGTGCTCCAGCGTTCGCCAGTGTTTCGATGCCCAGGCGGTGCCGTCGAGCTCGGTCTCGTCGATGCGCTGCTCGAACCGACCCTTCACCTTGACCGGCACGGTGAGCCAGCGCACGCCCTGCGAAGTCAGCACGCGATTCCGGTTGCGCCAGTCCCGCCGCGTGTACTGCACCTCGTCGTACAGGACGAAGTGATCGACTGATCGAATCAGGTCGAAGTAGCCGCGCCACGGGACGTAGCTCGACTGCAGAATCGCGACGCGTTTTCCCATCGGACTCGAGGGTCGTCAGCGGCCCTTGAAGACGGCGGGGCGCTTCTCGAGGAAGCTCTGCACTCCCTCTTGGTGGTCCTCGGTCTGGAAGAGCAACGCCAGCGTCGAAGAGACCCAGCCACCGAGCTCGCCGACGTCGCCGTAGGTGGCGCGCCGCAGCCCCTCTTTGAGGTAGCGCAGCGCCAGTGGCGGGTTGGCAGCGATCTTCGCTGCCGTCTCGCCGGCCGAGTCGAGCAATTCGTCATGCGGCACGACCCGACTCACCAGACCGATGCGCTCGGCCTCCTGCGCGTCGATGACGTCGCCCGTGAAGAGCAGTTCGGCCGCCTTGGAGGCGCCAACCACCTGGGGCAGACGCCAGATGCCACCGATGTCCGAGACGAGTCCACGCTTGACGAAGAGCTCGCCGAAGCGAGCCCGCTCCGAAGCGATCCGAATGTCGGCAAAGAGAGCGAGCTCCATGCCCCAGCCGACGGCAGCGCCGTTGACCGCAGCGATCACGGGGCGCTCGCACTCCAGCACGGCGACCGCTGCCGGCGTCGGTCGCGGGCGCACGCGACGCAGCCGCTGCGCGGTTCTGTCCGATGCCTCTCCGGCCATGATCTCGCGCACGTCGTCGCCGCTGCAGAAGGAGGGATCGCTGCCGCTGAGGACCACGCAGCGCACGTCGTGATCGCGACGAACGCGCACGAAGGCGTCTTCGAGCTCGTCGTAGGCCTGACGGTTCAGCGCATTGTGCACCTCGGGCCGGTCGAGCCTCACCCAGGCGACGTGCTCGCGCACTTCGAAGTCGATGCAGTCGTAGACGACGCTGCTCTTGCTCACGCGGTGGTCTCCTCTGCAACCACCCTACCGCGAGAGACAGGGCCGGGCGAGCGGTCGTCAGACGATCCGGCAGATCTCGTCCCAGCCAGGACGTTCGGGCTGCGCCGGCAGGCCTTCGGGGCGACCGTAGCCGAGTCCGCAGAGGAAGTTCGACTTGATCCGACCCTCGGGAAAGAAGGCTGCGTCGACGGCGGCGTTGTCGAAACCGGACATTGGCGCGTAGTCGAGTCCAACCGCCCGTGCCGCGTAGAGGAAGTAGCCGCCCTGGAGAGTTCCGTTGCGGAAGGCGTTCACCTGAGCGAGCTCGTCGTTGCTCTCGAAGAGCTTCTTCATGGACTCGCCAGCTGCTGGGAATCGCTGCGGCAGATCCAGGAAAAAGCGCGAGTCGTACGCGACGATGGCGACGACGGGCGCATTCTCCAGGCAGGGGCGGTTCGACGGCATTGCCGTCTCGACGACGCGCGCCTTTTCCGAATCGGAGGACACGAAGACGAGCCGCAGAGGAAAGCCGTTGGCGCTCGTGGGCCCCGCACGAAGCACCTCGTAGAGCCGCTGCAGCACCTCCGTTTCGACCTCACGGTCCTGCCACTCCTGGACCGTGCGGGCTCCATGAAACACGCCGGCGGCCGCGGCTTCGGGGGGATTCTCGTTCATTCGCAGGGCTCCTCGAACCGCCCAGCGCCCGTGCGTCGGAGCGGCTGGGAGGCAGTTGTTGTGGACTCTTGCTAAGATTGCCACATCGAATTCAAGTCTCCGCAAGGAGATCCAACTGCGCGGGACCACCTGCCGCAGAGGGGATTGTCATGTGCCCAACTTCCGTGAGCACGCTCGGTCACGGCCGTGCGTGCGAGGCGAGCGATGTCGCTCGATTTCACGACCAGCCCAGCCTGATCAGACGCAGACGAGGGAAGCGTGTCTGAGAGTCGGCAGCCACCCAAGCAGGTGCCCAGGATCCTGCTACTCGACGACAGCGAGCACGACCTCGCGTTGACGCTGCTCGTTCTGAGGCAGGCCTTTCCCGACGCCGCCGTGACCACCGCCTCCAATGCTCTCACCTTCGGGCAGGCCTTCGAGCGCGGCGGCTACGACGTCGTCATCACCGAGCAGACCCTCGGCTGGACCGACGGCATCAAGGTGCTCGAAGCGGCGAAGGCGAAGTGGCCCTTCGTCCCCGTGGTCATGCTGGCCGATCCCGACGAAGAATCGATCGCCGTCGAGGCGATGAAGGCGGGACTCGACGACTACCTCGTCAAGTCTTCGCAAGCCTTCGTCGCGATGCCGGAAGTCGTGCAGTCCGCACTCGACCGCGCCGAAGGCAAGCGCTCTGAAGCCCGCCTCGAGACGCGCCTGCAGACCCTGCTCGATCAATCGAACGTGGGCGTCTTCCGAACGACCCTGGACGGCCGCCTGCTCGAGGTGAACCCGGCCTTCCTGCGCATCCTCGGCCACGGATCGCTCGCCGACATCAACAGCATCGACGTCTCTTCCCTGCTCTCGCTGGAGAAAGAGATCGACCCTCTGACTCACTTCGACGAGAGCGGCCGCTATCGCCGCGAGATCGAGATGAAGAGGCCCGACGGCACGACGCTCCACCTGTCGGTCGCCGAGATGATTCTGCTCGACGGCGAGGGGGACCTGGTCATCGACGGTCTGATCGAGGAAGTCGAGAGAGTCCGGCCACAGCCGGAGGCGACCGCTCCCGCCACAGAGTCCGCGCCGCGCGCCGACGACGAGGACCTCAAGCGCTTCGCCGCGATGGCGTCTCATGAGATCCGCGAGCCGCTGCGCATGACGCTCGAGTACACCGAGCTCCTGCACAAGGAGCACGGTCAGTCGCTCGACGCTCAGGCGCAGCGCTACCTGGAGTACGCCCGCATCGGCGCCCACCGGCTCGAGAAGCTGGTCGAGGACCTGCTGCAGCTCTCCTCGCTCGAGAAGGACTCGGAGCCCGTCGAGCCGGTCGCCTGCGAAGAGATCGTCGAAGAAGCGCGCTCTCAGCTCGCCTCGATCCTCGACGCTCACGACGCACAGATCACTGTCGATCCGCTGCCCACAGTGCACGGCGACATGGCGCAGCTCGTGCTGCTCTTCCGCAATCTGCTGGAGAACGCGGTGAAGTACCGTGGCAAGGAGCCACCGCGCATCCGCATCACCGCTCGCCAGCAGACCGACGAGTGGGTCTTCGCCGTGCGCGACAACGGCATCGGCATCGAGCATCCCGAAGACTCGATCTTCGAAGTCTTCAAACGGCAGCACCCCGAGATTCCCGGCAACGGAGTGGGCCTGGCGCTGTGCAAGGGCATCGTCGAGCATCACGGCGGCAAGATCTGGGTCGACTCGAGGGTCGGTCAGGGGTCCACCTTCTGGTTCACCATTCCGCTGACCCCGGCTCACCGCGCCGAGCCGTCCTTCGGAGCCAAGTGATGACGCTGGTGACGCAGGACGGACCGAGCGACGCGGAGGGCGAGCGCACCGCGGTGACGCGCGTTCTCCTCGTCGAGGACAACCCGGGCGACGCTCTGCTGCTGGAGCGCAACCTGGCCGACAGCCACCTCGCCACCTTCGAGCTGCGCAGCGCCAATCGCCTGCACGACGGGCTGAAGCTGCTCGAGACCGAGAGCTTCGACATCGGCATCTTCGATCTGTCGCTTCCCGACAGCCCGCCCGAGCAACTCGACTTCCTGCTCGCCGCACACCGCATCGCTCCGCGCCTGCCGATCATCGTGCTCACCGGACAGAACGACCTCGAGCTGGCCACCGAGGCGGTGCGCAAAGGCGCGCAGGACTACCTCGTGAAAGGCCAGGTCGACCCGGGCCTGCTGACCCGCGCCATCCGCTACGCCATCGAGCGTCAGACCGCCGAGGAAGCGCTCCGACTCAGCGAAGAGCGGTACGCGCTGGCGATGATGGGCGCCAACGACGGCGTCTGGGACTGGAACCTCCACGAAGACCGCTTCTTCGCCTCGCCGCGCTGGCGCAGCATCGTCGGCCTCGACGCCGACGCGCCGATCGACTGTGTGCAGCACTGGATGGACCTCGTGCACGTCGAAGATCGCGAGCGTCTGCTGCGCACTCTGGAAGCGCACCTCGAAGGGAAGACCGAGCACTTCGAGGCCGAGTACCGCATCGAGCACAGCGACGGCAACTACCGGTGGGTCTCCAGTCGCGGTCTCGCGATTCGCGAAGACGACGAGACGGCGCCGCACCGCATGGCCGGATCGCTGACCGACATCACCGATCGCAAGCGCACCGAAGACCAGCTCCTCCACGCGGCGCTGCACGACTCGCTGACCGGCCTGCCGAACCGAGCGCTCTTTCTCGACCGCCTCGAGCACGCCATCGCTCGCCACGATCGCTACCCCGAGACGACCTTCGCCGTGCTCTTTCTCGACCTCGACCGCTTCAAGAACGTCAACGACAGCCTCGGTCACGCCGTCGGCGACCGACTCCTCGTCTCCATCGGACGCCGCCTCGAGTCGCTGCTGCGGCCCTCCGACCGCGTCGCGCGCCTCGGCGGCGACGAGTTCGCCATCCTCGCTGACGACCTCGACCAGGTGAGCGACGCCAGGCGCGTCGCCGACCGCCTGCTGCGCGAGCTCGCGATCCCCTACGACATCGAAGGCCATGAAATCTACGCCAGCGCCAGCGTCGGCATCACGACGAGCGGCGCCGGCTATTCGAGCGCGCACGACATGCTGCGCGACGCCGACAACGCCATGTACCGCGCCAAGTCGCTCGGCAAGGCGCGCTACCAGCTCTTCGACCCGGAGATGCACACCGTTGCGATGGAGGCGCTCGAGCTCGAGAACGATCTGCGGCGCGCCCTCGAGCGCGGTGAGCTGAAGGTGCACTTCCAGCCCATCGTCGATCTGGTCTCAGGCGACATCGAAGGCTTCGAAGCGCTGGTGCGCTGGCATCACCCCGAGCGCGGCCTCATCATGCCCGACGCCTTCGTGCCGCTCGCTGAAGAGACCGGTCTGATTCTGCAGATCGGCCCCCTCGTACTCGAGCAGGCGTGCCGCCAGGTGGCGATCTGGCAGGAGCGCTACCCGAGCGAAAAGCCGCTCAAGATCTCGGTCAACGTCTCGGGCCGGGAGTTCGTGCAGCAGGACCTCGAAGACCGCATCCAGGACACTCTGGCGCGCACCAAGCTCGCCGAGGGCTCGCTACGTCTCGAGATCACCGAGAGCATGCTCATGGACAACGCCGAGATCGCCATCTCGCGGCTCGAGCGGTTGCGCGACCAGAACGTGCAGGTGCACCTCGACGACTTCGGCACCGGCTACTGCTCGCTCAGCTACCTCCACCAGCTGCCCACCGACACCCTGAAGATCGACCGTTCGTTCGTGCACCTCGTCGGCACGCGAGAGCAGGGCCGCGAGATCATCGGCGCCATCGTCGCTCTCGCGCGCAAGCTCGGCATGGAGGTCTCCGCCGAGGGCATCGAGACCCAGGACCAGGTCGATCACGTGCGCCAGCTGAGCTGCGACTACGCCCAGGGCTTCTACTTCAGTGGGCCGCTCGATGCGGCCGAGGCCGAGCTACTGCTCTCGAAGCAGCTGAGCGAGAGCGCCAACTGAGGTCTCGAAAGCTCCCAGAGCCCTTGGACTCGGAATACGAGATGTTCAGTTGAGTCACGCTAGTCTGCTATGTTGCGCTTAAGTCACAAACGGTCTTCTTGGGGGGGAACTGGAGATGGGCGAGGTCCGTTTTCCGTGGTGGCGTTGGATCCTTGCGATAGTGGCGTCGGGATTGGTCTGCTTCTGCCTGGGAGTTACCGCGAGCGCCCTTGCGGATCCGCTCTATGGGCGCATAGGACCTTCTCTCGTTGCGATAGGTTCGATCGGAGCCTTGTGTGCTGCGTTGTTCTGGCTCTTCGCGATAGCGGTAGGCCCTCGCCTCAGCAAGATCTTCTTCGGCGCTAACGCGCAGCCAGTCTCCAAAGACGATGTGCTAGAGGCATTCGAAGAGCTGAAAGAGCGCAACTCGAGCGGAGAGGCATTCGGCCGCCTTCTTGGACACGCACGGCAACTTCTGTCATACGTCGCTTTGGGTCGCCTACTAGCCTTCTCAGCCAACACAGGCCTGCTGTGCCTAGGGGTTTCGGGCAGCATTATCATTGCTGGCAAAGCCTTCGACGAAATCAAGCTACTAGAAGCGCAGCGTAGCGAGGCAGAGCTGGCAAGCTACAGGCAGTTCCGAGCATCGCTGTACGAGACAATCTACTCGGTCAGTGACTGTTCTCATCCTCAGGAGCCTTGCCCCTCCGACCCCTCATGCCCTCCCTCCAACCCGCGGACCCTTAGGCAAGAGGCACTCAGTTCACTTCTCGCCCTGGCTGAGCGCGAGTCTCGCGCAGGCAGAGCGACAACACTGGCCGACGCACCGTTTCTTGAGGTCGAGCTGAGCGAAACCAGCCTGACCAACCTCAACATGAAGGGCGCCTGCTTCTCGGAGAGCGAGCTAGTCAATGTCTCGATTAGCAACAGTCGGCTTGAAGGAGCACGAATGGAGAACTCCATCGTGTCCATAGCCGATGCGAAGGGCGCGAACGTCAAGGGGGCTACCGTTTGTGGCACGGCGATCGCGGACAGCAACCTGGACGAGGCTGACTTCACCAACGCCTCGTTTGCTGGCTCGGCACTGACGAAGTCAACCTTTAGGAACACAAAGCTGGCCTGCGTCGACTGGACAGGGGCGATTCTCAGCGAGGTTGACCTTACCGACGCTCACTTCGTCGATGTATCAACTAGCTGCGAGAACAGCTCTTGGGATGAGGTAGAGGAATCGCTCAAGAAAGCATGCCTGGCCGATACAGTCCTGCTGCCTCAAGAGCTCACCCACCTCAGGGGACACAACGAGGACGGAGCGTGCAACCTGACGTGCGGAGATGCCCAATGAGTATCTCCAAGCCCCGAACAGGTGCTTTCGAGTGCTTCTGCCGCAGAATCGCCTTGTTTCTCGCCATCGCCGCACTCGCCTCGGCGGCTAACTCTCAAGCGACCGTCCCGGTCAGGGTGGAGCTTACGGTCAAGGATCCGTGGCTCCGGAAGGCCCTAACCTTGCCTAACGCCGAGAGGAGTGGGACAGAATTGGCACACTGCATGGTCAAGCACTTTCTGCCGTTTGTCGAGGTGTCTTCCGACAGCCAGTCACTCTTGCTATTCACGATCGGTGAGACGCGACCGAGTAGCCAAGTCCGCAGGATCGACCTGTTCCTAGGAGCCAGCGAGCGTGATCGCCCCCTTCGGGAGCGCTTCGACCAGCGAAAGAGGCGCAGTGATGCTCCAAACTTCAAGATCTCAACAGCGGCATTCTTGAAGGACCTTCGCCGGTCGATGGCTGGGATTCTCAGCGAGAAGGATGCCGTCGTTCAGAGCCTTCTGCACCAGATCGCGATCACCGACTCGGCCAGGCCAGACGACAGACAGGACATGAGCGACCTAGGGTGGAGGATTCCGTTGTCATGGCAGCGGTTCTCAATTTTCGACACCCTGACTCTGTCTTTGGTGCCACCGAGTGACTTCGCCGAAGCACCGCCGAATGATGCTGCACTGCTCGGTCGATTCCAGATGGCCGAGATTTCCTTTGACGAGCCAGC
>JBCCLJ010000042.1:0-37329 GCA_039026915.1 Acidobacteriota bacterium
CGTAGCGCGCACCGATCTGTAGAAGCACCTTGTCGCCGAGCCAGATCTGATCCTGGGCGAAGACGCCGAGGAGCGTCAGGCGGGAGGTGAGCAGACGCTCCTCGGCGTCTTCGCCCAGGATCAGATCTGGCTCGGCGACAAGGTGCTTCTGCAGATCGGTGCGCGCTACGACGAGTGGGATACGGCCGACGGTCGCCGCTTCGAGTTCAGCAACATCACCGGTGACGTGCGTCTGGATCAGGCATTCGAAGACCGCGACGACTCCGCCTTCAGCCCGCGTCTCGGTCTCGTAGCGGAGCTGGGTGACGGCCAACTGCTGCGCGCCGCGGCTTATCGGTCGTTCCGCGCTCCGACGAACAACGAGCTCTACCGGCCGTTTCGCGTTCGCAGCGACATCACGGCAGCCAACGAACTGCTGGTCCCCGAGACGCTCACCGGCGCGGAGGTCGGCTACCGGGTCGAACGGTCGCGCTTCGCGCTCGACGTCACGGCCTTCCTCAATGAGCTCGAAGATCCGATTGCCAACGTCACGATCGGTTTCGGCCCCGGAGTCGTCGGCGCCTGCGGCTTCACGCCGGGCGGCGGCTCGTGCCGCCAGCGTCAGAACCTCGGCGAGACGCGCGTGCAGGGTCTCGAGCTCGACCTGCGCGGACGCATCGACTCCTCCTGGAGTTGGGCCTTCCAGGCTCTCAGCACGGACGCAGAGGTGCAGGACGCCCCCGGCCAGGGCCTCGAAGGGCTTCAGCTCGCTCAGGTTCCCGAGCTGCAGGCGAGCTTCCGGCTCGACTGGAGCCGCTCGCGCTTCGATGCGGGGCTCGTCGCTCGCTGGGTCGACGAGCAATTCGAGGACGATCTCAACCAGCGTCTGCTCGACGACTTCACCGTGGTCGACTTCGTCGGGCAGTTCCAGATCGACGAGCGCTGGTCGGTCTTCGCCGCGGTCGAGAATGCGACCGACGAAGAAATCCAGACGGGTCTTTCGGGCAACGGCCTGTTGGCGATCGGTACTCCGCGCCTGGCGCGCGCGGGCGTGCGCCTGCGTCTCACGAGGTAGCGGCCGCGCGGTCGGGACCTTGGTACTTCCCTCGGGGAGTCCGCTGTGAGACGCTTGGCGTCGGAACACCCTTCGGGCCCTGCAATGGGCCTAAGTCCTTGATTTTCAGTCGATTGCCGCCCACTCCGCTGCTCTCTCCGACCTTCGGCACGTCGCAGCGACGAACGCTCAGGGCGGCTCGGGTCCTGCCATGAGTCCAGCCAAGAAGAAGACCAAACGCGTCACCGCGGAGACGCTGAGCAAGCGCCAGCGCGAGATTTCCGTCTCGGAGTTCTTCGCCAAGAACCGGCACCTGCTCGGTTTCGACTCGCTGCGCAAGTCGCTGCTGACGACGGTGAAGGAGGCGGTCGACAACTCTCTCGACGCCTGCGAGGAAGCGGGGATCCTGCCGGACATCTACGTCGAGCTGGAGTCGACGGGGGAAGAGAAGCGCTACCGCGTCACGGTACGCGACAACGGTCCGGGCATCGTTCCGCGCCAGATTCCGAACATCTTCGGCAAGCTGCTTTACGGCTCCAAGTTCCACAGCATGAAGCAGAGTCGCGGGCAGCAGGGCATTGGCATCTCTGCGGCTGCAATGTACGGCCAGCTGACGACCGGCAAGCCGATGCACGTCATCTCGCGCACCAGCAAGCGCAAGAAGGCGGTGTCGATGCAGGTCATGGTGGACACCACGTCCAACAAGCCGAAGACCCATCAGGAAAAGGAGCTGGACGAATGGGACCTCGATCACGGCACCCAGCTCACCGTCGAACTCGAGGCGCAGTACCTCAAGGGCAAGCGCTCGGTCGACGAGTTCCTCTTTCAGGTGGCGGTCGCCAACCCGCACGTCGCTCTCAGCTACAAGAACCCGTCGGGTGAACTCGTCGTCTACGAGCGTTCGGTCGGCGAGAATCCCGAACCGGCCAAGGAGATCAAGCCGCACCCTCACGGCGTCGAGCTCGGAGTGCTGATGAAGATGCTGCAGTCGACGCAGCAGGGCTCTGCATCACGCTTTCTCGCCAAAGACTTCAGCCGCGTCTCGCCGCAGCTCGCCTCCTCGCTGCTGAAGCGCGCCGGCATCAGTGCGCGGGCCCGTCCGAAGACGATCGCCCGCAAGGAGGCCGATGATCTCTACAAGGCGATCAACGATCCGGCCACCAAGATCATGGCGCCGCCGACGAACTGCCTGTCGCCGATCGGCTCGCAGCAGATGCTGCAGGGGCTGCTGCGCGGCGTCGACGCCGAGTTCTACACGGTGGAGGGCCGCAAGCCGTCGGTCTACCGAGGCAATCCCTTCCAGGTCGAAGTCGGCATCGCGTGGGGCGGCGATCTGCCCAAGGACGAGCTGGGCCGAGTCCTGCGTTTCGCCAACCGCGTTCCGCTTCTGTACCAGGCCGGCGGGTGCGCCATCACCAAGGCCGTCATGGACGTCGGCTGGAAGAGCTACGGGCTGACGCAGAGCCGCGGAGCTCTACCGACCGGCCCTCTGCTCGTTTTCGTCCATCTCGCTTCGGTCTGGGTGCCGTTCAGCTCGGAGAGCAAGGAGGCGGTCGCTGACTACGACGAGATCCGCAAGGAGATCAAGCTGGCTACGCAGGCCTGCGGGCGCCGGTTGGGGCAGTTCGTTCGACGCAAGGCTCGAGCAAAGAACGAGGCCAAGCGCCGCGAGATTTTCAACGTCTACCTCGAAGAGGTGGTCGCCGCGGTCGAAGGCATGACCGGTGAGGACCAGGACGGCTTTCGAGAGCACCTCGTCGGCATTTCCCGGCGCAAGACCGAGCTCGCCGAGCTGCTGGAAGAGGCCAAGACGGATCAGGTGTCGAAGGGCGAAATCGAGGACAGCGAGAATGTGCTGATCATCGACCGTGACGACGACGCCGAGCCGGAGCAGGAAGGCCTCTCTCTCGGCTGACGAGGGCCGTTCGAGAAGACGTCAGGATCGCGACGCGACCATCGGAGCAAAGAGCAATGGCAGCGAAGAAAAAGACCCGCAAGCCGGCCGAGGGCCAGCTCGACCTCATGGGAGGTCTCGAGGACGACGGCAGCGCGGCCTCCGGCAAGACGCCGGCGAAGAAGGCCGCGCCAGGCAAACAGGCAGCGAAGAAGGCGGCAAGGAAGGCTCCCGCGGCCAAGAAGAAGGGACGCAAGCCGACCGCAAAGTCGCTCGAGCGGCAGGCGAAGAGGCTCGACAACGCCAAGGTCAAAGCCGTGCGCGTTCCGAAGAAGCTCGAAACGGAGGACAAGCTCCTCTTTCTGGCACAGAAGGCCATGGAGCTGGCAGCGCGCGACGTCGACCCGTTCGTCGACGTGCCCAGCCGCACGCTTTCGAACGTCTCCTACTCGTCGAAGAAGCGCATCATCGAGATGGGGAACGCGACGCAGCGGCGCAGCCTCTTCAACCTGGCTCAGGCGCGCAAGTTCATGCAGACCTTCGTCATCGCCCGAGGCTGCACGCAGCTGCAGCAGGAAGGGAAGACGACGAGCATTCGTGACCTCTACTACATGACCAAGCACACCTTGGGCGACACCAACGAGAACACGTTCGAGGATCAGGTCGAGTCCGACCCGATCATCGAGGATCTCGAAGTGACGCTGGGAGCGCTTCGAGAGGAGCTGCACCTCTTCGCCTCGAAGCGCGGCTCGGTCGTCGGGCCGATGACTCTGGTCGACGCCGGCGACACGATCGACCTGGCGCGAATGGGTTCGGGAGGCTGGTCCGTGCCGGGCATCGTCGAGCCGGACATCATCCAGTTCAAGAAGCACTCGGCCAAGTTCATCCTTCTCGTCGAGAAGGAAGCTGTCTGGGCGCGACTCAACGAAGACAAGTTCTGGAAGCGCCACAACTGCCTTCTGGTGACGGGGCAGGGTCAGCCGCCGCGCGGTGTGCGTCGGCTCCTGCACCGCATGGTGCAGGAGCTCAAGCTGCCGCTCTACGTCTTCGTCGACAACGACCCCTGGGGCTACTACATCCACTCGGTCGTCAAGCAGGGCTCGATCAATCTGGCGTTCGAGTCGCAGCGCATGGCCGTGCCGCAGGCGCGCTTCCTGGGCCTGTCTTCGTACGATCCCGCCAAGTTCGGTATCAGCGACTCGGTCAGCATCAAGCTGAACGATCAGGACCGATCGCGCGCCAAGGAGATTTTGGCGTATCCCTGGTTCAAGGATCGGCGCTGGCAGCGCGAGGTCAAGCACATGACCTCCCAAGGCGTGAAGTGGGAGCTCGAAGCGCTGTCGAACAAAGGGCTTTCCTTCGTCACGGACGAGTACCTGCCCAAGAAGATCGCCGATCAGGACTGGATCGACTAGAGCTCAGACGAGCTTCGTCGGCGGTGTGCAAACGGGCTGTCGAAGAGCCCCTCAGGCGGCCGATCCGGCGGAAAAAGGGGGCATGCCTCTGCGTCGGAAGAGCGCCGAAACAAGACCTTGCTGGTCCCCTTTCTGCGGTGCTCTCTCAGTGGCCTCGAACGCGACATCCGGGTACACTCACGAGGCGTATGTTCGATGTGTGCAGGGTTTACGGCGGCCTCCACGTTCCCAGGTCCTCCACGCCCGTTCTGCGCGTCAGCAAAGCCCTCGGAATCGCTCCCAAAGCTCCTCGGCAGATCGAGGGGATCGGCCCGGTCCTATGACGATACGACTCGACCGGAACCGTCGCGAAACCGAGGGTTGCGGACCCTAGCCGCAGTTTTCGGAGGAAGTCTCGACAGTGCGTATCTTGAAGTATCTCCTGAGCCTCTACCGCTCGGCCCTCGTCAAGAAGGCCATCATGGCGGTCACGGGTCTCGTTCTCTTTGGCTTCGTGCTGACGCACATGGCCGGAAACCTGAAGGTCTTTCAGGGCCCCGAGAAGATCAACGACTACGCTCACTTCCTCCGTGAGTTCGGGCAACCGGTTCTGCCGTACGGCGGCCTGATCTGGATCTTCCGCGTCGGGCTCCTGGTCGCCGTTGCGCTCCACGTGCTCGCTGCAACGGAGCTCACGCTGATGAACCGCAGGGCGCGGCCGGTGGGTTACAAAGGCCGCAAGTCGGTCCAGATGGACTACGCCTCCAGGACGATGCGCTACAGCGGCTACCTCATCTTCGGGTATATCGTGTACCACCTGCTGCACCTCACCGTCGGTTCGGTGCATGAGAACTTCATCCCGCACGACGTGTACCACAACCTCGTGGTCGGGTTCTCGAACCCTCTGATCGCGGTCGGCTACATCGTGATCAATGTCCTCCTCGGCTTCCACCTCTACCACGGGCTGTGGAGCCTCTTTCAAACCTTGGGACTGAGCCATCCTCGCTGGGATGCGGCGCGCCGCGGCTTCGCCGTGGCCTTCGCCCTGGTGGTGACGCTCGGTTTCGTCTCAGTGCCGCTCGCGGTGCTCACGGGGGTGGTGTCATGACCGCTGATTTCCTTCCGGGTCCACGCATGGACAGCGAGACCGAATTCGGGCTGGAGCGGCTCTCGGCGGTGCCCGACGGTCCGATCGAGTCCCGGTGGACGGATTACCGCAACCAGCTCAAGCTCGTCGCTCCCAACAACCGCCGCAAGTTCGACGTTCTGGTCGTCGGCTCCGGCCTTGCCGGCGCCTCGTGCGCTGCCTCGCTCGGCGAGATGGGTTACAACGTCACCTGCTTCTGCTTCCAGGACAGTCCGCGCCGGGCGCACTCGATCGCGGCGCAGGGTGGAATCAACGCGGCCAAGAACTACAAGAACGACGGCGACAGCGTCTTTCGTCTCTTCTACGACACCGTCAAGGGCGGCGACTTCCGCTCGCGTGAGTCGAACGTGCACCGCCTCGCCGAGGTGAGCGTGAACATCATCGACCAGGCGGTCGCTCAGGGCGTGCCCTTCGCGAGAGAGTACGGCGGTCTGCTCGACAACCGCTCCTTCGGTGGCGCCCAGGTTTCTCGAACCTTCTACGCCCGAGGTCAGACCGGCCAGCAGCTCCTGCTCGGCGCCTATTCGGCGCTCTCGCGTCAGATCGCGGCCGGAACCGTCGAGATGAAGACGCGGACCGAGATGCTCGATCTCGTCGTCGAGGACGGCCGCGCGACGGGCATCGTCGTCCGCGATCTCATCGATGGTTCAGTCAGCACCTACGCTGGACACGCGGTCGTGCTGGCGACCGGCGGCTACTCGAACGTCTACTACCTGTCGACGAACGCCATGGGCTGCAACGTCACCGCGGCCTGGAGGGCTCACCGTCGCGGTGCCTACTTTGCCAACCCCTGCTATACGCAGATCCATCCGACCTGCATCCCGCAGTCCGCGGAGTTCCAGTCGAAGCTGACGCTGATGAGTGAGTCGCTTCGCAACGACGGACGCATCTGGGTTCCGACGAAGGGCGAAGACGGACGACCGGCGTCGCAGATTCCTGAGAACGAGCGTGACTACTACCTCGAGACTCGCTACCCGAGCTTCGGCAATCTGGTGCCGCGCGACGTCGCGTCGCGCAACGCCAAGTCGATCATCGACGAGGAACGCGGCGTCGGACCGCTGAAGAACGGTGTCTTTCTCGACTTCGCAGCTTCGATCGAACGCCTCGGGCAAGACGCCATCGCAGCGCGCTACGGCAACCTGTTCGAGATGTACGAGCGGATCACGGGGGAGAGCCCCTACGAGCAGCCGATGCGCATCTATCCGGCGCCGCACTACACGATGGGCGGGCTCTGGGTCGATTACAACCTGATGAGCAACCTCGACGGACTCTTCGTGCTCGGTGAGGCGAACTTCTCGGATCACGGTGCAAATCGCCTTGGCGCGTCGGCTCTGATGCAGGGTCTCGCCGACGGCTACTTCGTCGCGCCGTACACGATTGCCAACTACCTTTCGAGCCATCTCGGAGAAGCCGTCGCCTCGACGGATTCCTCGAACTTCCGCGAAGCCAAGGAGGAGGTCGAGAACCGCATGGCCGAGCTGGTCACCGCCAACGGCGAGCGTACGGTCGACGACTTCCACCGCGAACTCGGACGGATCGTCTGGAACGAGTGCGGTATGTCGCGAACCCGCGAGGGCCTCATCGGCGCGATCGAGTCGATCGGCAAGCTGCGCGAAGAGTTCGAGGAAAACGTCAAGATCGTCGGTCGACCGGATCAGGTCAACCCGACACTCGAAAAGGCGGCGCGCGTCGCCGACTTTTTCGAGTTGGCGCAGCTCATGTGTCAGGACGCTCTCGACCGCGAAGAGTCCTGCGGTGGTCACTTCCGCGAGGAGTATCAGACCCCCGAGGGCGAAGCGCAGCGCAACGACGAAGAGTACACCTACGTCTCCGCCTGGGAGTTCCAGGGCAAGGGCGATCTCGCGAGGCTCCACAAGGAGCAGCTGACGTTCGACGAAGTCGAACTCAGTCAGCGTAGCTACAAGTAGTTCACCTTACGGTCATTCACCAAGAAGCACACCTGAAGAGGCACATCGCCATGAAGCTGAATCTCGAAGTCTGGCGTCAGGAAGACGCGGCGTCTCGAGGAGAATTCCAGACCTACGAGGTAGATGGAGTCTCTGAGGACTTTTCCTTTCTCGAGATGCTGGACCTCCTCAACGAGCGCCTGGAGAGCAAGGGTGAGCGACCCGTCGTCTTCGATCACGACTGTCGCGAAGGCATCTGCGGTGCGTGCAGCATGATGATCAACGGTCGGGCCCACGGTCACAAAGCCAGGACCACGACCTGCCAGCTGCACATGCGCGAGTTCAAGGATGGGGACACCATCCGCATTGAACCGTGGCGCGCCAGGGCCTTCCCGGTGGTTTCCGATCTCATGGTGAACCGCACCTCTTTCGACAACATCATCCGATCGGGTGGCTTCATCTCCGTCGGTACGGGTGCGGCTCCGGAAGCCAACCTCACGCCGGTGGCGAAGGACGACGCTGACAGCGCTTTCGACGCGGCGACGTGCATCGGCTGCGGCGCCTGCGTGGCGCAGTGTCCGAACGGCGCAGCGCAGCTCTTCACGGCGGCAAAGGTCGCGCACCTCGGTCTCCTGCCGCAGGGGCAGGCGCAGCGAGACAAGCGCGTCGTGGGCATGGTCGAGACGGCGCAGCAGGAAGAATTCGGATCCTGCACGAACCACCGCGAGTGCGAGGCTGCTTGCCCCAAGTCCATCTCGATCCGGTGGATCGCTCGGATGAATCGGGACTACCTGAAGGCCAAGCTCCGCGGCGTCGAAGCCTGAGCGGCCAGGGTCCTCTCGAGGGAGCCCTTTCAGACTCTCCGGAGCACTGCGTACAGGTTGAGCCGGCCGCTCTTGCCGTCGGCGTAGAAGGTGTCGGCGAGCTCGAGCTTTGAGCTCCTGGCGAGTCTCGTCAGCTCGTCCGGCGCTGTGGCGTGGCAGTAACGCACCGCCGACGCGTCGCCGCTGTCGCCCCAGCGGAGGAGTGCGTCGCCTGGCTCGACGTCGTCCTCTCGCAAGCCGATGCTGCGCCACTCGGCGCATCGTGCGGCGAAGCGTGGGTCCTCCTGGAACTGCCAGCAGGTGACGAGGAGGCTGCCCTCTGGCGTCAGCGTGGCGGCTGCGCTGCGCAGAAAGTCCGTTCTCTGCTCCTCTCCCGGCACGTGGTGAAGAACGCCGAAGGCGACCGTCAGATCGAAGGAGAGCCGAAAGGTGCCCGCGAGGTGCTCGAGGTCGTGCTGGACGAAGTGCACGCCCGGCCTCGACGTCTGTCGGCGGGCGCAGTCGAGGAGTGAGAGGCTCGTATCGGTACCGACGTAGCGCTCCAGCGCGGCGTTGCGATCCTGCTCCTCGAGGTAGCGCTCAAAACGTCCGTTGCCGCAACCGAGATCGAGAACCGATCGCGGCGCCTCGGGCACGGCGCGGGTCCATCCGGCCCAGGCTCTGCCTCGCGTCGAGGAGAAGCTGCCGGAGTGTTCGTCGTAGAAGGCTCTGTTGACGGAGCGTAGCCGCTCTCGGACCGCCTTTCGCATCGGACAGCTCAGCGGCCGGAGCCGAGCCCGAGTCCACCGTCGATGGGCACGAGCGCCCCCGTGAGCCAGTCGTTGGCCGGGTCGCACAGCCACGCGGCCACTCGGCCCACGTCCTCCGGCCGACCTGCGCGGCCGAGCGGGATGAGCTCCTCGAAGCGTTCCAGGTAGCCCTCGATCTTCTCGGTGGGCATCATCGTCCCGAAGATCGGTGTCTCGACGATTCCTGGCAGGACGGCATTGACCCGGATGCGGTCCTCAGCGAGCTCCAGGGCCAGGCAGCGGGTCATCATGTCGAGAGCTGCCTTCGCCGCCGAGTAGAGCGCGTAGTGGACCAGCGGTCTGGACGTGACCGACGAGCCGACGTTGAGGATTGCGGCCGTCGCGGTCGATCGATGCCGGCGCAGCTGGGGGAGAGCGTGGCGTACGAGGTAGAACGGCCCTTTGACGTCGATGTCGATCAGCTGGTCGATCGAATCGTCGTCCAGGCTCTCGATCGGGCCCGTGCGCCAGATCGCGGCGTTGTTCACCAGAACGTGGAGATCGCCCAACTTGTCGATCGTCTCTTGGACCATGCGCTTCGCGTCGGCAGGAGAGGCGACATCGCCGACGACGGCAAGGGTGCCGGCTCCGATGTCGCGAGCGGCGGCGCGAAGCACGTCCTCCCTGCGACCCGAGATGGCGATGCTGCAGCCCTGCTTTCGGAGCGCCTTGGCGACCGCAAGGCCGATCCCCGTACCACCGCCGGTGATCAGGGCGACGCGTCGGGCCTCGGCTTCTGGATCGGGTGCTGAATCGGGGGCCACGCCGAACACTCTACAGGAGGCGGAACCCCTTCCCAGACAGTAAGATCCGCGGGATGCCTGCACTGTCTACAGCGCGCTTCGGCCCGAGACTTGCCGTCTTGCTCCTTCCCGTGGCCTGCTGGGGGTTGGCCGCGCTTTCACCCGCCGGTGCGGTCCAGATCGGTGAAGCGGAGAGTCGCTCCCTGCGCTTGCTGGAGCATGCGCATCTGCCGCTCGATCCGCTGCTGCCTCTCGTCGAGTCGCTGGCCCTCAGGCGCCACTCGATGCCGGGCCTCGCGCTCGCCTATTACCAGCCTGCGATTCTCGGGACGACGAAGAGCCGCGAGCTCGAGGGCACGGGGCTGCAGACCGCGAGCCTGTGGCTACGAGAAGACCTCGTGGCTTCGCCGCCCGGTGGGTCTGCTGGCGGAGCCCTCGTCGTGGAGCGCCCTTTCTACTTCGAGCTTTCCGTGCTTGACGCCACGCCAGACGTCGCCGAGCCGCTCTTTTACTCGCTCTTCATGGCGCGCCTTCACCAGCGCTACGAGCGCGAGCCACTCTTCGCGCAGGGGCTTCGTGACCGAGCAACGGGCGCGTTCGGAGAGGCGGCTCAGCCAGCCGACGACGAAGACCTGGCGGCGGAGTTCATCATGGCAAGCTCGGCGTTCGCCTCGCATCTGATGACCGTCGCGAACGAGATCGAGCGCGCCGAGCGACGTCGACATGCGCAGGGTCGTGACGGCCTCTGCGCCCAGCTGCGGGCAGGAGCAGGGCTCTTCGGCCAGTGGCAGCAGGCTTTCGATGCCCCAGCGTTTCCCGTGTCGACGTTCTCGAGTGACGGAGTCGAGCGGACTCGAGACGTCGGTCCGAAACACCGGCGTTGGGTCGTCGAGGTGCTCTTGGCCGACAGCGGTTGGCGCGGCGCTTCGGAGGATCACGTACATCTCTGCGAGGCGGGACGATGAGGCGCACCTCCTACGCCTTCTCCCCGGAGCTCTACGAGCGCGAGCTTCGAGCGATCGTTTCGGAGGTCCGAGCCAGCCCCCGCCTCGACGCTGCCGGGTATCAGGAGATCTTGCGTCGCTACCCCAAGGACGGCAGCGGCTTCTTCTCCAAGAGTGAGGTGATCCGCGGCTATCGCCATCTTCGACGTGATGCGGCATGGACGGAGGACGACGAGCGTTTTCTCGAGCGCCTGCGAATGAAGCCCGTACGCACTCAGAGCGGCGTTGCACCGGTGACCGTGCTCACCAAGCCCTTTCCATGCCCGGGGAAGTGCATCTTCTGCCCGAGTGACGTGCGCATGCCGAAGAGTTACCTTTCGGACGAGCCGGGGGCGCAGAGAGCGGCCGAACATCAGTTCGATCCCTACGCGCAGACCGCGTCTCGTTTGCGCTCGTTCTTCAACACGGGGCATCGCATCGACAAGATCGAGCTCATCATTCTCGGCGGCACCTGGTCGTTCTATGCGGAGGAGTATCAGCGCTGGTTCGTGCTGCGCTGTTTCGAGGCCATGAACGACTTCGTCGCGGAGGAAGGCGAGCCCGTACGCGCCGCAGTTCCTGTGGACTACCGCGACCTCGACGAGGTGGTCGCGGGCGACTCGCTGCAGCGCACGTACAACGCGGTGATCCGCGACTTCGCTCGCGAGCGAGAGGCTCCCTCCGAGTCGGCGACTTGGGATGACCTCGAGCGGGCGCACCGGGTCAACGAAACGGCCGATGCGCGCTGCGTCGGCCTGGTCCTCGAGACGCGTCCAGATCACATCAGCCTGTCCGAGGTGCTCAGGTTGCGCCGGCTCGGCGCGACCAAGGTCCAGATCGGCTACCAGAGCCTCAGCGACGAGGTACTCGCGGCCAACCGCAGAGGACATGACGTCGCGGCGACCCGCCGCGCCATGACACTCCTGCGCTCGATGGGCTTCAAGATCCACGCTCACTGGATGCCGAACCTCTATGGGTCGTCGGCCGAGCTCGATGCGGCAGACTACCGACGCCTCTGGTCCGATTCCGACTTTCGGCCCGACGAGCTCAAGATCTACCCCTGTTCTCTGATCGAAACGGCGGAGTTGATGGCCTACTACAATGACGGTCGCTGGCAGCCCTACGGCCACGAGGAGTTGACCGACCTGCTCGTCGACTGCATTTCTGAGACGCCTCCTTACTGCCGGCTCACGAGAGTGATTCGTGACATTCCCGGGACCGACATCGTCGTCGGCAACAAGGTCACGAACCTCCGGCAGGTCGCTGAGAACGCTCTGGCCGAGCGCGGTCTGCGTAGTCAGGAGATTCGCGCGCGCGAGGTGCGTGCCCGTTCGGTTGCGGCGGGTGCTCTGCGCCTCGACGTCGTCCGCTACGAGGCCAGCGAGGGCGAGGAGCTCTTCCTGCAGTTCGTCGGAGACGATGACGAGCTGGCCGGTTTCCTTCGGCTTCGACTGCCGGGTTCGTCGAGTGCGCCCTGTGACGAGCTCGACGGGCAGGCGCTGCTGCGCGAGGTGCATGTTTACGGCGCGGTGGTTGGACTCGGAAAGGCTCATCGCGGACGCGCTCAGCACCAGGGCCTCGGTCGACAGCTCGTCGAAGCTGCGGCGGCAGAGGCGGCAGCTGCAGGCTACGCCGGTCTCGCGGTCATCTCGGCGATCGGTACCCGCGACTACTATCGATCGCTTGGCTTCGCCGACGGGGCGCTCTATCAGCACCTGGATCTCGGGGCGTGGTCCGAGGCAGAGGATCGCAACTGACATGCGACCGAGCCAGTTCTATCGACGCCGCCCGTCGCTCCTCACCGATCTCTATCAGCTGACCATGGCTTCTGCCTTCGTCAGCAGCGGGCGCTCAGAGCGGCGTGCCGTCTACCATCTGACCTTTCGCCGCGCGCCGTTCGGCGGCTCGTGGATGGCGGTCTGTGGCTTGGGGCCTCTGCTCGAAGCCGTGGATACGCTGGCCTTCGATACCGACGATCTCGAGTACGTAGCGAGTCTCGAGGGTGCCGAAGGGCGCCCGCTCTTCGGGCCCGAGTTTCTCCGTTGGCTGGAGGGGTTCCGCTTCGAGGGGGCGATCGACGCGATGCCGGAAGGCTCCATCGGTTTTCCTGGCGAGCCCGTTCTGCGGGTCGAAGGAGGACTGGCCGAGTGCCAGATGCTCGAGACGCTGATGCTCAATCAGGTGAACTACGCGAGCGCCATTGCGACCAAGGCGGCTCGCGTTTGCCACGTCGCAGCCGAGGGTGAGCCGGTCCTGGAGTTCGGCCTGCGTCGCGCTCCCGGCATCGGCGGTGGCGTTGCCGCCTCTCGGGCTGCCTGGATCGGTGGCTGCCGAGCGACGTCCAATCTGATGGCGGGCCGCGTCGTCGACATTCCGGTGCGCGGCACTCACGCTCACAGCTGGGTGATGGCTTTCGAGGACGAGATCGAGGCCTTCCGCGCTTACGCCCGGGCGATGCCGCACAACTCGGTCCTGCTCGTCGATACCTACGACACGCAGCGCGGTGTGGAGCGCGCCATTCAAGTGGCGCGGGAGATGCGGGCCGAAGGCGCAGAGCTGGGCGGCTTGCGCCTCGATTCCGGAGATCTCTTGGAGCTCAGCCTGTGGGCGCGGGAGAAGCTCGACACCGAGGGCTTTCCCGAAGTGCGGATCGTCGCCAGCGGCGGTCTCGACGAGTTGACGGTCGCGGCGCTGCGCCGAGCGGGTGCGCCGATCGACGTCTGGGGCGTCGGCACCAGGATCGTCGCCGCTGGCGACGGTATTGACGGCGTCTACAAGCTCAGCCTGCTCGAAAGCGACGACGGCCGCTGGCTCCGCCGGATGAAGGCGACCGACGATCCCCGCAAGGCGTCTCTACCTGGACGTCTTCAGGTTGGACGCGTGAGCGACGACGGCTCGATGTGCAACGACACGCTCTACGATCTGTCACTGCCCGGGGCGGACGAGGTGGGAGGCCAGCCTCTTCTGGAGCCTTTCGTCCGAGACGGTGAGGTGCTCTCCATGCCGGAGGAGCGGGAGGCGCGCGATCGGCTGAAGAGTGAGGTCGATCGACTCCCGGAAGAGGTCCGAAGCCTCGAGAACCCGCAGCCGTTTCCCGTTCGGCTGCACCCTGAGCTCGAGGAGAGCGTCGAGCGAGCACGTGCCGCTCTCGATGACGACGGCGCTGGCTGACGACGTGCGGCGAAGGCTGGCCTGAACGTGAAAGAGCCCCGCGACCGCGGGTGCGGTGCGGGGCTCAGTGACCTGATGGTTCAGGTCTAGGCTTGACTGAGTGGGCGTGGGGACTTCCTGCAGCCGCCGCGAATTCGGCGGTTGAGGAGTCGTCGTTCAGTTGCCGGCCAGCAGCGCTGGTCTTGGCAACGAACCCTAGACGCCACCGGGACGAACGATGAGCTCGAAGCCCAGGCTTTCGTTCGTCCCTCGCGAATGAAGGCTCAGCGGTCGGAACCGTGGACCCCATTCGCTGGAGGGGCCGGGAATCCGGCGCCTTCAGCTGACAGGAATCGCCACCTCCGTCAAGCGCTTGAGAATACTCACTAGACCACCTCCTTTACGGGCTCATGAACGAACGACGGGTCCCACCCCGTCCGGCCACGAAGCCGCCCCTTTGTGCTCCGGTGACCGCCGCCGAACCCTCTCGAGCGCGGCAGAACTCTGCGACGATTCTTAGAGTTCCTCGGGCACGATGTCAAATCGCAAAGGGGGCTCGGTCAGTCGACGCAAGTCCCTGAAGTGCAGGGGCTTGCGCCGACGTGGTGCAGATCAGGACTCCTGATTGGCCTCGGGAGCCGGAGGAGGCTCTGCAGGAGGGGCCGCGGCCGCCTCTGACGCGCTTTCGCCGTCGGTCTCTGCCTTGGCCTTGCGGGTCCGTGACGGCCGCTTTCGACGGGGTCGTTCGGCCTTCGCATCCTCGCCGCCGTCGTCGCTGGATCCCTCGCCAGACGCCTTCGCCTCGGCTTGGGTCAGGGCGCCGTCCTTTGCGGAAGCGTCCTCGGATTCGCTGGCCTTCCTGGAACGTCGAGCGCGAGGTCGCCGCGGGGCGTCCGTCTCGGTCTCGGCGTCGCCGTCGGATGAGGAGGGCGCCTCTTCGCCGCCGGAGTCGTCCGCGCTCGCGGCTCGACGACGGCGACGGGGACGCCGCGGGGCGGTCTCGGCCTCGGCTGCGTCACCGCTTTCGAGGGCTTCGGAGGCCTCTTCGCCCGCGGACGTTTCGTCGCTGGCGGCGCGGCGGCGGCGACGCGGACGTGCGGGGCGGGCTGCGGCCTCACCGTCGCTCTCGCCGGTGTCCGGTGCCTCGCTCGTCTCCTCGCCCTCGGGCGCGTCCTCACCAGCGGCGCGGCGACGTCGGCGCGGACGACGGCGACGCCGCTTGCGGCGCACCGCGTCGCGGTCGTCGTCGGATGCCTCGTCTTGTGCGTCGTCGCCGGAGTCTTCGGGAGCCTCCTCCTGCGCGGCGCGCTTCTCTTGAGTCTCTTCGCCGTCAGCCTTGCGCTTCTTGCGACGCCGCCCGCCGCGACGGCGACGGGAGCGTTTGCGGCGGGTTCCTTCGTCGTCCTCTTCATCCGCCGGCTCAACGACCTCGATCTCCTCGTCGTGGAAGCCGATCGAGGCCGCGGCCCGCGCTTCTTCTTCCACCTTGCGCTCTTCGGCCTTCTCTTTCTCGAGGCGCTGGATTTCGGCGCGGTCCTTGGCGAACCACGAAATGTCCTTCTCGGGTCGTTCGAGCTTCGGTGAGGCAACGATCTCGATGTCGATGTCGAACTCGTCGACGAGGCGCATGATCTCGCGCCGCCGCTGGTTCTGGATGAAGTCTGCGAGCTCCGGATGCAGTCCAACGCTGACGCCCTTCATGAAGCCCGCAGCGGCGCGGGCCTCGATCTCGCGCAGCAGGTGCAGTGCGACGATCTCAGGGCTGGCGACCCGCCCGGTTCCGGAACAGGTGGGGCAACTGCGATGCGTGCGGAGCTGGATCGCCTGATGCAGCCGTTGGCGATTGATTTCGAGCAAGCCGTTTGCGCTGATCTTCCCGAGGCTGAAGCGAGCGCGGTCGACCTTCATCGAATCACGGAGCTGCTTCTCGACCTTGCGCTGGTTGCGTCGGCTGCGCATGTCGATGAAGTCGACGACGATCAGGCCGCCGATGTCGCGCAGCCGCAGTTGACGGGCGACCTCGGCGGCGGCTTCGACGTTGGTCTTGACGGCTGTCTCTTCCTGGCTCGAGGCCTGGGTTGCTCGCCCTGAGTTGACGTCGATTGCTACGAGAGCCTCCGTCGGATCGATGACGATCGAGCCGCCGGACGGCAGTTTGACGCTGCGTTCGTAAATCCCCTCGATCTGTGGCTCCAGGTTGAGCGTCGAGAAGATCGGGGCGCGGCCGGAGTAGCGCGTCAGCGTCGTTTTGCTGCGTGGCATGAACGCCTTCATGTACTCCTGCGCCTTTTCGAAGGCGGCATCGTCATCGACGAGCACCTCTTCGACCTCGTTGTCGAGGAAGTCGCGCAGCGCCTGGAGCACGATGTCCTGATCGCTGTAGAGCAGCTTGGTCTGCTTGGAGCTGCGCGCCTCCGTGCCGATGCGCTTCCAAAGGCGCAGCAGGGCTCGCAGGTCGCGGTTGAGTGCCGTCTTGTTCTGGCCGAGTGCGTTGGTGCGAACGATGACGCCGCAGTCGTCCGGAATGTCGAGACTGTCGACCAGATCGAGGAGCTCGTCGCGCTGATCGTCCGACTGCACCTTGCGGGAGATTCCGCGCGTGCGATCGAAGGGCATCAGGACGAGGTAGCGCCCCGCGAGGCTCAGGTTGGTCGTCAGCGCGGCGCCCTTGGAGCCTTCCGGCTCGCGGGTGACCTGTACGACGATCGGGCGCCCCTTCTCGAGGACGTCTTCGATCTTGGGTCGCTTGCCCTGTGCCTCTTTGTAGTAGGCGTCGGGCACGACGTCCTGGATGGCTAGAAAACCGTGGCGCTCGGCGCCGTAGTCGATGAAGGCGGCGTTCAGCGACGGTTGGATGTTGGCGATGTAGCCGAAGTAGATGTTGCCGCGGGTCAGGCCGCGTTCGGCGACGTCGACTTTGTAGTCGTCGAGGACCTTGTCATTGGCTAGGGCAACTCTCAGCTCTGCGCGATCCTGCGCATTGATCAGCATTCGACGGGTCACGGAGGAACCTCTCTGCCGCTTCGCGCACCGCAGTCGTCTCGGCGTCGACCATCACACCCCTTCGCACGGCGCGAGGCCGTCGAGGCAGTGAGAGATAGGCCGCGTGGAGAATGACCCTTCGCGGTGGGGAATTCGGCGTTGTCCATGCTCGCGAACGGTCGCGTCGACGGCGGCGCTGCCGGGGTGGCAGGGCGCGGAGATGTCGGTCCGTTCCGGGCGAGTCATGGTCTTTGATGTGGATCGACCTCGAGCCGCGCGCTGCCGTGTAAGGCGAATCGGCGGCTCGGTCGGGTTGTGTTCGTTCGGTGGGGCTGGGACCCCGGTTCGGGAGGCTGGTCGTCGTCGCATCGAGGGCAGGGAAAGCAGCTGAGTGCGTCTCGCTGCTCCTTCCGCGTCCTTTCGACGCGTGGTGACGTCCGGCCGGAAAGCTGTGTGAAGGCAAGTCCTGCAGAATCAGGGCTTTCGGCGCTCAGTGCGCGGCAGCGCCTCCATCGACTGGGAGGCTATCAATTCGCTGCTCACGAAGCCAGAGCCAGCGCCTCCGTGGGCGCCCGGGCAGGGACTTGCAAAGGTTCATCCAGTAACGCAGAGTCCTGAGACTCGGCGCGCATCCCGCACGCTGCAGGCAGCGGAGCAGGCCATCTCACAGCTCGACGGCAACACTCACGGACTCAAGTCTTCTCAGCGACGAACTCTCGAGCGCACCTTCCGCCGCAAGATGGCGCCTCAGGAAGTGGCGTCGCCCGAATTGGTGCGCCACCTCGCGCAGATTTCTCGAGAGATCTCTCGTCAGGTCGGCGTTCTGGTCAACCGTCAGGGCGCCGTTCGTCGTGTCATCGTCGGCGATGCGCGCCAGCTGATGCTGCCTGACATCGGTCGCTTGCGCGGCGGGCCGGGGCGTTTCCGCGGTCTGCGGCTCGTGCACACCCATCTCAACGGCGAGGCGCTGAGCAAGGACGACCTCAACGACCTCGCTCTCCTGCGTCTCGACATGGTGGCGATGATCGAAGCGACGAAGGAAGGCGACGCCGGACGCGTCGAAGTCGCTTACGTCGATCCGAGCTCGATCGCCGCGGACGACGAAGACGAGGTCGTCGAGCCGTTCGTTCGCGTCGAGGCGAGGGACATCTTTGCGCTCGATCTCGACGTCGATGCGACGATGCGAGCCTTGGAAGAGGAGCTGAGTCGCCTGACCCGAGGCCGCGCGGGCCGTGCCGATCGCGAGCGCGCTCTGGTTCTCGGGGTGACGCCTGACGACCAGCGCTTCGCTGAGACCGTCGAGTTGGTGCGTAGCGCCGGTCTCGACATCGGGGGCACGGTGCGACAGAAGCGCTCGCGGATCCACCCCAGAACCGTCGTCGGGCCGGGCAAGCTCACCGACATCGTGCTCGAAGGCATGCGCACGGGGAGCGACGTTGCCATCTTCGACATCGATCTCAAACCGGCGCAGTCGCGGGCTTTCGAAGACGCCACCGGATTGAAGGCGATCGATCGCACGCAGCTGATCCTCGACGTCTTCGCGCAGCGCGCCAAGAGCCGCGACGGCAAGCTTCAGGTCGAGCTGGCGCAGCTCAAGTACTCGCTGCCGCGTCTCACCGAGAAGGACGCCGGTCTCTCGCGGCTTGCGGGCGGCATCGGCGGTCGCGGTCCGGGTGAGACGGTGCTCGAGGTCGGGCGCCGCCGCGTCCGCGACCGTATCCGCAGCCTCGAGGTGCAGATCGAGAAGCTCTCGAAGCAGCGGGACGTTCGCCGTCGTCGCCGCCGCGAGAGCTACCTGCCGATCCTGTCGATCGTTGGTTACACCAACGCTGGTAAGAGCACCTTGCTGAACGCAATGACGAACAGCGAGGTCGAAGCAGAGGACAAGCTGTTCATGACCCTCGACCCGACGAGTCGACGCCTCCGCTTCCCGAGCGAAGGAGAGGTCGTCATCACCGACACCGTCGGTTTCATCGCCGATCTACCGCCGGATCTGTTGACGGCGTTTCGCGCAACGCTGGAAGAGCTGGCCGACGCCGACCTCCTCCTGCACGTTCTCGACGCTGCCGATCCGCTGCTCGAAGCCAAGAAGGATGCGGTCGATGCGCTGCTCGACGAACTCGATCTCGGCGAGATCGACCAACTCGTCGCGCTGAACAAGGCCGACTTGTTGCCGGAAGATCAGGTCGCTGCCCTCGTGCGCCGCCACGACGGTGTTGCGACGAGCGCCGTCGCGCGCACCGGCCTCCGCGAGCTGATCGACGAGGCTGAGCGTCGGCTCTGTCGCACGCGACCGCTCCTGCCTTACGAGGCGCCGCTCGAACAACCCAACTAGTTCGGTCCGAAGTCCGGTCGCTTCGAGAGTCCGATAGGATCCAGAGCCGCGCAACGAGCGCCTCCCTTCCTTCAGCGCTGCGGAATCCGATCCCCTCACTTGCAGCGTAGATCCCCCTGAGAGGTAACCACCTCCGCGTCTCGGGGTCCCTTGTATCGAGTCCGATTTCTTCACTGGCCCGAGGTGAACCAAATGCTCTCCAGCTCTCGCATCCCTTCGTCCGCACTCCGGGGCGTCTCGCTCCTCACGATCGTCGCCCTCCTGCTTTTGCTGTCTTCCGTGCTCCTGGCGCAGGAGCGACCCGACTTCGAGGGCTGGCACGCCCAGGCCCCGGGCATGAACCAGGCCATCGGCATCCAGCGTAACGAGGGCCGTCCCATGCTCGTGTATTTCTACGCGGACTGGTGCGGCTTCTGTCGGCAGTTCGAGACCGAGCTGCTGACCGACGACGGCGTCAACGACGCTCTCAAGGACCTGATCGTGGTTCGCATCAATCCTGAGAATGGCCCCGCCGAGCGACGCCTCGCCAATATGTACGGTGTCAACGGCTATCCCGCGCTCTTCGTACACAGCGGCGCATCGAAGACGCTCTCGCGGATCGATCGCATGAAGCTCGATCAGGGCAAGCCGCGGATGATGACACCGGACGAGTTCGTCGACACGTTCCGGACCGCCGCCGCGCGCTGAACCTCGGAGGCGGTGTCTCATTTCGCGCACTGAGTCTCTCTCGGAAGAGATCCTCGAGGTCGAAGCGCTGAGCAAGACCTACGCCTCCCGAGCCGGCGAACACAAGGCTCTCGATCGGCTCGACCTGAGGCTGAGTCCTGGAGAGATCTTCGGCTTCCTCGGCCCCAACGGCGCCGGCAAGTCGACGACGATCCGAATCCTCCTCGGACTCCTGCAGGCTACCTCCGGCAACGCGCGGATCTTTGGCCTCGATTGCTGGGCGGACTCTCTGGCGGTGCGTCGACGCTGCGGCTATCTGCCGGGAGACGCTCGTTTCTACACGCAGCTGACGGGGCGCGCTCAGCTTCAGCTGCTGGCCAAACTGCGGGGTGAACACTGCGACTACGAGGCGCTTGCGGAGCGGCTCGGACTGCCGCTGGGGCGTCGCATCAAGGGCTACTCGAAAGGCATGCGTCAGAAGCTCGGTATCGTGCAGGCGGTCATGCACCGTCCGGATCTCATCATCCTCGACGAGCCGACCTCCGCCCTCGACCCGCTCGTTCAGGACGAGGTTCTGGTCCTCCTCTCGGAACTGCGGGACGCGGGCGCGACGATCTTCTTCTCTTCCCACGTTTTGTCCGAGGTCCAGAAGATCTGTGACCGCGTCGCATTGATTCGTGACGGTCAGCTGCTGCGCCTGGAGGCGGTCGAAGGCATGGCTGAGCTGGACATCTTTCGCGTCCGCGTCCGCGCCCCGGACATCGATCCGCTCCGCGTTGCTCTGCGCAAGGCGGGCTACGAGCCCGGCGACGATCCGAGCGAGCTGTCGTTCACGTCCCGAGGCGACGAGTCGAAGATCCTGGCGCTGCTCGCCGGGCACTCCCTAGACAAGCTGCGCATCGAGCCGCTGTCGCTCGAGGAGGTCTTCCTCGAGCTCTACCGGACGGCTCCCCGGAGCGCAGCGTGAGGGTTTTTACGACACTGCTGGCGAAGACGCTGCGCGAGCAGGCCGGAGCGCTGGCCTTCTCGCTGCTGCTGCTGAGCGTTCTTTTCGCGCTCGGAGGATATCTCTTCAAGACCTTTGGAGACATGAGCAGCCAGATGATGTCGAGAGTCTCGCCGGAGATCCTGGCGGGACTCTTCGGGGGCGCGCTCGGTGGACTGTCGCCCCTGGAGACTTGGTTGGTGACGCTCTTCGTACATCCGGTCATGCTCGTCGTGTTGGCCTCCATCGTCATCGCTTCGTCGAGTCGGGCGATGGCGGCCGAGATCGACGATGGAACCGTCGATCTGCTGCTCTCGTACCCGGTACCGCGTTGGATCGTCGTCGCCGTCTCCTTCGCTGCCATCCAACTGCAGCTGATCGTGCTCTGCATCGCCGTTCTCGTCTCGCTTCGAGGTGGGCTGATCTACGGCGAGATCGGACTTCCGGAACGCTGGTCCGGTTTTCTCTGGGTGACCTTCAACCTCTGGGCGCTCTACTTCTCGGCCAGCGGCGTCGCGCTGTGGATCTCCGCGGCGAGCTCTGAGCGCGGCGCTGCCATCGCGCGGTCTCTCGGCTTCCTCGTGGTTTCGTTCTTCGCAAACCTCCTCGGTTCCCTGTGGCCCAAGGTCGAGGCACTCCGCATCGTCTCGATCTTCAACTACCACCAGCCGCAGCCGACCCTCGAGGCGGGTGGGCCGCTCTGGGGTCACCTGGCCGTGCTGCTCCTCGTCGGTGCCGTCGGAACGGGCGCCGCCTTCTGGCGCTTCGTCTCTCGCGACATTCACGTCGCCTGACGCCCCCTGGTCTCGTTGAGAACCCCGTTCAGCGGACGTCGCCGGGGTCGAGTGCACCCACCTGAGATGCTTCGAGCCGAACGACTTCGAACAGCGTTGCGACGAGTTCGTCGTTGCGTCCTGCGCGGTGGGGGCTACGAAACTCCCAGGCGATTTCTCCTGCAGGCGTGATCTCGACCGCCCTGCCGCTCTCGGACTCGGTCACCAGAAGGTTGCCGTTGGGTAGCTCGGCGACGGTTCCCGCTTCGGGGGAGTAGAACCCCGGCGTCTCCGAGAGAGTCTCGCTGGTGCGCGCGTCGATCTCGAGCAGGCGCGCCCGACCGTCGTCTCCGCCCTGGTTGTCGAAGAGCAGGAGGCTTTCGCGCTGCGTCAGCACCGGCTCGTGTTGACGTTTCCAGGGACCGCTCTTGGCCCAGACGATCGAGCGACTCGGCAGATCGGCGACGGCGAGGGTCGAAATCTCGCGCATCGACAGCAGAACCTGACCGGGTTCGAAGGGTTCGTGGCGCTGCGCGTCCAGCACCTGGACGGTGTTCGAGTGGAGCACGTCTCCGATGCCTTGCGGGAAGTTCTCGAACGGCAGGCGGAGGAGCATGTCGAGAATGGAATATGTCTCGAGGAGCTGGCCGTCGGCGCTGAGATGGACCAACTCGTCCTCCAGCACGTCTTCGTCCGGGTTCACTGCGCTGATGCGTCGCGCCGTCTTGGTCAGCGCCCAGATCGACTCGTCGCCCTCGACGAAGAAGTCGTTGAAGAAGCCACCGGCGACCTTCCAGACGATGTCGGCCTCGGCGTCGAGCCGTACCAGTCCGCCGCCCTGATAGATCGCGATCAGATCTCCGCCGGGGAGCAGGTGAGCTCTACGAAAGAAGGTCGTCTCGACAGAGGTCGGGCGGTCGGGAAAGGCGCGCTCGAACGGTAGCCGCCAGCGGTGCACGTGCGTGCCGTCGCTGCGCATGAGGAGTACGTCCGGACCGTGCCCCGACGTGTACAGGTTGTGGGAGCCCCAGCTGTACTCCGGAGCCCAAGCGATGACTCCCTGATCACCGTCGCCGGCGCGCACGCTCCCGGAAAGGTAGGGCATGGAGAGCAGCTGGGCCCTCTCTTGTTCCGACACGTCCTGCAGCGGGTCGGCGGCTTCGCGTGGTGCCAAGTGCCAACGACCTTCGGGGAGGACGTCCTCGTTGGCCGGAGAGCTGCTGCCATCGCAGGCGGCCAGAACGAGCCCGGAGAAGAGTACGACGGGGGCAACACGGGGCGACATCGCGCGAGGATACCGCGAGGACCGGCTGCTTCTGAGCATTCCCGACGTTCTGATTTCAGGCGCTGCGTCGAAGCTCGGCGGAGCGGGCCGGCCGTTCCTCGCTGGCGCCACAGCGTTGGCAGATTCGCCGCTCCAGCCAGACCGTTCGATGCTGCCCGTCGCGCAGAAAGTTGGCCTCGATCTCCTTCCATTCTGCCCACGGGCAGAAGAGGCGCTGCGTCAGTTTGCAGAGGACTTCCATGAGAGAGCGCGCGAGGCGTCGAGCCTTCGCGGTCTCAGTCTACCTGAAACTTGTAAAACTTGTAAAAGTTCGATTATCTCAGCCGGCAGCGGCGACGCGGGCGGGCACTTCGAAGGGAAGCGACAGCGGCGAGACGAAGATCCCAGTGGTCACCTTCAGCTCCGCTGGAGGCTCGCCGTAGGTCAGCTCGACAAAGCGGGCGGTCCAGCCGTTGGCCGGTGGGGCCAGCGGCACCGCGACGCGTCCACCTTCGTCGGCGTTCAGCTCCGTACTCAGCCAGTTCTCACCGAACGTCTCGACGCGGAAATCGCGGGCCGCCTCGTTGGTTGCCGTCCACAGCTGGATCGAGCTCGGAGGGTTCGCTGCGTCGATCTGCACGACGAGCTGGTCGCCCTCTTGCTGCCACGAGTAGTCGGGGCGCGCGGTCCCGGCGACGACCGAGGCATAGAAAGCACCCAGCGTCACGCCCGCGTCGGACCCATCCAGAGAGTGATCGGCGTTGGCGACGTAGCGAAGGTGTTTTTCACCCTGCAGCTCGTCCCAATAGAACTGCCATGAGTCGGGTAGGAAGAACTGGTCGCCCGAGGCGTTGATGATCATCTTCGGCAGAGTCAGCCGATCGAGGTAGGAGAAAGGCTCGGTGACCGCGAGCAGTTCGTCGTACTCGGGGGTACGCATCCATTCCATGATGCCCTCGCGTTCGTAGTCACCGACGGCGGGAGCCCAAAAGCCGTAGGCGGCGTAGTGATGCTCGAACGACGGAACGGAGTTGAGCATGTCGATGACGATCGGCGCGATGGCGATGACGCGCTCGTCGACCACGGCGGTCGTCCAGGTCGTCCAGCCGCGCTTGGAGCCGCCTGAGACCACGAACTGGTCGACGGTCGCCCCGCCGCCCGCCTCGCTGGCCATGAAGGCGGTGATCGTGTCGAGTGCACGGACGGCGCCCTTCGTCATGGGCAGGCGTGCGAGCCACTTCGCTGAACCGATGCCGTCGGCCGGAGGCTCGGCGGAGGAGCGCTCGGGCGAGCGCAGGTACTTGTCCCAGCCGTAGGCGATCAGCTGGTCTTCGACTCGCGGCCCAAAGTCGTCTCCGACGAACGAGATTGGCTGGTTGGGGATCTGACCCAGCTCGGCTGTGACCGTCCCGGTGGCGAGTGCCGGGCCGACGAGGAGGGGGTTCGCCGCCGTCGGCGCTTCGCGCCCGTTGGCACCGCCGCCGATGAACAGAAGTCCATGCGAGGAGCGAATCTCGTCGGGGCGAACGATTGTCAGCCAGTGCTTCCAAAGCGTGCGGTCGACCTCGTCCTCGGTCAGCCAGCTCTGCGAAGTCAGATCGATGACGAAGGTCGTGTAGCCCTCGCCAGGCGTCTCGGACACGACCTCCCACGTGTAGGCGTCGTCCGGCGCGGCGACGTAGACGTCGAGCGGGCTGGGCTGCGGTTCGGGCGCGGCGAGGGGCGCCGGCTCGTCAGAACAGGCGGTCAGAGCAAGAACGAGCACGGCGAGTGCCGCGAAGCGTTTGCGAGCTTCGATCATGTCGGTACGTCTCCCGAAGACGCCCCGCCGAGCGCAGGCTCGACGGCGGGCGGTTGTGCGCTCTGGCGTCAGGCTAACAAAGCCGAAAGGCAACGCTCCCGCTTCGCCTTTGGAGCCGTCAGCGCTTGCTCTCGCGGCTGCGAAGGTAAGACTCGATGGAGGAGGGCGTCTCGACCTCGTAGCCGAGGTAGCGCCGCTCGTCCTCGGACTGCGGAAAGTCCTCTCCGAGCTCGCCCGGCAGGCTGATCTGAGGCTTGAAGACCGGTGCCGTCAAGACGTGATTCACTCCGCGTCGCTCCGTCTCGGTGCAGTTCACTCCGCCGGAGTGATAGATCATCGCGTCCAGCACCAGGAAGGAGCCGCGCTGAGCGGGCACCTGAACCGCGTGTCGGGCCACGAAGCCCTCCGAGGGGAAGTTCTCCTGCTTGTGCGTCGCGGGCAAGACGAACGTGGTGCCGTTGTCGGTCGTGAAGTCGTCGAGGCAGAAGAGCGCGTTGAGCGCCAAGGGTCTGGAAAGCTGCACGTGCTGGTAGGGAAGGTCGCGGTGCCAGAGCCCCTGGTTGTAGCGTTCCTTCGAGCCTGGATTGATGATGCCGTTCTGTTGGGAAAGCACGACGTAGGGACCGATCGTTCTTTCGGCGAGCTCGCGAATCTTCGGATTCATCGCCAGGGCGAGAAAGGCGCGGTCGTACTTGAGCGGGCAGCGCAGCGTATTGTGCTCGTCCAAGGCGACGAGCCGCTCCCGGCCTCCCAAGGACTCTTCGGCTTCGGCGCGAGCGGCGCCGAAGCGCAGAGAGAGGTCATCGAGCTCATCGTCCGACAGGCCGCTGTCGATGACGGTGTAACCGAGAGTGTCGAGCTCCTCTGCTGCTCGGTCGATCGCTGAGTGCACTTCGTTGCGATGGTGCACTCCGTAGAACTTCTCTGGGATCGGGGAGGTCATCGATGTCCTTTCTGCGAGCGCTCAACGTTCGATCAGATCATCGAAGCGTACGGCTCGACCGCCGAGCGCCCGAACGCGCTCGGCGACCGCAAGATGATGGCGCGGATGGGTGCCAACGACAATCGGCAGGTCCGGCGACAGTGAGGTTGGCAAGCGCTCGACCTGGCCCAGCCCCCAGCTCTCTTCGGGTTCGTCCATGAGCAGGCCGACACACCGCGACCAGACTCCTGGTGCGTAGCAGCGAAGGAGGGCCGCCATCTGCCCGGCTCCGAAGATCTCGAGTTGATCGGATGCACAGCGACTCAAGAGATTTCGATCGAGTTCCTGCCAGCTCTCGAGATACGCGTCGGTTTTGCTGTCGACCGGCTTTCCCGGTCTCCCAGCGAGTGGCGCTTCCGTCGTCTTGCGCTTCCCTCGATCGAGGACGACCCTCTGAAACTGGCCCACGGACACGGGAAGAGGCTCTGCGCTGCGGAGAGTGAGCTCGCCTGCCGTTGCGACGGCGATCAGTGCTTCGGAGGTAAAGCTCCACAAGTGGTCGAAAAAGAGAAGCTCGACGTTGGGCGGAGAAGCCGAGGGACAGACGAGGACGAGCGTGCCTTCGTCTGTCAGAAGGTCCTCCATTTGACGTAGAGCTGAGACCGGTTCCGCGACGTGCTCCAGCGTGTTGATGCTGACGATGAGATCGAAGCGGTCGAGCCGTCCTTGATGTTCTTCGAGTCCGCCCCTCAGGAGCGTCACGTTGCCCTGCACCTCTTGGGGGCCTGCAGGGTCGATACCGACGACACGGTCGGTCACGAGGTCCCTTCCGATGCGTCGCGCCAAGCTGCCCGATCCGCTTCCCACGTCGAGCGCGGTTCGGGGGAGAGCCTCGGCGTTCAGCGCGGAGCGGATGACTTCGAAGTAGACCGCCGCTCGCGCCTCGTCTTCCGCTGCCGCGAGGGAGGGCAGTCTGTAGTCCTCCCCGTAGAGAGCGTCGACGCTCTGGCGACCGATGGGGTGCTCATGGCGCACGAGACCGCAGTCGCCGCAGCGCTCTTTGCTGAGAGGGCGGTCGAGGATTTGCCCGTCGCTCCTCATGGCCCGCTCGAGCCTCGGCAGTGCACTGAAGCGGCCCTGGGCACAGGCGAAACAAGGCCTGCTCGAGCTCACGCCTCGGATTCCTTCGCGACTTGACGCAGGAGCTCGCGGGTGCGCGCGAGATCCTCGCCGCGCCCGAACTCGCTGGCTGCGAAGTCGGTGACCCCCGCTGCTCGAAGTCCTTCGAGTGCTTCGAGTACGGCGTCCTCCGAGCCCGCGATTTGCAGGTCCGACGGACCCTTGACGCCTTCGCGATCGAGCATCGCCCGGTAGCTCGGTAGCTCGCCGTACATCGAGAAAATCTGCGCTCCGAACTCGCGTGCTGCGTCTGGGTCGTCGGTCACCGTTACCGGGAGAGTCGCTACGATCCTGGGCGATTCGTCGCGACCCGCCTCGGAGGCGGCCGCGGTGATCGTCGGCACGATGTGCTCCCGGATCGTCTTGGGACCCACCCAGGCCAGGATGGTGCCCCCGGCGAGCCGGCCAGCAACGCGGAGGGCCTGAGGTCCGAGCGCTGCAACGACGACCTGGGGCGGTGTGTCGGGCTTCTGAAAGAGCTCGGCGCTGCAGCGGAGCATCTCTCCGCGAAAGTCCACGGCGCCTTCCTCGAGGAGAGGCATCAGGATCTCGAGAAACTCGCGCAGGTGTCGGATGGGCTTGGTCATTTCGAGCCCGAGTTGCTCCAGCATGACGCGGTGAGACAGTCCGATGCCGAGAACCAGCCGGTGCTTCATCTGCTGATGCGCCGTCAGCGCCTGGCCGGCAAGAGCCATCGGGTGGCGAGGCCAGGTGGGAACGATGGCCGTACCGAGCTCCAGCTCGGGGGCGACCGGGCCCACGGCGGCAAGCGTCGTCAGAGCGTCGAGTCCGCCGACGGGGTGCTCAGCCAGCCAGTAACTCGAGAAGCCGTCATCCTGGGCGGCGGTGGCGTCCTCCTGGATCCTCGGGACAGACGATGTGCGAACGAGTCCGGTGCCGTTGATGCCGATTTTCATCGTCCTAGTCTGTACCGGCGTGGGCGGCGGGTCACCAGTGGAGCAGTTCAGGGCTAGACCCCAACGGAGAGCGGCGCGCGACGCTTCCCCGAAGTGAGGCCTGCGCCCTGCGTCGGTGAGGCGCCGCGGTTCGCCCCTGGTTCGTTGACCCCTTTTGTAGCGCTGTGCTATCGATCTCGTATGAATCCGAGATGGATCGGCTGGCTTCGGAGGTGCAAGACCTCTGAAATCGCAGTGCGCAGCGTCGCCTGCCGCGTCCTCAGTCTCTGTCTCGGCCTTGCTCTGCTGGGACCGCCGCATGCTCTGATTCACGATCACGCGCACCCTCGAGGACTGTCGGACGAGTTCGGACTCGTGCATGGCCATGGGGCCGTCGAGGGTCACGACTGCAAGACTGGCGAGGGCTCGGGATCCGGAGACGAGTCGAAAGACGAGTCGGAGCACTGCCCTGCCTGCTTGCAGGGGGCGTCCGCGACGCTGCGGTGCGATCCCGTACAGCTCGTCGGCCGTCTGGCCCAAGTGGGTCGACTGTGCTCCTACGGTCGCCAGGGAAAGGTTCAGCAGAACCGCTCGGCCTTCGAGCTCATCCGCGGGCCTCCCATCGTCCTTTGACGCCGCACTCGGTGCCGCCTTTCAACGGACTGTGAGCGCCCGCCGACGGCGTGCCTGCGGTTCGTTGCTCGATCACCGGGTAGCGGTTTCGTCGGCCACTGTCCGAGCGCTTGCGCTCTGAGCGGTGCCGCAATGCAGGAATGAGGAGAAGCCGCCCTCACGGGGAGGTTCTCTCGAGGAGTTGCCGCGGAAGACGGGCGCGCTCGGCGCGCCGAGACGGTACCGCGTCGGCCGGGTGAGTCGGCGCGAGGGAGAGACGTGATGAAGACGAGAGTGATCACTTCCGCAGAGCGGAAGGCCCTGTCGGCCAGGAATCAGTGGTGTTTGAGAGGCGGGCGGGTGAAAGACGAAGAAGGTGCAAAGCGGGGGACGCCCCGACGCTTCGAGGCACGGGGGGGACTCCTGCTCGCGACCCTCGCTCTGATGCTGACAACGACGGCTCTGGCGACCGAGAACGAGCCGGCCTCGGAGCAGGAAACGGAAGAGCGGGCGAGCTTCTCCGAAGCCGTCGTCGTCACGGCGAACCGCGGTGAACAACGCTTGCTGGAGGTTCCTGCTCACGTCACCCCAATCGACATGGAAGAGCTCGACCGCGGCGGGTTCCAGGTCGCTGCCGACGAGCTCCGCGGCCAACCCGGTCTCTTCTTTCGTCGCGGCGAGGGCGACAACGACTCGTTCCTCTTTATCAACATTCGTGGCGTCGTCGGGAATCACGGCAACGACACGTTCCTTGCACTGCTCGACGGCGTGCCGTTCGTGGGCCCGGACGAAGAGGTCCTGATGACCGAGATTCCCTACGCCGCCGTTGGCGAGATGGAGCTCGTGCGAGGGCCGGTTTCGGTGCTCTACGGACGAGGGGCACTCGGCGGAGCGATCAATTATCGGCTCCTCGATGCCGGTCAGCGGACCACGCTCCGACTCTCTGGTGGCTCCGAGGATTTCGTGCGCGGCCAGTTCAATCTCGGACGGACGGTGGGTGAGCACAGCCTTTTTCTGAGTACCGACGGAACCACGACGGACGGCTGGCGCGAAAGCCTTGGGCAAGACCGTCTGACGCTCTTCGGTCGTGGAATCTTCCAACTCGCCGAGGGCCTTCAGCTGAACGTCTTTGGCAACTACTACGATCGCGAGTTCGAACTGGGCAGCGTGATTCCGACGCTCGCCGACGGCACGATCGTCGAGATCAATGGCGGTCGCCGTGGCTTCAACGGCTCACGAGAAATTTTCACCGATACCTCGAGCACGATGGCTACGGCGCGCCTTCAGTACCTGCCGTCGGCCGATTTGCAGACGGATTTCACCGTTCACTACCGTGACCGTTCGACGACCGACGTGCTCGACTTCTACGACTTCTTCGGCTTCGATCCCGAGCGCGGTGTGATGGCCGTCAACGGCTTCGACGCCGAGGGGGAGGCCGAGGTTGCGTTCGTCGATGGGCAGGTGAGCTGGTCGAGCGACCGCGTGAGGCTCCTGGCCGGCGGCAGCTACGAGCGAGCGAGTCTGGTGGAGACCGATCGTTGGACCGGTCAGTTCGGCTTCACCTTCGAGTGTGGATTTGCCTTCTACCTGATCGAGATCGAGCTTGCTACCGGAAGGGTGCTCAACGCCGATCATCCCTGTTTCGTCGAGGGGCAGCACAACCTTTCCGGCGATACCGACAACACGTTCTCGGCCGCGTTTCTCCAGGCGGAGTTCGATCTCGGCGATCGCTGGGCGGTCACGCTGGGCGCACGCTACGACCGCTTCGAGCGGCAGACGCGTCTGGTGACCGGAGAGTTCTTCCAGGTCCAGCCGGAGGTCGACGTCGACGAGGACAACGTCGCTCCCAAGGTCTCGATTTCCTTCGCGCCGAGCACGAACCAGTCGTTGTACTTCGCTTTCGGCGAGGGTTTCAACTCGAACTTCGGCCCGATCTGGCAGTGGGATCCGAGCCGCTACATTCGCGACACGCGACCGACGACCCTGCGCAGCTACGAGCTCGGTTGGAAGGCCGTCCTGGCGAACGGCAAGCTCGATCTGAACACGGCGATTTTCGATCTCGATCAGCGGGATCGTCTGATCTTCGTCAACAACCCAGAGGCTGCCAACGACTTCACCATTCCCCCGACGATCGCCACGACCGGCCAGCGGTACTCGAGCCAGGGAGTGGAGCTGTCACTCCGTTGGCGTGCCACGAGCAGAACGGCGGTCGACGTCCGCGGCAGCTGGGTCGATCCGGAATGGGACGAGCTCATCCTGAACACCTTCTCCGGGCCGCTCGATCTCTCCGGAACAGCGCCCACGGGAGTTCCTCAAACGCAGGCCTATCTCGGTTTGGATCAGCGCCTTTCCGATCGGTGGCTCGCCCGGCTCTGGTGGGAGTACTACGACGACTACGAGATCACGGTCGACAATCAGTTCTCCGGTGGTGGCTACGATCTGCTGAACGCAGCGGTGAGCTACCAGCCGTCGCAGCCGTGGCTCACGCGGGTCGATCTCTCGGTGACCAACCTGCTCGACAACGAGTACTACTACTTCTTCGGGGGCAGCCGGACGATGGTGACCAACGTCACGCCAGGTCTGCCTCTGCAGGCGAGACTGACCCTGTCGTTGGACTTCTGAAGGCGCGAGGGGACCTCGGCAGGTCACGGATCATGGACACAGGCAAACATCGAGAAGAGCGAAAAGGAATGCAGCGATGAATGAACTCTGGATGGACCTTCGCCTCGCGTGGAGAAGCTTCTTCAGAAACAGGGTGATGACGGCTGCGCTGCTGTCGACGCTCGCCCTCGGTACCGCAGCAGCCGTCGTCGTTCTCTCGCTGGGGTATGGGGTCCTGCTGCGTCCATTCCCCTTTCCGGACGACAACGAGATCGTCGAGATTCAAACGGTGTCGACTCGGGCGGAGGGCAACGTCTACGGCTGCTCGTATCTCGACGCCGCCGACCTGCAGTCGCGGGTCGCTTCGCTCGAGCACGTCGGCACTTTCCGCGAGTCTCGCATCAACCTCAGTGCGGAAGACCGGGCCTTCCCGGCGCGTGTGGCGCACGTGACACCGGGCTTCTTCGACGTTCTCGGCGTCCCCCCGGTTCTGGGCCGAACCTTCGAACCGGCCGAGGACGTTCCTGGTGGCGACGTGCACAAGGCCGTGCTTTCCTACGGCTTGTGGCAGTCGCTCTTCGGGGGACGACAGGACATCGTCGGCTCTTCCTTGCGCACCGCCATGGGTGATCTCGAGGTCGTCGGAGTCATGCCTTCGGGAGTGGCGCATCCGGCCGCGACTGATCTGTGGGTACCCCTGCAGAGCCTCTTCCAGATCCGCGGCGTCGATCGCTCGACTCCAGAGAATCGCTCCGCACGTCTCCTGTACCGCACGATCGGGCGCCTCGAGAGTGCCGGAAGCCTCGACCGCAGCCGTCAGGAAGTGGCGACTGTCAGCCTTCAGCTGGCGCGTGAGAACCCCGAGACCAACGGTGAGTTCGAGCACCGCGTGCTGACGTTGCGTCAAGCGGAGGCAGGAGCATACCGGCCCTATCTTTTGCTGCTGATGGGCGCGGTTCTGCTCGTCGTGTGCGCGTGCTGCACGAACGTCGCGGGACTTCTGTTGTCGCTCGCGGCAGGACGTGCGCGCGAGCTCGGAGTTCGCGCCGCTCTCGGTGCGGGTCGCGGCCGGCTGACGCGCAAGCTCCTCGTCGAGAGTCTCTTGCTGGGCTGTCTCGGCGGTGGCGCGGGCCTGCTCGTCGCTCTCTTCGGCCTGCGGTGGCTGACGCGTTTTCTGGGCGACCTTCAAGTCCTACCCGCCTGGGTCGACCTGCAGTTGGGACCCGAGGTACTCGGCGCGGGAATGCTCGTCGCCTTGGTGACGGCTCTCCTTGCGGGTCTGGGACCCGCTTCGTTCGTGCTCGAAGAACACCGTTTGAGTCGCTTCGTGAGCGGCTCTCGCACGACGTCCTCCGGGGGGGCGCTGCATTCGGGACTGGTCATTTCGGAGGTGGCCGTCTCGCTGGTGCTGTTGGTCGTCGCGGCCCTTCTGCTGTCGAGTTTTCAGCGTCTTCAGAGCGAGGAGACGGGCCTGGACACCGAGCAGGTCCTCACCGTCTCTCTGACGGCCTTTCAGGCCGGCTCGAACGAGGAGCGCATTCGCGGCGTGACCGCCTTCTACCGCCAAGTCATCGAGCGGCTGCAGAGGCTTCCGGGCGTGGTGAGCGTGGGTGGCTCGGACAACTTTCCCTACGGATCGCGCTACACGAGCGCTCGCAACGAGGAGCGCGTCGAAGCCCGCGGGCAAACGGTCGAGACGCAGTCGCATCGTGCTGGAGCGCTCCTCATCGACGTCACGCCAGACTACTTCCAGTCCGTCGGAATCCCGCTCGTTTCCGGGCGCTCCTTCACCGAGGGAGACACGCTCGAGGCTCCCTGGGTCATCATTCTGAGCGAGACCGGAGCGCGCCGACTCTTCGAGGGCCGGGACCCGATCGGACAGGAAGTACGCATCACCTACGAGGGCGGCGGAGCCGACCCCTGGGCTACGGTCGTCGGTGTCGTCGGGGACGTGCGCTACGACAAGCGCGAGGAGGAGGGTGGAGTCGAGCTCTACTACCCCTACACACAGTATGGCCTCGCTTCGACGACGCTGGCGATTCGCACCCGCGGTCCGACGCAGGGCCTGGAAAAGCAGATTCACGAAGCCGTCCGCGCCGTGGATCCGGGGACGGCGGTCGAGCGCATCGAGAGCTTTCGCGGGCTGGTCGACGACACGCTGTGGCGCGAGCGTCTCATGGGTACGATGGTGATGGCGTGTGCTGCTCTCGCGCTGATTCTCGCCGCCATCGGCCTCTACGGTCTGGTTTCGTTTGCCGTCGTACGCCGCACTCGCGAGATCGGAATCCGCGTGGCCCTGGGGTCGGCACCCTCACGCGTTCTCCTCGACGTCACGCGGTCCGGGATGCGGCTCGTCCTCTGGGGAGTGGTGGTCGGTCTCGGCCTCGCTCTGGCGACCCTGCCGCTGTTGAGGAGCTATCTCTTCGAGCCCGGTGCGGTCGACCTGATCGCCACCGTGGTGCCGGTCCTGGTCCTGGTGGCTGTTGGTCTGCTCGCCTGCCTGCGTCCATCCTGGAAGGCGGCCCGCGTTGATCCGGTGCAGGCTTTGACGAGAGACTAGAACGATGACTCGGCAGAAGCGCTCGATCCGTCCCAGCCGTCGCACCGTCCTCGGTGCAGGCGGCCTCCTGGGCGCCCGCGGCCTCGCGGCGTCCACGGGGGCGGCTCGTGAAGTCGCGCGGGACGCGGCCGTCTTCGAGCCGACGAGCGTCGACCAGCTGGGGAAGAGACTCGATCCTTGGATCGAGCTCGACCGCAGTCGTTATCTCGCCAACTGCCGAGCGATCTCCGAATGCGCGGGCGGCAGGCCGGTGATCGCCGTTCTGAAGAACGACGCGTATGGCCTGGGCCTTCAGGAAGTCGCCTGGATTCTCGAAGATGCGCCGGAGCTCTGGGGCTTCGCCGTCGTCCGCGCAGAAGACGCTCTGGCTCTGCGCGCGGCGGGTCGTCGCAAGCCGATCTTGCTCATGGCGCGTCATGGCGATGAAGAAGGAGAAGCGCTGGCGCGGGCGGACGTCACGCTCTCCGCCTTTGCCGACGACGATCCCGAACGCTTCGCGCGAGTCGCGGGAGCTCTCGGTCACCCCATCGCGGTTCATCTCTACGTGGATACGGGCCTCGGGCGCATGGGAAGGCGTTTCGATCGGATCTCGCCCTGGATCGAGAAGTTGCGGGAGTCCTGCAGCATCGACGGAGCCATGACCATGCTGACTTCGGACGAGGAGTTCACGCGGGAGCAGGTCGCAAGGTTCTCCAAACTCGGGACGCAGCTCCGCCGAGGGAATGAGAAGTGCCTCCTTCACGTCGCATCTTCCTATCCGCTGCTGCACGATCCTTCATCACGCTTCAGTGCCGTACGACCGGGGATCCTTCTGCACGGCTCGCGACCGTCCGGCGGAGAGGAGGAGCGGGCTCTGATCGACGTCGAGGTCGCCTTCCGGCTGCGAGCCGGGGTCGTGCGGATCGAGCGGCTGCCGGCCGGCTCGACGCTCGGATTCTCGCGCTTCTTCACCCTCGAAGAGCCCGCCTGGGTCGCCACCGTTCCGACGGGCTGGGGCGACGGCTACCCGAGCGCTGCCGAGAATGGAGCCGTGGCCTTGTCGGGAGGGCGCCGCTATCCGGTCGTCAACGTCAACAGCAATCACGCCAACCTCCTCGTCGGTTCGGAGAAGACGCTCGACCTGGGAGACCTCGTCACGTTGATGGGCTTCGGCGATCCCGCCGTCACCCCCGAGGGCCTCACCGAGAGCCTTGGCGGCAACAACTACCGTCAGATCGATCTCAAGGGCTACCTGCCGAGATACGTCGCATGATGGTGCAGGCGCTGATCTGGCTCGCGCTGCTCGTCGCCTCGGAGAGGGTTCCCGTGGCAGCCGACGTCGAGCTTCACGTCGTGGAGTCCGGCAGCGGCCCGGCGCTGGTCTTCGTGCCCGGGTGGACGATGACGACGGAGTTCTTCGAGCCACAGTTGGAGGCCTTCGCCGATTCCTATCGCGTCCTCACGTTCGATCCGCGAAGCCACGGCGCGAGCACCAAGACGGCCACCGGCAACACCTACGAACAGCACGGACGTGATCTGGCAGTGCTGCTCGACCGTCTCGAGCTGCGAGACGTCGTTCTCGTCGGCTGGTCTTCCGGCTGTCACGACGTGCTCGCCTACGTTCGTGCGCGGGGCGTCGAGCGTCTGCGGGGCGTCGTCCTCATTGACGAGCCGCCGAAGGCCGTTGGCGACGCTTCCAAGGAGTGGGTCTACGGGTCGTTCGAGGGCTACCGCTCGACGTTCGAATCCACTCTCCACGCACGGCGCGATTCCGCGGAGGGACTGGCGCGGTGGATGGTCGAGCGCGAGCTGACGTCGGACGAGATCGACTGGATCGTCGAAGAATCGCTGAAGACGCCCGACGAAGCGGCCCTGACGCTCATGGTCGACACCACGCTGCTCGACTTCGTCCCCGAAGCGAAGCGTCTCGACGGCGCGGTGCCGGTGCTCTACATGCTGCGAGAAGACTGGGGGCAGGCGCCCGTGCGGTGGCTTCGGGAGAACACGCCGGCGGCCAAGGTCGCTCGTCTCGGATCCCATGCGGAGCACTGGGAGAAGCCTGCGGTGTTCAATGCGAAGCTGGAGGAGTTCCTCGAGACGCTTCCGCCCTGGAGCGCTGAAGCGCCGGAGTGAGTGCACCACGGGGGCGGGCAGCCGTGGGGAGCGCGGAAGCGAATCACGACAACCCGGTCCGCCAAGTCGTCCCTTCGGTGTCAGAGGCTTCCACGCGGTCTCGCTGCGCGCAGCCGCTCGAGCGAAAACGACTCGATGACGCTCGAAGAAGGTCCGTAGCTCTCCCGATTGCCACCGAGAATCAGCACCCGATCGACGGCGACAGCGGCGGCGGCGTGACGGCGAGGCGTGATCTCGAGATCGAGAAGCGTGAGCTTTCCGGCGGTGTAGCGATGCACGGCGCTTTGGAGCTCGTAGTCGCCGAAGACGTAGATATCCCGACCGTCCGCGACGGCCGTGAAGGCGCTCAGGTCGTACGGCAGGTCGCCCTCCCGACGCCAGATGTCGCTGGCTGTTTCGTAAACGAAGACCGATCGCAGGGCCTTGGTGCCGTCGTAGCCGCCCAGGGCGACGATCTCGTCGCCGACGGCCACGAGCTCGCCTTCGCGGGCCGCGGGCATGTCACCGAGCCGCGTCCAGGAGCCCTGGTCAGGCGAAAGCCGATAGGTCCTTCGGGAGAAGGTCCCGTCGAGCTTCATGCCGCCCGCGACGTAGAGGCTTCCGCCGCTCGTCGCCATCCCCAGTGTTCGCAGCTCCTCGGGAAGTGAAGGAAGCTCCCGAAGACGCCCGGAACGAAGGTTCAGGGCTTCGCAGGAGGCCGAGCGACTTCGCTTGGGGCCTTGCTGTACGCGTCCACCGCAGCTGATCAGGCTTTCGCCGAGCACGACCGACGCGTGGTTGGCCCGGCGTGCCACCCCGTTGCTGAAGTAGACGGACTCGAGCGTGGTCGGATCGACGCGCTCGATCGTCGCGACGAGTCCTTCCGGCAGGGTGCCCTGGAGCTGCTGCGAACCGCGGGGGGCGCCACCGTAGGCATAGAGCCAGCGCCCGTCGCTCGCTGCGCTCAGTCCGTACCGCGGAACCAGGAGTCGCCCGCGTCGGGGCTCTCTCGGGGCGGCGATCTGGAGGTCGTGGAACCAGTCGTCCCAAGCGGTGCGAAGGGCAACGCTCTCGGTCAGCAGCGAGTGTCCGCCGTGGTCGAAGAGCCGAAGTCGGGCGCTGCGACCTTCTTCGAGCCAGGAGGAGGCGAAGTCGAGCGTGGCGGAAGCGCTCACTCGCTGATCGTCGGAGGCATGCATCAGCAGGATCGGGACGTTGGCCAAAGCTCCGACGTGGTGAACCGGAGATCTGGATCTCAGGGCGGCGTCCCGATCGTCAGCGTAGCCGGGCAGCGAGACGCGGTAGACCTCCTGGTCCATGCCTGGCCGTCGCTCTGCCGTGTCGCTCAGGTCGAGGTCGGCGGAGACCAGCGCGGCGGAGCGAAAGGGACTCGGTGACTCGAGCGCCCAGGCGGCGACGAGGCCGCCTCGGCTCAGACCGACGACATCGATTCGGTCAGGGTCGACTTCCGGCAGGCGCGCCAACGTTTCTGCCGCCGCGCGGACGTCGACGATGTCGCCCGACGCCAGTGACGGCGTGCCCTCACTGCCCGCTTCACCCCGGTACTCGATCGCGAGCACGGTGCGTCCTGTCTCGGCCAGCATCTGCATGCGCACGACGTCGAGGAACCGAAGCTTGCCCCACTGCAGATTGCCGCCGCGGGCGTAGACCACGGCGTCCCCGCGACCGGATCCCTTCGGTGTCACCAGCAGTCCTCGCAGGAGCAGCCCCTGCGAACGAAGGGTCACGCGGAGAACCGAGCCGCGCCGGCCGGATGTCCAACCGTCGAACTCGGATTC
>JBCCLJ010000043.1:0-36978 GCA_039026915.1 Acidobacteriota bacterium
CTCGAGGTGGGTGAGGGAGTCGTCGAAGTGAAGTCGACGAACGGCGACACGCAACTCGGTGGCGACAACATCGACCAGCGCATCATCGAGTGGCTGCTCGACGGCTTCAAGAGCGATCAGGGCATCGACCTCGGTGGCGATCCGATGGCGATGCAGCGTCTCAAGGAGGCCGCAGAGAAAGCCAAGATCGAGCTTTCGTCGGCGCAGGAGACCGAGATCAATCTGCCGTTCGTCACGGCCGACGCCTCGGGACCGAAGCACCTCAACGTCGCGCTCTCGCGCAGCAAGCTGGAGCAGCTTGTCGGCGATCTCGTCAAGAGGTCGATGGAGCCCTGCGCCAAGGCGCTCCAGGACGCTGGCCTCGACGCCAGCGAGATCCAGGAGGTCGTGCTGGTCGGTGGCCAGACCCGCATGCCGGCGATTCAGTCGGCCGTGCAGGAGTTCTTTGGACGGGAGCCGCACAAGGGCGTGAACCCGGACGAGGTCGTGGCCATTGGCGCCGCGATCCAGGGCGGCGTCCTGGCGGGCGACGTCACCGACGTACTCCTGCTCGACGTCACCCCGCTCTCTCTCGGCATCGAGACGCTCGGCGGTGTCTTCACCAAGCTGATCGATCGCAATACGACGATCCCCGCCAAGAAGAGCGAGACCTTCTCGACGGCCTCGGACAACCAGAATTCGGTCGAGGTTCACGTCCTTCAGGGCGAGCGCGAGATGGCCGGCGACAACCGGACGCTCGGCAAGTTCAACCTGGTGGGTATCCCGCCGGCGCCGCGCGGCGTGCCGCAGATCCAGGTGACCTTCGACATCGATGCCAACGGCATCACCAACGTGTCGGCGAAGGATCTCGGCACCGGCAAGGAACAGAAGATCACCATCAGCGGCTCGAGCGGCCTCTCGGACGAGGAGATCGACCGCATGGTGAAGGACGCCGAGACGAACAGCGCCGAGGACAAGGAGCGTCGCGAGCAGATCGAGGTGCGCAATTCCCTCGACACTCTCGTCTACTCGACCGAGAAGAGCCTCGAAGAGAACGGTGACAAGCTCGCGGACGACGACCGCAAGGCGCTGGAAGAGGCGCTCGAAGAAGCCAAGAAGGCTCTCGAGGGTCAGGACACGGCCGCGATGAAGGAGGCGACCGAGAAGCTGACGCAGGCTTCGCACAAGATGGCCGAAGTCATGTACCAGCAGGCGGCAGCTCAGGCCGGTGCGGCGGATCCCACGGCCGCGCCGGCGGACGGTGAGAGTGCTGCGGCGGAGGACGACGAGGTCATTGACGCCGAGTACGTCGACGTCGAAGAGTCCTGATCGTTGGGCGAGGCCGGTCTGTGACCGGCCTCGCTCACGACCGTCACGTCACCTGAGAGCGGAGGAGGTAGACCATGGCCACGCGACGCCGCAAGCGCAATACCGTGATGATCAGCTACGTAGCGGAGCGCTACGAGATCCATCCGCAGACGCTGCGGACCTACGAGCGTGAAGGGTTGCTCAAGCCGATCCGCAGTGCCGGCAACACCCGGCTCTACGATGAGGCGACCCTTCGGCGACTCGAGACCATCCTGACGCTGACCCGCGACATGGGGGTCAACCTGGCGGGCGTCGACGTCATCCTCAACCTGCAGGATCAGCTGCAGAAGCTCGAGCAGGAGAAGGAGCAGCTGCTGCAGGCTCTGGAGAAGCGTGAGCGTGATCGGCGTGCCGGAATCCGACGTCGTCATGCGCTCGTGAAGGTCGATCGCGGTCCTCTGATGAAGATCGACGACTGAGTCCGCCAAGGCCTCGAAGCGGCCCTTCGTCGCGGTGGCCACATGCTAGAGTTTTCGAATGTCTGACGCTGTGAAGAGCTGTCTGCGCTGTCGTGGGCGCGGTTGGATCGTCGCTGCGGACGGCGGGGCCGGTGTCGCACAGCGCTGCGACTGCACGCTCGAGCGCGTTGGCGACGAACTGCTCGAGCGAGCCGGCATCCCTCGAAGGTATCGTCACTGCACTCTGGAAGGCTTTCAGGTCTCGGCCGACACCCCCGGGGCTCGCGATCAGCTGCTCCGCGCCCGTGCACAGTGTCAGCGCTACGTCGAGAGCTTTCTCCAAGAGGATGGGAGCTTCCGGGAGAGCGGTCTTCTGTTGATGGGTCCGCCGGGCACGGGCAAGACGCATCTTGCGGTGGCGACGCTCACCGAGCTGATCAAGACCTACAAGATCCGCGGTCGCTTCGTCGACTTCACCTCCCTGATCCACGAGATTCAGTCGACTTTCCACAGCGACTCTGCGCTCTCGAAGGACGCGATCCTCGCACCGATTCAGAACGCAGCAATTCTGGTGCTCGACGAACTCGGAGCGCAGAAGCCGTCGGCCTGGGTGCAGGACATCCTTTACCTCATCATGAACGCCCGCTATGCAAGCCGGCGCCCGACGCTGTTCACGACGAACTACCGTCTTTCCCCCGAGTCGCCCGCCGCTCGACAGGAGCCGCGATCGCTCGATCGCGGAGCGGACGCGGTCAGCTCCGCCAATCTCCTCGAGCACCGCGTGCCGCCGATGCTCATGAGTCGCCTCTACGAAATGGCCGTGCCGGCCCTCCTCGACCAGGCGGGCGACTATCGCCGCGACATTCGCATGCATCAGCATCGTTCCTGAGCGCCGTGCGAACCGAAGGGCTACCGCGGCGATGAAGAGGAGCTGGCATCGGTTTCCCCTGGCCGGGGTCCTGGTCTGGGCCCTCGCCTTCGCCAGTTTCGGCCTCTGCGGCTTCGGAGCTTGGGGGCATGGCGTCGCTCAGGCAGCGGAGCCGCAGGCGCGACGCCTGCCGCCCATGCTGCCGGACGCCGTTCGTGTCGGAGTCGCCACCGATCTCGCCGAGGTGGTCCTGCCGCGTTCGCTCGGTCCAGCGCGTCTGCAGACGCGGCGTCACCTGCTGGAGATCGAGGCCGGCGCGACGATTCGGCCTGGTGGCAAGCTCATCGGCCTCTCGCACCGCGTGCAGGTCGCTGCGCTCAAGGACGAGCGGCAAGCGCAGTCCCTGGCGGAGAGCCTGGAGGGTCGTTTCTCGGTGGACGCCGACGCCGTCTTCGACGCGGAAACCGATCTCTACAAGGTGCGCCTCGGGCGATTCGACGATCGGGCCTCAGCGGACTCCCTCCTCGCCCAGCTGCGGGGCCTGGGCTACACCGAAAGCTGGGTCACCAGGGAAGCCGAGGGCCTCGAACAGGCGGGCTTCCTCGTCGACGTCGGCAGCAAGACCTACCGTCTCGACGGGCGTCGACTCGCGGTGTCATCGCCCTCGGACCTCGTCACCTGGAGCGGCAAGACCTTCCGGGGAGGTCTCGATGTCTTCTTCAACGATCGCGGCAAGTTCAATCTCATCAACCGCGTCGACCTCGAGGACTATCTGCGCGGCGTCGTACCGAAGGAGCTGGGGCCGGCGCAGTACCCGCATCTCGAGGCGCTCAAGGCACAAGCGGTTGCGGCCCGTACCTACACGATGCGCAATCTGGGCGAGTTCGCTCTCGAAGGCTATGACATCTGCGCGACGCCACGCTGCCAGGTCTACGGTGGGCGCGCGATGGAGCACCCGCTGAGTGATCGAGCAATCCAGGAGACTCAGGGCCAGGTGCTTCTGTTCCGGGGGGCGCTGGCCGAGACGCTCTACTCGGCGACGTGCGGCGGTCACACGGAGGACGCGTCGGTCGTCTTTCCCGAGAAGGACCACGAGTACCTCAGGGGAGTGCCGTGCATCGAATCGGGGCGACAGGCGGGAGCGCCGAGCGACCTCGCGCTGGCGAGTCAGCTGATGCCGGAGGTACTGCCATCGGCTCAGACGGAGCCGATACGGCGCCTCGAGGATCGTCTGCGAAGCCTGGCTCTCAGAGCCGGTCTGCCGGCGCCCGAAGACCGCCTCGCCTCGCTCGAGGCGCGCGAGGTGCGCCGCTTCGTGGCTTCGATTTTCGACCTCGTCGTCGACGCGCGGATCTTTGCCGACTCGGTCGAGCTTCGTGAGCTCGTCGAAGAGCCGCCTTCCGGTTGGAGCGGAGAAGATCGCGGCCTGGCCAACTACTTCAACGCCGGCTGGGTCTCGGTGCGGGAGCGGGGGCATCTGACGGCCGACGAAGGCGAGGAGCTGCTCTATCAACTCGCTCTCTTCGTTCGTCTTCTCGAGATCGATCACGGCCACTTCCAGTCTCGCGACGGAGAGGCTCTACGGCTCCGTCGGGATCCCGATCCGACGGCCCGGGCTGTCGTTCCTTCTGAGGTCGAGCTCGAGCTCGCCAAGTCGACGCCCTTCTTCCGGAGATTCGGCGCGAGCTTGCGCTCCGAACGAGCGGATCTTCGCTCCGGCGATCCGCTCGAGGTGATTCGACTCGGCGACCGTGCCGTGGCGGTGATCCAGGCTGCGGCAGGCCTGCCGACGAGCGGTCAGCGTCGTGGCCGATCGCCGTGGAGTCGCTTCCGGAGCGACCAGCGGCTGGCCGGACTCGTCCGCGAAAAGCACCCGGGCTTCACCCCGGAACGGCTCGAGGTGCTGTCCCGCGGCGTTTCCGGGCGCGTGCGTGAGCTGGCACTCGACGGTCAGAGAGACGGTCAGAAGGAGCGCATCGTCGTTCGCGGCCTGGCGGTTCGCTGGCTGGTCGACGTCCCCGACACGCTGTTCACCGTGCAGCGCGTGACGCCACGCGATCGGAGCTCCGGCTGGTTGTTCAAGGGACGCGGCTGGGGGCACGGCGTCGGCATGTGCCAGATCGGTGCCGTGCTCATGGCGCAGGAGGGTACCGCCTACGAGCAGATCCTCCACCACTACTACTCGGACATCGAGATTCGCACTCTGGCGCCCCCGGCGCCGAGCTCGCCGTCTCGCTGAACGCTCAGCTTCTAGCGATAGGATGGCGAGCCCGCAGCGGCAGCCGCCGGCGCTCTGGCGCCTCGGCGCGAAGCGGCCGAGGACCGATCGATGAGCGAAACGACGATCTCAGAACGCTTTCCTGGACTCTACGACCGGCGAGCCCGCGCGTTGGCACGCGCCATCACGACGATCGAGCGCGGCGGCACCGAGCGAGACGCGCTCATTCGGGAGGTCTACGGCCGTCGCGGCAACGCTCGCATCATGGGATTCACCGGACCCCCGGGAGCCGGCAAGAGCACGCTGGTCGATCGCTTCGCGCGACTCTGTCGAGCCGCGGACCAGACCGTCGGAATCCTGGCGGTGGATCCGACGAGTCCTTTCACCGGAGGCGCCCTTCTCGGGGACCGGATTCGCATGCAGGAGCTGTACACCGATCCCGAGGTCTTCATCCGTTCGATGGCGACCCGTGGAGCCATGGGCGGCCTTGCGCGCGCGACCCGCGACGCGGTCGACCTGCTCGACGCGGTGGGTTTCGACTGGGTCCTCGTCGAAACCGTCGGAGTCGGTCAGGATGAGGTCGACGTCGTGCGTACCGTCGATACGGTCGCCGTGATCACCCTGCCCGGTCTGGGCGATGAGATCCAGGCGATCAAGGCCGGCATCATGGAGATTGCCGACGTCTTCGTCATCAACAAGGCCGACCGTCCGGGTGTCGATCGCACGCGTCGGGATCTCGAGTCGATGCTCGCCATGGGCGGCCACCGCGACTGGACACCGCCGATCGTGCAGACCGTGGCCTCGCAGGGCGAGGGTCTCGAAGAGCTGCACGAGAAGGTTGGCGAGCATCGCCAGCACCTCGCCGATTCAGGCGAGCTCGATCGCCGTCGCTTCCATCAGCTGCGCCTCCGGGTCGAGACGATCCTGAAGGCGCGCGTGCTCGAAGCAGCGGACGCCGAGATGGGTCTCGAGACGCAGCTCGAAGAAGCGTTCGGAGCTGGTGATGATCCCTACACCGTGGCGGACCGCCTCTTCGAAGGAGTCGTTCGCCGTCAGAGCTGAAGCTGTGAGCCTCAGGGCGAGGAGCTGGAAGGGCCGGAGCCCGGGAGTACATCCAAGATGATCCAGAAAGTCGACCACATCGGTATCGCCGTCCGCTCGATCGAAGAAGCGCGCGGCCTGTACGAAGGCATGGGCCTCGAGATCGCAGAGATCGAAGAGGTACCGCAGGAACAGGTGCGCATCGCGATGATCCCCTGCGGTGAGGTGCGCCTGGAGCTCCTCGAGCCCATGTCCGACGAATCACCAATTGCCAAGTTCCTCGAGAAGCGCGGTCCCGGTCTGCATCACGTCTGCCTCGGTACGGACGATGTACACGCGGACGACGGCAAGCTGCGTGAGCGCGGTTTCCAGATGCTGCGGGAGCAACCGAGCCCGGGCGCCGAGGGGGCGACCGTGCAGTTCATTCATCCGCGCAGTGGCGGTGGAGTTCTCTACGAGCTTTCTCAGCCCGCTGAGGAGTGAGCATGGATCCGGGCGACGTGATCCTGGTTCATCTCTCCCAGCCGACGGAGAAGTTCTGGGGCATTCTCGAGCGCCTCGATGGCGTCGGTGTCGTACTGCGTGGACTCAGCATCGACTCCTTCGACGACTGGATGGCGCAGGCCGCGAGCGACGAGACGCCGATGCTCGGTCTCGTCTCGATGTTCGTGCCGCTCTTTCGCGTCGAGCGGATCTTCCGTGACGAGCCCGTCGGCCCGGTCGCCAGCTACGCCCAGCGATTCGAGCAGCGCGTCGGCTGCTCGGTCGAGGCCTTTCTGGCGGACTGCTAAACGAGCCTCCGGTCAGCGGTGGCGATTGACTCCAAGAGTCAGCGGCGCGAGGAAGCGAGGCAGCAGGACGGCGCACAGGGCGGCCGGCACCAGGAGTGCAGCGCTGCGCGCGAGCCAGGGCTCGTCGGGGGCGAACGCTTGCTGAAGAAAGGGTGAGCGCGCGATCAGCAGTGCGTTCAGGATGAGGTACGGCACGAAGGCGCGAGCCAGGCTGCGTGCGTCTTCGAGGCCGCGCCGCCAGCCAGTGACGACGGCAACCGCGGTCGCCAGCGGGATCGCCGCGAGGAGTGCGCCGGCTCCCCAGGGCAGGATCTCGAGCACGAGGCTCGAGCCCAGAAGTCGTTCGGCCGCCAGTCCCAGCAGGATCCACGCGTAGGGTCCGACGGCGAAGATCGCGATGATCCAGTCCCTTCCGGAGCCGACGAGGGCAAGCGTCGAACCGCTACCTGCCACCGCCCAGCTCAGGAGCACGGCGAAGAAGAGCGTGAGGTCGAGAAGGTGAACGTGTGCGATCGCCTCGAAGATGCCCTCGACGACGAGCAAGGTCTTCTCTCGGTCGCCGAGGAGGCCGGTTAGCAAGAAGAGAGTGACGAGCACGAGGAGTGCTGCGCACCAGCCGACAAGGACAGCTCGAGCGGCTGAGAAGAGCAGCACGCGGGCCAGCTGCCGATCGCTCAACGGGCGTGTCGCGCGCAGTCGATCGAGAGTCGCGATCGAGCCTTTGAGATCGAACCACCCATGAAGGAAGCCTGAGACGGGAGGAAGTGCGATCAGGACCAGAGCAAAGGCGACCAGTGCGTGGCGCAAGACCGGTCCCGTCTCGTAGGTCGGAAAGCCGCCCGCGAGCACGGCAGAGACCAGTGACCCAGCGCAGACGATGGGCATCCATCGACCTTTCTCGCGCCACTCCATGAAGAGCTGGGCGTCCCGAGCGCTTCGGAACCGGACGGTCCGCGCACGCCTCGTCGAGGGCTTCGGCAAAGCGCGAGCTCTGGAGCCCAACGTCGAGCGATCGTGCTGCACTCCGACGATGGCGACGGCCATGCTGCCACCGAGCAGCGCCAGTAGTCCGAGAGTCTCGGTGGATCCGAAATCCTTCCAAACGCCGAGGCTCCGTTGGGGGTCTACCTCCAGGAACGGTTGCAGCCAGTAGAAGAGGAGTCCGAAGAGCGGAATGCCGATGACCGGAAGGAGGTACGGCCTCGCGCCGACGGCCCAGACGATCGCCAGGCCGCTGCCGATGACGCTGACCAGGATCAGCACAGGCCCGCCGAGGGGCCAGGCGGCATCAAAGACCAACCGCATGAAGAGCGCGGTGGCACCGTAGGCCAGTGCGGCGGTGAGCAGCGCAGGGATCCAGCGTGAGAGGACGAGCTCCGTGGTGGGCAGCGGCAGCCGGTAGAGGCGACGCTCGAAGCCGAGGGTCATGCCGTCTGCACGACAAGTCAGCAGCGTCAGCAGGTAGACGAGACAGAGCGTCACGAAGAGTGACGTGAAGACGAGAGCGTCTCTTCGCGCCCCCATGCCGTCCAGCGCGGTGCGGTAGAGCGCAGCGAGGCTGCAACTCGACAGCACGAGAAGCGCCACGGGCCGTCTCGCCAAGCGGTAGTACTCCCAGAGCAGGGCTCGTGTCGCGCTGAGATTCACGGTGCTGTGTCGGCCACGACTCTGGTTCCCTCGCAGAGGTGCACGAAGACTTCGTCGAGTGACGGCTGATGCTGCTGGTGGAGGGTGACCGATTGTTCCGCGAGGCGCGGAGCCAGGCTCTCCACCGACGCCGCGTTGGCGAGCTCGCAGAAGATCACCTGCTCGAGCGGGCTTGCGCTAGGTCCGTCCAGCGGCAGCCAGCGAAGGATCTCCGGCAGGCGAGGTGCTCCCGCGCCGGTCGTCGAGACTTCGAGCAGGACGAAGCGGTCGAGCGCGTCGATCGCGTTCTCGTCGAGACGGATCTGTCCTCGGTCGATCATCAGCAGCCGCGACGAGATTCGTTCGACTTCGTCCAGAAGGTGAGAAGAGAAGACCACCGTCCGCCCGTCGTTCGCAACGTTGGTCAGTACGGCTTCGAGAACGTCACGTCGCACCACGGGGTCGAGTCCCGAGGAAGGCTCGTCGAGGAGGAGGAGCGGCGGTCGGGGGGCAAGTGCAACGACGAGCGACGCGCGCACGTGTTGTCCGCGAGACAGCGTGCCGACCTTCTGGCGCAGGTCGAGGTCGAAGTCGGTGCACAGTCGAGTAGCGAGTGCCTCGTCCCAGCGAGGGTAGAACGCGCTGAAGTAGCCGAGCAGCTCGTGCAGCGTCATCCATCCGGGGAGGTCTCGCTCCTCCGACACGTAGCCGATCTTGTCCAGCACTTGCTCAGGTCGACGGGCGGGGTCGCACCCAAAGACCCGGACGGATCCCGACTGCGCTCGGAGCAGTCCCAGCAAATGGCGGATCAGGGTCGTCTTTCCTGCACCGTTGCGCCCGATCAAGCCGACGACAGTGCCTTCGGTGATGTCGAGCGTTACTTCGTCGAGTGCACGCGTCGAGCCGTAGTCGCGCACCAGGTCTCTGATCTGGAGGAGCGGTTCGTTCATCGTGCGCTCCCCAGACGCTCTCGTCGTTGCCCAGCTCCGCGGCGGCGCAGCGTGGCGACGAGCTTCTCCAGAGGCACGTCCAGTTGCTCGGCCTCCGATAGCAGGCGGTCGACCGCTTCGTCGATGAGTTGCTGCCGGTCGCGGGCGAGAAAGGGAGACGAACGATCCGCAACGAAGACGCCATCGCCGTGGCGAGAGACGACAAAGCCGTCGCGCTCGAGCTCCCGGTAGGCTCTCGACACGGTGTTTCGATTCACCGTCAGCTCCTCAGCGAGGGTGCGCACGGAGGGCAGCCGATCGCCCGCCGACAGCCGCCCCGAGGAGATGCGGCGTCGAATCTGATCGATCATCTGCTGGTAGAGAGGAAGGCTTCCCGGGCGGAGTCGTAGTCTCATAGTGTCCTATTGTATTCAGACAATAGGACAGTAAGGCAAGAGGGCGTATGGCGGGGCCTGCCTCGGCACCGGCGAGCGCGAGCCGGCTGCACCTCGAGCGGCCTAACCGTTCTGTTCCGCGCGCGCCGCGCGATGAGCGACACTCAGACGGTCTCGAGGCCGCAGGCCTCGAGCGGCCTAACCGTCTGTTCAGCGCGCGTAGCGCGATGAGCGACACTTAGACGGTCTCGAGGCCGCAGGCCTCGAGCGGCCTAACCGTCTGTTCCGCGCGCGCCGCGCGATGAGCGACACTTAGACGGTCTCGAGGCCGCAGGCCTCAAGCGGCCTAACCGTCTGTTCCGCGCGCGTAGCGCGATGAGCGACACTTAGACGGTCTCGAGGCCGCAGGCCTCGAAACCGGCTAAAACTGGACGTTCTCGAGAAAGAACTGCTCGATCGGAGCCGATTCGCTCGCGAGCAGCGCTGCGTCGGACGAGTCGAGAACGAACTGGCCGGCGCGGCCGCGCCCGCTCGTCTGCAGGAGCAGCTCGAAGGAATTGATTCCGTAGCCCGCCCCCAGCGTCTGCTGAATCCGTGCGACACCCTGCAACGCGTTGAAGACGGCGTTCTTGCTGTCGGCCGTGACTTCGAGAAAGACCGCTTCGGGCGTCGTTCCCTGGTAAACCTTGAAGGAGCGGATGTCTGCTTTGCGCAGCGCCAGGTCGAGCGCTTCGGCGACGTCTCGATTCTCGAGCGGCCGTCGCTGCAGCGAGTTCAGATCGACGTAGCCCGCGGCGGTCCGGCGCAGATTGGCCTGCGGTCGGCGTACGGGCTCGCGCGAAGAGCTCACTGTGGCCCCTGTGGCGCGGCGCTCGCGGATCAGGTCGCCGAGATCTCGATCAGCGGGGCTCGGACCGGAGCGCTCGAGGGGCCGGATCTCACGGCCGTCGAGCACCACGGCGTTGCCGGAGTTGTTGCGGTTGAACGCGTCGGTCTTCTCGAAGTCGACGTCGCCAAGACGGTAGGCCGTCGTCTGTCCGGATTCGAGTACGACGAGCACCCTGTCGCCCTGAACGCTGTACTTCTGCTGACACAGAACCTGGGAGCCGTCCTTGAGGAAGAGGGTGTAGCCCGAGGCGGGTCCGCTGAAGAGGAGGAGCGTCAGCAGCGCGAGAAGGAAGCGAGCGGTCGGTTTCATGAGAGTCCCCGAAAGAATGAGAAGGGCCTTCGAGGCCCGGATGGCATAGAGAAAGGGAGGTGATGAAGGGGCGCTGGAGAGCGCCGTTCAACCGATACAGTATAGCCGAGTCCCTATGGGCTGGTCCGCCTCTCGAGCAGCCAGAGAGGCTCAGCACACGACGATCATGAGCCGCTCTCTCGTACTCGACCTCGCCCTTCGCTTTCTGCGTGGGCGCTCGCGTCACGGGCTCGGTCTCACCGGCACCGCCGCCTTGGGGTCGACCGCGCTGGGCGTCACGGCCATGGTCGTCGCCATGGCGCTGATGACCGGCTACACCGAGGAGTTGGAGTCGAAGCTTCTGGGCAGCGGCGCGCTGATGATCTATCCGCCGCCGGGGTCGCCGCTCGAGCCGGATGCCGGGCTCCTCGAAGAGGTGTCTGGGATCGAGAACGTCGAGGCGGTGAGCTACGCGGTCTTTTCGCAGGGTTCCCTCGGACGTACCGGCTCGAAGAGCTCCGCCGACGTGGTGGTGCGCGGCGTCGAGCCCGATCGTGGCCTCTTCGGTGCGAGCACCGCGGAGTTGTCAGAAAGCGAGGGAGTCTGGGGCGTCGTGCTCGGCGAGGGCCTCGCCCGCCGGCTGGAGGCGAGGGTCGGCGAGCGTCTGACGCTCATGGTCTGGGGGCGCGGGGCCCGCGGCTACCGGCCCCGGTACCGCCGTCTCGAGGTACGGGGTGAGTTCGCGACCGGCTTCGCCGAGTTCGACCAGGACTATCTGATCGTGCATCGCGAACTCGTGTCGAAGCTCTCTGAGGTTCCAGGCTGGTACGAGGTCACCGTCGAGGAGACGTCCCAGATCAGCGGTGTGCAACAGACGGTGGAGAGTCTGCTCGACGAGGACTTCATCGTCCGAGACTGGCGACTCAGCAACCCGGCGATCTTCAACGCGCTCGATCTGCAGAAGCTCCTGCTCTTCCTCCTTCTCGGCTTGATCGTCGTCGTTTCCACCTTCAACGTCGCTGCGACGCTCGTCGTCCTGGTGAGAGAGAAGCTGCCGGAGGTTGGAGTTCTCTCGGCCATCGGTCTGACCGGGCGCCGACTGCGCCGCGTCTTCGTCTGGACCGGGATCGGATTGGGCAGCGCCGGAACCCTGCTCGGGGTGTTGCTCGGCGTCATCGTCTCGTGGCTGATGACGACCTTCCGCCTCATCCGCTTCGATCCAGAGGTTGCAGAGGTGTACTTCATCACTCACGTGCCGTTCCGCGTCCAGATTCTCGATCTGGCGGCGATCGTCGCCTTTGCGCTCGCTGTGACCACCATCGCCTGCTGGATCGGGACGAGGTCGCTGAGCAAACTCACGCCCGTCGAGGCGCTGCGGCACGATTGACCGCAAGCGGCCACCTCCGGTGCAGAGAGTTGTGTGCGTCGGTATGGCACCGAGTCGGCACGTCCAGAGTCCCGGGGAGAGGGCGTAGGCCAGGCTCGACAGTAGGCACGACGAGAAACAGTAGGCACCACGAGAAAGGGAGCCCCTTGCGGAGCTCCCTTGGAGATCGCACGGCCTTTGCCGTGGAATTTGGTATGTCTCTTGGCGTGTGGCGAATTGCTCGCCGGTGGGCCAAGCAGCTCAGGTGCGGACGCAGCAAGCTGCTTTCCCGGTGGGAGAAGGGCCTTGTTTCATGCCCTTCAATGTTCTATACGCAAACCACGGCGTATCCGTTTTCTTTCGGACTCACTTTCTTCACTTTTTTTCGGCGTGGCCTTCGGCAGCGGTCCGCGCTGCGGTTTCCGGGGAATATGGCGACATTTGTTGCGAGGCATGCGCCTTTTGGTGCGCAGAGCTTTGCCGCCGCGGAGCGGTAGGGTCGAGAGAAGATGAGGCGCTCGAATCGGCAGGTCGGTGCTCTGTGGAACGAGGGGCCAGTGCAACCGCCGGGAGAGTCGCTGGGGGAGCGCCGCATTCTGCACTGCGACATGGACTGCTTCTTCGCGGCGGTGCACATGCGCGACGATCCCGAGCTCCAGGGGAAGCCCGTGGTCATCGGAGGCGATCCGGAGGGACGCGGCGTGGTCGCCGCCGCGAGCTACGAGGCGCGCAGCTTCGGAGTTCGCTCGGCAATGCCGGCGTCGCGCGCCAAGCGCCTCTGCCCCGACGCGATCTTCCTGCGCTCCGACTTCTCTCGCTACCGCAAGGAATCGGAGCAGATCTTCCGCATGTTCCGTGACGTCACCGACCTGGTGCAGCCGGTCTCCGTCGACGAGGCCTACCTCGACGTCACCGAGGCTGTGACGAAGAGCCGCTCGGCCACATCCATCGCCCAGGAGCTGCGTGCTCGGGTGCAGGCGGAGCGCAACCTGACGTTGAGCGTCGGCGTCGGTCCGAATCGCCTCGTCGCCAAGATTGCCTCGGACTTCGACAAGCCGGACGGACTGACGGTGGTGCCGCCGCGCAAGGTGGAGCGCTTTCTGCGCAACCTGCCGGCGCGTGCGCTGCCGGGCGTCGGCCCGGCGACGGCTCGGCGTCTGCAGGAGCGACTCGGCGTCGAGACCGTCCAGCAGCTACGGCAGGTCGGCGAGCTTCCTCTGGTCGAGATCTTCGGTCGCTACGGCGCGGTTCTCTTTCGCTACGCCTGGGGACGTGACGATCGTGCCGTGCGCGTCGAGCGGGAGCGCAAGAGCCTCAGCGCCGAGCGGACCTACCCGCAGGACCTCAAGGCTGCAGAGGAGATCGCTGCTGAGATCACACGCTTGTCGCAGACGGTCTCCGAAGGGCTTCAGGGCAAGGACCTCGAAGGCTTCGGAGTAACACTGAAGGTGCGCTACGAGAACTTCGAGACGGTGACGAGGTCGAAGACCCTCGCGCGCAGTACGAGTCGCGCCGCCGAGCTCGAGAGACACGCGATCGAGCTTCTCGGAAAGACCGAGGCGGGCCGCCGTCCCGTCCGGCTCCTCGGACTCGGCATGGCAAAGCTGGTCGCAGCCGAAGCAGACCAGGGCCCGCAGCAGCTCGAGATCGGTGATCTCAGCCGCGACCCTTGAGACGGGTCTGACGACGTCGGTCCCGTTTCGTCGGGCGACCGAGACCACGCTCTCGTTTCTCGGGGCCTCTCAGCATGGCGCGGTCGATGGCGTCGAGTTTGGGGCGAGGGGGCGACTGGTCCTCGAAGATCTCGGGAACGAGCGCCTTGGGCAGCGTCTTGTCGCGAAGGATCTTGACGATCAGGATGCGTGTCCAGTCCTTCAGCTCCACCTCGATCCGGTCGCCGATTGCGACCGACCGGTGAGCCTTGGCGATCTGGTCGTTGACCCGCACCCTGCCGTTGGCGCAGGCCTTGGTCGCCTGGCTGCGCGTCTTGAACGCACGCGCGACGTGAAGCCACTTGTCGAGGCGCACGCTGCTGACGCTGTCGATCAGAGGGCTCTTGCCCGTGCCTGCTTCGCTCACGCCCGCGGTCACGATCCCCGAAGTTTGCGGATCTTGGCGTCGCGGTTGTCTTCGATGCGTCGGCGCTCCGCCTGGAACTCCTGCTCCGCCTGCTGACGGTCTTCGGGTGAGGCCGTCGGGTCGCTGGACTTCTGGCGCAGAAGGATCTCGAGCTCGGCGATCTTGGCGTCGGCGCGACTGCGGATGTCTGCAACCTGCTCGCGCTCTTCGTCGGTGAGCGAGTCGCTGCGCGGACGTTCGATACCCTGAGACTCCATTCGCTCCAGGGCCAGTTCGTAGGCCGACTTCACGCCATCGCTTTTCTCGGATTCCGACATGGCACAGGAGAATAGCACCGCACTTCCGGCTCGTGGCCGAGTGCTGTTCGTCTTCGTAGACGGCATCGGTGTCGCCGAAGCCTCTGCTCACAACCCCTTCTCGCTGGCGTCGACGCCCGCGTTCGAGGAGCTGCTGGGCGGACGTCTGGTGGCGTCGACGCCGACCTTCGCCGAGCGTGACCACGTCTACCGCCATCTCGATGCGCGACTCGGTGTTCCGGGCCTTCCACAGAGCGCTACGGGTCAGACGGCACTCTTCGCAGGAGCCAACGGTGCAGCGGCACTCGGACGCCACGTCACCGCCTTTCCTGGAGCGACTCTTCAGGCTCTGATTCGCGAGGGCAGCCTCTTCCTGCGGGCGCAGGAGGGCGGGCTGCGTTGGGTGTTCGCCAACGTGCGCACGAAGTTCTACTTCGAGGCTCTGGCAGAGCGTCGACTGCGACGGTCGGTGACCGCCTGGGCCGTCGAGGCCGCTGGGGGTGCGTACCGTGACGAACGGGATCTCCTGGCTGGACGAGCGGTCTCCTGGGACATCGTTCGCGACCGCATCGACCTCGAGTCGGACGCTCCTCCGATCACCGCCAGCGAGGCTGGTCGACATCTTGGAAGGCTCTGCGAAGACTCCGACCTGGTCGTCTACGAGACCTTCTTGACGGACTTCGCCGGGCATCGGCGCTTCGGGCTCGATCCGGTCGAAGTGGTCGAGAGGGTCGACGGGCTTCTAGCCGGCGTCATCGAGAGTCTGCCGGGCGACATCACGCTGGTGCTCACCAGCGACCACGGCAACCTCGAGGATCTTTCGACCAAGGGGCACACCGCGGCACCCGTCCCGCTTCTCGCTCGCGGCCCGGGCGCTGCGCACTTCTCGGAGGCCGAAGGCCTGCTCGACGTGTACCCCGGCGTGCTTCGTTGTCTCGGTCTGGACGCCAGGGTCGCCGGATGATCGATGGGCCCCGGTCACGGGGAAGAGCGGGGCGAGAGTCGCTTCTCGGCCTGCTCATGAGGAGGCGGACGAACGAGAACCGGAGGGTGATGTCGTTCGGTCCTCTGTCTAGCGTGAGTGTGCGTCTCGACCACTACATGTTGGGGTCGCTTGCTTGACTTTCACCACTGCTTCCCGTAACTTTTTCGGGATTTTTCCCGACATAGAGAAATTCGTACGGGCAACTCCATGAAGACGCAGTCGCATCGCTCATCGCTTGCCGAGGCACCGTGTACTTACCGGACGACCGCCACGAGGATCATGTCGGAGAGGGTGAGGAACCGTGAGGTTCCGTTTCGTGTGGCGGGCTCGAGCCCCCATTTGAGCAAGGGCGCGATGTTGCGCTCTCGCTAGTTGCCGGGCCCCGCTCGGTAGCCCCCAAAGGGGGCGGGAGAGATACACCATGGCTGCAAAGAAAAAGGCGACCAAGAAGAAGGTCACCAAACGCAAGACCACGAAGAAGAAGGCGACCAAGAAGAAGGTCGCGAAGAAGAAGGCCGCGAAGAAGAAGGCGACGAAGAAGAAGGCCACCAAGAAGAAGGCCGCGAAGAAGAAGGTGACGAAGAAGAAGGCCGCGAAGAAGAAGGCGACCAAGAAGAAGGCCGCGAAGAAGAAGGCGACCAAGAAGAAGGCCACGAAGAAGAAGGCCGCCAAGAAGAAGGTGACGAAGAAGAAGGCCGCCAAGAAGAAGGTGACCAAGAAGAAGGCCACGAAGAAGAAGGCCGCCAAGAAGAAGGCCACCAAGAAGAAGCGCTGAGCCGTCGCTCATGCAGCTGGAGGGGCTCTCACCCTCGCTTCTCCTGAACGCGGTGCCCTCCAGGGCACCGCGTTTTTCGTCTCTGGGGCTCCGCTCGTCAGATCGTGTTGCCCGGGCGCTCCTCGGCCCATGCAATGAAGACTGGAGTGAATCTCCGCCGGGGCTTCGATCCGTATAGGCTCATGTCAGTCGGCAGGAGCCCACCATGAGCGAGTCCAGCAGCAGAGCCATCCGCAACGTCTTCTTCGGCGCCGCTCTATCGGTGCTCGCTCTGAGCGCTGGCTATCTGGGCTGGTCCATGGGCCGCCCGGTCCCGGCGCTCGAGTCCGGCGGGCAAGAGCTGCCGCCGATCCTTCGCGAGTTTTCCCTCGACAGCCTCGACGGCGATTCGATCGGTCCCGCGACCCTCGAAGGCAAGGCGGTTGTCGTGGACTTCTGGGCCACCTGGTGCAAGCCCTGTGTCGTGCAGGCGCGACTCCTGGAGAAGGTGTACTCCGAGTACGCCGAACGAGGCGTGGACTTCGTGGCGGTCAGCGTCGGCGAAGAGCCTGACATCGTGCGCGACTACGTCGCTGAGAAGCCCTACTCCTATCCGGTGCTCGTCGATCCCGAAGGCGTCATGGGCCGTGACGGGCAGATCTACATGCTGCCGACGGTCATGGTGCTCGATGCCGATCGGCAGGTCGTCTTCCTGGGCGAAGGCATCACGGGGGCGCCCAAGCTGCGTGCGGTCCTCGATCGCCTGCTGGAACCGGCCCAGCCGAGAACGTGACCCGCCTCGACGGAACGAATGAACTCGATCCACATCCGCAATCTGTCGATCAAGTGCGGGCACTGCGACACCTACCAGACGCTCTGCGCCTTCTCGCGGCGCGAGGAATGGAACGTCTACACCTACGAGTGCGAAAACGACCTCTGCGATCCTGAGGTCACACGAACGCTGGTGGAGGTCCCCGCCGAGCTCGACGAGTTCGCGCAGCGGGATCCGACATGGAGAGGCGGCAAGCGGCACGCCGGGGCCGAATCCGGCGACTGACGTCCGGTGGCTGGATGGATCCGGCCGTGCTAATCTGCCTGCCGCGTCGCCTGGCAACCGCCGGTGTCCGTCCCCTTCGAGCTGCTGCTCGAACGGCCTACGGGGCGAGTCTTCGTCCACGTCCAAGCCTTTCTCTAGTTTCAAGTGTCCATTTTCCGTTGAGGTGATTTGCGATGAGCAGGATTGTGCACATTGTGGGTACGGGAACGATCGGCGAACCGCTGATCGGGCTGTTTTCCGATTTCCGCGAGCAGATGGGGATCGACGAGGTGACGTTCCACAAGCGGACGCCCCTGGTCGGTGATCGCGCCAAGCTGCATCACTCGATGTCGCGCGGAGCCCGACTCGCCGTCAACTCGGACTGCGTCGAGGACTTCGAGAAGCTCGGCCACAAGGTCTCCTTCGAAGCGGACGAAGCGCTCGCCCGCGCGTCGGTGGTCATCGACTGCACGCCGGCCGGCAACGCCAACAAGGACAACGACTACTCGAACCTCGACAACGTGCGCTTCCTCGCGCAGGGAAGTGAGTTCGGTTTCGGCAAGCCCTACGCTCGCGGCGTGAACGACGACGTGCTCGATCACAGCCTCGACCAGTTCCTGCAGATCGTCTCCTGCAACACCCACAACATCACGACGCTGGTCAAGACGCTGTGCGAGAAGGACGGCGAGTACGACATGGACTCCGCGCAGTTCGTCTGTATCCGTCGCGCCAACGACATCACGCAGGCCGACAAGTTCATTCCCTCGCCCCAGGTCGGCGGTCACGATGACCCCGAGTTCGGCACGCACCACGCGCGCGACGCCTACCACCTCTTCAAGACGCAGGGCATCGAGCTCGACATGCACTCGAGTGCAGTCAAAGTGAACACGCAGTACATGCACTCGATCTGGTTCCACGTTCGGCGCAAATCCGAGGTCACCCTCGACGAGGTGAAGCAGCGTCTGCTCGACAACCCGCGCGTCGCCGTCACTCAGAAGAAGAACGCGAACCTGATCTTCAGCTTCGGACGCGACCACGGCTACTACGGTCGAATCCTCTCGCAGACGGTCGTCGTCATGCCGACGCTCCACGTGCGCCGCGGCCGCGATATCTACGGCTTCTGCTTCACGCCGCAGGACGGTAACTCCCTGCTCTCGTCGATCGCCGCCACTCTCTGGCAGATGGACCCGGATTGGGAGCGCGTGTCCAAGCTCCTCGATCCGATCAGTCATCTGATCTACCAGGAAATCTGAGCGCGGCTCCGCCCCTCGTGGGGCGGGTCCTCGGACTCCGCTGCGAAGTCCAGAATGCTCGCCGCGGAGTCCCGTCGTGCCTGTTCGCCTCAGCGAGCGGAGCGCGGAGCCTCCGAAGGGGGCGGAGTCTCGAAATCGCGTTCGAAACCCGTGGTAGCTTGCGCCCCGTGAGCGCCTACCGTCCGAACCCGTCGCGGGTCGCAGCCCTCGATGAGCTCGACGTGAACGTCGAAAAGCTCATTCAGGGGGGCGACGGAATGGCGCGAGCGGACGGGCTGCCGATCCTGATTCCGCGAGCGGCACCGGGCGACCAGCTGAAGGTGCGGGTCGTCGAGCGCAAGCCGGACTACGCGCGAGCGGAGATTCTGGAAGTCGTCGTGAGCGGACCCCGGCGTCGCGATCCTCCTTGCCGGCTCTTCGATCGCTGCGGCGGCTGCGATCTCCAGCACATCGAGGATGACGAGCAGCTGCGGCTCAAGATCGCGGCGGCTCACGAGACGCTGGAGCGCCTCGGGAACGTTCGCGGGATCGAGCCCTCGGTTCACGGAGCGGGTTCCTGGGGCTACCGATCGAGGGCACAGGTGCGGATCGATCGGGAAGCCGATCCTCCGGCCGTCGGCTTCTATGCGCGAGGCAGCCACGACCTGGTTCCCGTCGATCATTGCCCGGTGCTGGCTCCCGAGCTCGACGAACTGCTGCCGCAGCTGCCTCGGCGTCTCGCAGAGTCCAACAACGCCCCGGCGCGAATCGACCTCGCCGCCGCGCGCGGCCGCGTCGTCGGGGCGCCTCCCGTTCCCGGAATCGACTCCGGTGACTTGGAGGCCGAGATCCTCGGCCTGCGTTTTCAGTACGACGCTCGCTGCTTCTTTCAGGTCAACCAGAAGCTCCTGCCGGAGCTCGTCGAAACCGCCCTCGGAGACCTCCGAGGATCCCGGGCGGTCGATCTTTACGCCGGGGTAGGGCTCTTCACTCTGCACCTCGCGCGGCGTTACGACCGCGTCGTCGGAGTCGAGTCCGACCGCGTGGCGGTACGCTTCGCACGTCGCAACCTCCGGATCAACGGCATCGACAACGTCGACTACGTCGGGCTCCGCGTCGAGAGTGCCCTGGAGACTCTGAGTTCGTCCATCGACAGGGTTCTCGTAGATCCACCGCGCAGTGGATTGCCGAAGAAATTGAGGGCGGCGCTCCTCGAGCACAAGGCTCCTGAGCTCACTTACGTCTCATGCCAACCGGCGACGCTGGCGCGCGATCTGCGGGCGCTGTGTGAGATCTACGAACTCGACGACCTTCACTATTTCGATCTCTTTCCCCAGACTGGCCACCTCGAAAGCGTCGCGCAACTCCGTCTGCGACGCCCGTGACCCCAAGCGCCTCGGAGAACTCCATGAGCGGCACTTCTCTCTTTCGAACCCTGCTTGCGAAGGAGGACTTCAAGTTCTCCTGCGCTCACTTCACCGTCTTCTCGGCCGCGGAGGCCGAACCGCTGCACGGTCACAACTATCGGGTGGCCGTGGAGGTCGAAGGCGAAGCGTTGGACGATCTCGACTTCCTGGTCGAGTTCGGACCCGTCAAGAAGAGGATCCGCGAGCTCTGCGACTCTCTGGATGAGTCCGTGCTGCTGGCGGAGCAGTGCTCGCTCTATTCGGTCGAGGACGAAGGGAGCAGCGTAACCGTTCGCTACTCCTCTCGCACCTACACGCTGCCCAGCGATGAGGTTCGCCTGCTGCCGCTGCGCAACATCACCGTCGAGGGACTGGCTCGCTTCCTGTGGACCGAGCTCTCGCCCACGCTCGAGGGCACGCTGGTGAAGCGCCTGAGCGTTCAGATTGGTGAGACGCCCGGCCAGGCCAGTCTCTACGTTGCGGACGTTGACGCGGCGAGCTGAAGCTGAGGTCAGCGCGAGACGTCAGGCGATCGCCGCCTGAGCAGGGCTTCGATCTCACCCGAGTCCGGAAAGCGATGGAGTGCCTTCTTCGAGAAGAGGAGCTCCCCGTCGAGAGCGATTTCGAAAGCTCCGCCTCGGCCCTTCACGAGTTCCGTGTTCAGGCCGCCGAGCTCTTCGCTGAGGCTCTGCAGTTTGGCTGCCAGACCGGCAGCCTGTGGCTGGTAGTTTCAGCTGACGCAGTATTCGATCGTGAGATGTGGCGTGGCGGGCCTCCTTCACGAGTATTCTAAGTCTGGTTGCGGTCGAGCCGCTTTCTCACCGTCCTTCCGAGGAGGGTGAGGTAATTCCAGACCTGCCGAGGAACCGATGAGCAGATTCAAACCCTTGTCTCACACCCTGCCACCGAAGACCCGTCTCCTGGCAGGCCTGCTCCTCGGTCTCGCTCTGGTCCCCGCGTTTCCCGCGTCGGCGCAGAAGTTCAAGCAGTACGACCGTCTGGACGTCACCAATCTGCTGCTCAGCCCGGAGTACTCGCAGTGGCTCGTCGGTCCTATCGCGTACATCGCCTCGGAGGCGGAACGCAGTGAGTACCTGGGCCTGGCCGACGATGTGGCGGCGCAAGAGTTCGTCGAGTCCTTTTGGCAGAAGCGACCTGAGGTGAAGAAGCTGTTCGATCGAAGAGCCGAGCAGGCCGACAAGCGATTTACCGAAGGGACCTTCGTCGGTTCACGGACGGATCGTGGAACGATCTTCATCCTCTACGGCGATCCTGAGAGCAGCGAGTACGAAGAGCATCGCAACATCGAAGATCCCGACGTCGAGAGGTGGGTTTACCTGAAGTCGGCGGAGAAGGGGCTCGACGGCAAGAAGCCGCGACGGCAGTACCGCTTCGCGAAGGAAGGCGACGTGACCGAGTTCTTCGTCAATACCGGCGTCGATCAACGACGGCGTCAGCTCGAGCAGCGCCTCGAGCCGACGCGGACGCGCCGCCCGTTCTGACTGCGGGCTCGCCCAAGCCGCGGGTCGCTAGCCGAGCAGGCGGTAGCCGATCTGATCGAGCAGCGGCTTGAGTTGCTCGCGGAATCGGTTCGAAGAGCGGCCGGGACCGACGACCTCGAGAAGGCTCGAACGGCTGTCCCTCGCAGAGATCTTGAGCCGCATCTGCGGTGACTCACCGAACCAGATGATCGCCCAAGTCTCGTTCACCTCGATGCGAGGGCTGAACGGGATCTCGAGCTCGGTGAGAGAATCGACGACGGCCTTCAGAACCGTGCCCTGTGTCGATTCGTAGGGTGCGGAGTAGGCCTGGTTGAGAAAGGCGGCGTCCCGGGGCGGCCTGTACAAGTCCGTGGTCAGAGCCTTGGCCAGCCGCGGGTTCTGTTCGAGAGGACGAAACGTCGCGTCGCCGCGGATCCGCAGGCGCGTCTTTTCGTCGAGGCGGATCGCACGCTCGAGATGCTCGACGGCGAAGTCCTCCATCCCGGCCAGATAGAAATTCGTGGCAACGAGGTAGTACGCATCTGCCGTCGGGGTGCGCTGCAGGTAGGTCCCGAAGTAGCTGTGGGCTTTCTCGACGTCGCCCGAGAGGATGTGGGCCGTTCCGAGGTTCAGCTCATTGTCCGTCGCGGTCGGATCGAGATCGGCGGCACGCTCGAAGGCCTGGATGGCTGCGGGATAGCGGCTCTCCGACAGCTCGACGGCGCCCAGGTTGAGCCAGCCCTGTCTCAGCGTCCCGTCGATCTTGAGGGCGCGCTCGAGGTCGGCGCGACCGTTCGCCCGGTCGCCGCCCATGAAGTGAGCGGAGCTGCGCAGTAACAGCGCTGCCGCGTCTTTCTTGTTGCGAGCCAGGTGCTCGTCGAGCAGTTGCAGCGCCTGTTCGGGTCGGTTCTGGTCGAGCAGTCTCTGCGCTTGGCGCGGCGCCTGTGATGCGGCGGCGGTCGCCGAGAACAGAAGAAGGCCGAGTAGTACGAGGGGTGTCTTGAGGCTCATGAGTCCACGTCCTGGTGAGACCTAAGTCTATCGCTCAGAACGGTTTGCAGAAGGGTGGGATCTGAGCGCGCCGGCACCGCCGTGAGCAGCTGGCGGCGTAGAATCCCTGTCATGGACGCAAGCCTTCCGACCGCGGTCGACATCGCCAAGACTCTGAACCAGCGTGTCTTCGGTCAAGACGCCGCCGTGCGTCGACTCTCGATCGCTTTGTCCAAGAAGCAGGCGGGGATCAGTCCGGGCAACGCGTTGATGATCGGAGCCTCGGGCTCCGGCAAGACGACGCTCATGAAGGCCGTCGAGGAGTATCTGTCGACCTCGGACAGGCCGGCGGTGTCGGTCCGGGTGCACGCCAACGTCCTCGGTCGCGACGCCGAGCGTGGCCGGCCGGGTGAGGCGCTGATGCACGCCCTGCTGGCTGCGGCTCGTCGCCTCGTCGGATCCGGAGCGGCCGTGCCGGAGCTCCTCGAGGCGGCGCGCCACGGCGTCGTTTTCATCGACGAGGTCGACAAGATCCGGGCGCGGGTCGGGGATCGCCCCAACGTTGCCGGAATCCGCGCCCAGGAGTCTCTCCTTCTGCTGATGGAGAGCCAGGACCTGGAGCTCGAACTACCGGCCTGGCTCGGTGCAGAGCAGATACGCATCGATACTCGCGATCTGCTGTTCGTCGCTGGAGGAGCCTTCGAGGGGCTGTACGACGCCGTCTACGACCGCGTGACGGTCGGCGAGGATCGTGGCGCCCTGCAGCCGGTGACCGTCGTCGACGGCTCCGAGGTGAGAGAGGAGTACCCCTTCTCACTGCAGGACTGGCTGCGCACCGAAGATCTCTTCGACTACGGCATGTCGCCACAGTTCCTCGCGCGCTTCGACTCGGTCGTGCTGCTCGAGGCGCTGGGCGAGCGCGAACTCGTGCGCATTCTCCTGGAAAGCGAGGATTCACGCTTGCAGCAGGCGCGGCGCTATCTGGCAGTCCACGGTGTCGAGCTCGTGCTCTCACCCGCAGCCGTCCAGAAGATCGCTGCCGAGGCCTCTGTTCGGAAGCGTATGGGCGCGCGCGCACTTCACGAGATCGTGTCGCGCGTGCTCGCCGACATCGAGTTCGATCCCGGTGCGCGAGCGCAGGACGGCTCGCTGCTCCTCGATGTGGACGACGTCGAGAGCGCGCTCGACTAGCGTCGGCTGCGGCGCGCTTCGAGAATTCGCCGGTACTTGCGCCCGCGCTGGAACGCGATGATGCGTGGCGGAATGAAAGAGAGGCAGAAGAGAAGGAAACCGGCGAGCAGGAAGTCGCGGACGCGTGTCGCGGGGTCGATTTTCTCCGAGCCGACGAGCGAGGCGGCGAAGTAGCTCCAGATCGGCGCCGCAGGAGCGAAGGCGACGGCCGTCGTCAGCAGGAAGAGCGGATAGCGTACACCTGCCAGCGCCAGCACGCTGTTGGCCACCGGGTAGGGAATCGGGAGATAGCGAAAGCGCACCAAGGTCCAGAACCCCTTGCGTCCGAGCATGCGCCCGAGCTTTTCGTGCCGATCGCCGAAGAGGCTGGAGATCAGCTCGTAGCCCAGACCTTTGGCGACGACGTAGGAGAGCGATGCGCCGAGCAGAAGACCGGTGAAGTTCAAGAGCGCGCCGAACCAGGCACCGAAGACGACTCCGCCGATGACGAGGAAGACCGTGCTCGGCGCCGCCAGGGCGCTCCCGACGGTGAAGACCGCCAGGAAGACAAAGGGAGCGAAAGGGTTCGCGCGCAGGCGCTCGATCTGCGCCAGCAGCGTGTCGAAGTCGAAGAACTCGGCCAGTGGGCCCCAGCGCACCGCCGCGATCGCGGCGCCACCAAAGGCGAGGAGCACGATGAACTTGAACCAGCCGCGGCTGCCGGCGCTGCCTTCTTCGGCGCTCATCGTCGTCGTCCCGAAGCTCAGTCGAGCTTCAGGAAGTCGCGCATGTGCTCGGACAACTTCTTCTCCGATTCGGGATCCATGAAGTTGAGCTTGAGCTCATTGATCACGCGAACTTCCATCAGGCGCCACTCTTCCCAGCAAGCGGCGCAGGCCTTCTCTTGAATCTCCTGCGCGTTGGCCACGCCGAGGGGCGGGGTTTCGAGAGCCGGGGTCTTCTCAGCGCAGCGACGGCAGTTGACGGTGAGAATCACTCTGTCGACTCGAGCTGGCGGAAGTAGTCGACGGTGCGCCGCAGGCCTTCCTCGAGGTCGATCTGGGGCTCCCAACCGTCGAGCTCGCGACGGGCGAAGGAGATGTCGGGCTGACGCGTCTTGGGATCGTCGACCGGAAGGTCGCGAAAGACGACTTCGCTCCCTGCGTCCGTGAACTCGACGATCTTCTCGGCGAACTGCAGGATCGTCATCTCGCTCGGGTTGCCGATGTTCATCGGTTTGTTGATGCCGCTGTTCAGCAGACGCCAGATCCCTTCCACGAGGTCGTTGACGTAGCAGAAGGAGCGCGTCTGGCTGCCGTCGCCGAAGACGGTGATGGGCTCGCCGCGCAGCGCCTGCCGGATGAACGTCGGTACGACGCGGCCGTCGTGCGGACGCATCCTTGGACCGAAGGTGTTGAAGATGCGGACGATGCGTGTGTCGAGACCGTGGTAGCGGTGGTACGCCATGACCATCGCCTCGGCGAAGCGCTTCGCCTCGTCGTACACGCCACGAGGCCCTACCGGGTTGACGTTGCCCCAGTAGCTCTCGGGCTGCGGGTGGACCAGCGGGTCGCCGTAGACCTCGGAGGTCGACGCGAGAAAGAAGCGCGCGCCGTGTGCGCGGGCGATGCCCAGTCCATGATGGGTCCCCAGAGAGCCCACTTTGAGCGTCTGGATCGGCAGTTCGAGATAGTCGATCGGACTCGCCGGCGAGGCGAAGTGCATGACGATGTCGATCTTCGGCTCGTAGCGGAACGGCGTACTGATGTCGTGCTCGACGAGGCTGAAACGCTCGTCGTCTTGCATGTGCTCGATGTTGGCGCGCGAGCCCGTGAGAAAGTTGTCGAGGCAGACGACGTGGTACCCCTCGGCGAGAAAGCGCTCACAGAGGTGCGAACCGAGGAAGCCGGCGCCGCCGGTGACCAGAACTCTCGTCATACCGTTGCTTCCACAGCCGGAACGCCTTCCCTGCGTCCGATGGAGACGTATCGGAACCCTGCACCAGAGACCTTCTCAGGCTCATAGATGTTGCGCAGGTCGATGACCAGCGGCTCGTTCAGCAACTCCTTGAGTCGCGGAAAGTCGAGGCTGCGGAACTGATTCCACTCGGTGAGGATCACCAGCGCGTCGGCGCCTTCGGCACACTCGTAGGCGTCTCCGGTGAAGATCGTCCCGGGCAGATCATCGCGCGACGCTTCCATGGCGGCCGGATCGAAGGCGCGCACGGTGGCGCCGCGCTCCTGCATGCCGCGGACGATCGGCAGCGAGGGCGATTCCCTCATGTCGTCCGTGTCGGGTTTGAACGAGAGACCGAGAACGGCCACGGTCTTGCCTTCGAGGCTGCCGACGGCGCGCGAGATCTTGTCGACCATGCGGCGCTTGACTCGGTTGTTCACCTCGAGGACCGATTCGACGATGGTGAACTCGACGCCCTGTTCCCTCGCAATGTGAGCCAGGGCTCGTGTGTCCTTGGGGAAGCAGGAACCGCCGTAGCCCGGACCCGGGTGCAGGAACTGTCCGCCGATGCGCTTGTCGAGGCCCATGCCGTAGGCGACCGTTTCGACGTCCGCCCCGAGGCGCTCGCAGAGCTCTGCGGCCTCGTTGATGAACGAAATCTTGGTCGCCAGGAAGCTGTTCGAGGCGTACTTGATCATCTCCGCCGTCTCGACGTCGGTGATGACGAAGGGTACGTCCGCGACGCGCAGGGGAGCGTAAATGTCGAGCATGATCTCGGTCGCGCGAGGGTGGCGCGAGCCGATCACCAGGCGGTCCGGATGCAAGAAGTCGTCGATCGCCGAGCCCTCACGAAGGAACTCGGGGTTCGAGACGACGGCAAACTCCTCTTTGGATTCCGCCTTCTCGAGAATGTCCTCGATCATCCGACCGGTACCGATCGGCACCGTGCTCTTGGTGATGACGACCTTGAAGCCGTTGAGATGCTCCGAGATCGACTCGGCGACCTGGCGCACGAAGGTCAGATCGGAAGAGCCGTCGTCGCGAGAGGGCGTGCCGACAGCGATGAAGATCGCTTGGGCCTCCTCGATCGCGGACCCGAGGTCGGTCGTGAACCGGAGGCGTCCTTCGTCTCGGTTCTTCGTGACGATCGACTGCAGTCCGGGTTCGTAAATCGGGATCTCGCCCTGATTGAGGCGCTCGATCTTGCCGGCGTCTTTGTCGACGCTGGTCACGTCCATACCGAAATCGGCCAGGCATGCGCCGGTCACGAGGCCGACATAACCGCTACCTACAACACAGATTTTCATGACATCTCATCCTTGAACTTTGCGGTTCACCCTGGGCTGGGTAAAGGGAGGCGGGAGGCGGAGCTGACGCTGGGGCGCGTCATGCGTCCGGCTGAGAAAGATACCGCGTTTCGGGTCCTGCCGAAAGGCGCGAGGTGGCGAAGGCCCGTGGTGGTTACCACGGGCTTCGCCACCCATTCGATTCTCCGTCCGCCAAGGCGGACTCCGCCCAGGCGAAGGGAGGCGTCTCCAACTCTTGCCCCATCTCCCTTCGCCCCGCCCAGCGATGGCTCGCTGCGCTCGCCCGCTGGGCTGGACGGCCCGTGGTGACACCACGGGCTTCGCCAACAGACCGATCCGTCCCGATGGCCGAGGCGTCCGGTTTCGCCGCCCCGTCTCAGTTGCCCGGTGGCGTCGCCTCTTGCTCGTCGTTGTAGCGTTTCTTGATGCCGGCCTTCTGGCGGTTGCGGATGAGCCAACGCAGTAGCTTCGACTCGTTGACGCCGACGACGATGTCTTGGACGGCTTCGTAGATCGACTCGTCGTTCAGCAGCTGGGCGACGGTTCCGTCTCCGGTCGTGACGGCGTCGGCCGTGCGGTTCAGCTTCTCGAGCAGGTCGTTGATCTCTCCGGTGAGCTCCTCGGCGAAGGCTTCGTCGTGGAGCAGACGCGGCACGAGCCCATCGCCTTCCCGCAGGTCGCTGACGGTGGCTCGGGCATCGGTGAGAGTCGCTTCGAGGTCGCTGAGGGACGCGACGAACGTCTCCTTGGTCTGCCTGTCGGAGATCAAGGTCGCCAGCAGTCCCTCTCCGTTCTCGGCCTCGTCGAGGAGGCCCTCGATGCGAGTTACGGCGCTCGTCGCTCGATCGGCGAGCTCGCCGTCCGACAGCAGTCGTCCGACGAGTCCTTCGCCGGAGTCGATGCGGGCGGCGACGTGCTCGATGGACTCCAGCGTGCTGACCAGCGTGTCGGTCACTTTGCGGCCTTCGCGTTCGGCAACCAGCTCGCCGAGAAGTCCCTCGCCACGGTCCATGCGCTCGAGGATGTTGGAGAGAGACGTCGCTGTCGAAACGATGTTGTCGACGACGTCTTCACCGCTGGCAATCAGCGAGTCGACGTCCGTCGGCTGATCGGCCGGGATCTCGTCCCCGGTCTCGATCTGCTCGAAAGCCGGAGAGCCTGCCGTGACTTCGACGAACTTGTCGCCGAGCAGGCCGAGACTCTTGATGCGGGCCACGGAGTCACCGCGCACGCGCTGCGCGTAGCGGCGCTCGATGTCGATGAAGACGCGTAGGAACTCCGCGTCCGTCTCCTCTGGAAGGATGATGTCGGCTACCTTGCCGACGGTCACGCCGTTCAGCTGTACCGGGTTGCCGACGGCGAGTCCGCCGACGTTGCGGAACTCGACGTAGTACTCGTTCGTCGACGTGAAGAGGAAGTTCTGTTCGCCGACCATCAAAACGGCGACAGCGAGCAGAACGAGTGCGAGCAGAAGGGTCAGGCCGACGCGGGTCGCGCGGCTATCACGCGGCATGAGTGTCCTCCCGACCCGCGAGGAAGTCCTGAATCAGCGGGTCTTCCGACGCGTCTGCTTCGTCCCAGGTGCCAAGGAAACGGAACTTCCCCTGATCGAGGAAGGCGATGCGGTCGCCAACGGCTCGGGCCAGGGGCAGATCGTGAGTGACGACGACGCAGGTGACGGAAAGGTCGTCGCGCGTGGACGCGATGAGTTTGGCGATGGTTGCGGACGTCATCGGATCGAGCCCGGTCGTCGGTTCGTCGAAGAGCACGACCTCCGGATCGCGCACGATGGCCCGCGCGAGTGCGACCCGCTTGCGCATGCCGCCGCTGAGCGCCGAAGGCATGCGGTCTTCGATGTCCTCGAGGCCGACGCGACGGAGCTTTTCGGCGACGACCTCGCGTATCTCTTCGTCGCTCAGGTCGGTGTGCTCTTGCAGCGGGAAACCGACGTTCTCGAGAACGGTCATCGAATCGAAGAGCGCGCCCGACTGAAAGAGCATCGCGACTCTTGCCCGCAGCGGATAGAGATCGCGCTCACGCAGGCCCGAGATGTCGGTGCCGTCGAAGACGACGGTGCCGGCGTCGGGCGACTCCAGGCCGTTGAGCTGCCGGAGTGTGACGCTCTTGCCCGTGCCGGAGCGCCCGAGCACGATCAGGCACTCGCCAGCGTGGATGTCGAAGTCGATGCCGTCGAGAATACGGCGTTCGCCGTAGGACTTGACGAGGCCCCGCACCTCATAGAGCGGCTCGGTCACGCGCCCAGAATATAGAAGAGCTTGGTGAGGAAGAAGTCCGAGACCAGGATCACGATCGAGGCCCAGACCACGGTGTTCGTCGTCGCGCGGCCCACACCGTCGGCCCCGCCGCGCGCGTTGAGCCCGTTGTAGCAGCCGATGATGGCGATGAAGTATGCAAAGAAGTAGCTCTTGCCGATGCCGGAGAGGACGTCGCCGAGGGTCAGTGCGCCCTGCACGTCGTTGACGTAGAGACCCAGCGGAACGTTGAGCTGGTAGACGGCAATGAGCATGCCACCGAAGATGCCGAGTCCGTTGCCGATCATGGTGAGCGCGGGAAGCATGATCAAACAGGCGGCGAGCTTGGGAGCGACAAGCTTCTTCACGGGGTCGGCGGCCATGGAGCGCAGGGCGTCAATCTGCTCCGTGACCTTCATCGTGCCGATCTCTGCCGTCATTCCCGACCCGATCCGGCCGCCGACGATCAGCGCGGTCAGCACCGGTCCGAGCTCGCGAGTGAGCGCCTTGGAGACCGCTGTTCCGACGTAGTACTTCACGCCCAGTTCGGAAAGGCTGTAGGCGGTCTGCAGAGCGAGGACCATGCCGGTGAAGAGCGTCGTGACGCCAGCGACACCCAGCGATTTGACGCCGAGCTGCTCCATCTGTCGGATCCAGGCGTCGAGCTCGATCGGCCGACGGAGCAGGGCAAAGAAGGCGCGCCTCGTCAGCAGACCGACTTCACCGACGGTACGCAGGTAGCGCAGGATTTCGTTCAGCATCTGGGAACGAAGAGTCGAAGACGGGGACCGAGCGGAGTCGCGCGTGGGGGGTGCTCTGCCGAAAGCTCCGTGGTACCTTGATTTTTTGTCAAAGTGTGCAGATTGTAACGTCGCCGCGAGCCGTCGCGACGCTGTTCTTATGAGAGTCCTTGCAGCCACCCTCGGTTTCTACTTCGTCCTGATCTTCGGCTCCTTCGTCTGTGGCTGGGCTGCGATCTTGAGCGGGCTGCTGTTCAGAGGCTCCGACCTGCCCTTGCGCTGTGCTGTGTGGTGGAGCCATGCCATGCTTCGCTTCGGCGGGGTCAAGGTGGAGAGTGAGGGGGCCGAGGTCACCGACCGCGAGTCCGGCCGTCTCGTTGTGCTCGCCAATCATCAGAGCATTTACGACATCCCGGTTCTCTTCGTCACCCTCTCGAAACCGGCGGTCTTCCTCGCCAAGCGCAGTCTCTTCTGGATCCCGATCTTCGGTTGGGCGCTCAAGGTCCTCGGCTACGTGCCGGTCGATCGGGGCGATCGCAGCCGAGCGCGTTACGCGTACGAGGGCGCAGCGAAGGTTCTGGATCGCGATCGCGCACTCATCGTCTTCCCCGAGGGTAAGAGGTCCCACGGCAAAATCCTGCCCTTCAAAGGTGGAGGAGTGCGCATGGCCCGGGGCGCGGAGGCGTCGATTGTCGTCGCCGGAATCTCTGGAACGCGAGCGGTGCGCGGCAAGGGCTCCTGGATCGTGCGCCCGCAGACGGTGCGGATCCGCTACGGCAAGCTTCGCGATCGGGAGACGGTCCAGAGCGTGCCCCGGGCGCGGCTCGTCGCCGAACTGCGACAGGAGATTGCCGAGCTCAGCGGCGAGGAGCTGGCGCCCGACAGCTGAATCTGTACCCGACGTCTGGCGCGAAGCAGCGTAAGAGCAGCGCCGCTGCCTGGGACATAATCCGCGACGCGCGAAGCGAAAGGGGCTTTGAACTGGTCATGAGTGAACGAGAAGAACGCGTCTGGGAGGCGCTGCGTGGGGTCAAGTTCCCCGGAATGAGCCGAGACGTCGTCTCCTTCGGCTTTGTTCAGTCGGTCGAGGCGGAGGACGGCGTGCGCGTCGTTCTGCGGATCCCGACGCAGAATCCGGGCGCCGGAGAGCAGATCAAGGAGGAGGTCGAGAAGGCACTCCTCGCTCTCGACATGGGTGCTGTCGAGGTCGCTCTCGATGTCGTACTTCAGGAGCGTCCCGAGCGCGCGCAGCAGCAGGCCATCTCCACGGATCCTGGACTGCTCAGCGGCGTCCAGCACGTCATTGCCGTCGCCTCGGGCAAGGGCGGCGTCGGCAAGTCGACCGTCTCTTCGAATCTGGCGGTGGCGCTGGCGCAGCTCGGGTACAGGGTCGGCTTGATGGACGCCGACATCTACGGTCCGTCGATGCCTCTGATGTTCGGCATCTCGGACAAGCCCCGCGTGACCGACACCGGCCTGCTGCCGTTCGAGAAGTACGGCGTGCGTCTCATGTCGCTCGGCTTCGTTCTCGACATCGATACGCCGGTGATCTGGCGCGGACCGATGGTCATGAAGGCGATCGAGCAGCTCCTCGGCGACGTCGAATGGGGCGAGCTCGACTACATGATCATCGACCTGCCACCCGGAACCGGCGACGCCCAGCTGACGCTCACTCAGAAAGTGCCCCTGACCGGAGCGGTCATCGTCTCGACGCCGCAGGATGTCGCTCTGATCGACGCCCGCAAGGGTCTGGCGATGTTCCGCAAGGTCAACGTGCCGGTCCTGGGCATGATCGAGAACATGTCGGGCTTCGAGTGCCCGCATTGCGACAAGGTGGTCAACATCTTCGGTGCGGACGGCGCGCGCCGGACAGCACACGTTCTCGACTGCCCCTTTCTCGGCAAGATCCCCCTCGACGCGTCCATCGTTCTCGGTGGAGACAATGGCGTACCCGTCGTGCACGACGAAGGCCCGCTGCGCGAGTCGTTCCAGCGCGTGGCACACGAGGTGATCGCTCAGGTCGCGTCTCAGGCTCCGCGCGGGCCGAGCTTCACCATCAGCTGAGGCGCACCGCGTGCAGCCAGAGGCTCCCGGAGCCGCCACGGTGGCGGTCATCGCCGACGCTCATCTGGGGGGACCCGGTGGCGACGGCGAGCCTCTTTTGCGGCAGATCGGCGAGCTGGTCGGCGGCGGTTGCCGCCACCTCCTCTTCATGGGCGACCTCTTCCACGTCTGGGTGGGGGATGCTCGCTACGAGACCCCGGAGATCGCTACCGTGATCGCTGCCTTGCGGTCGTGGCGCCAGCAAGGCGTGCGCATCGACTACGTCGAAGGCAACCGCGACTTCTTTCTCGTCGGCAGCGAGTACGAGGATGCCTTCGACCGCATCGCGACGGAGATCGCCCTCGAGGTAGCGGGCACGAGGGTGCTGGCGGTGCACGGCGATGGCCTCAACGAGAGCGACTGGCGGTACCGCTTCTGGCGCTGGGCGAGCAAGAGCCTAGTCAGCCGCTTCTTCGTGCGCCGTCTACCGGGGGCCCTCGCGCGCCGCGTGGTTCACGGCACGGAGCAGCGCCTTTCCAAGAGCAACTTCAGGCACAAGAACCGTATCCCGGAGAACGTGATCCGCTCCTACGCCGAGCGGCGCCTGGCGGAAGGGCACGACGTGCTCCTCCTCGGTCACTTTCACGAGCCGCGCCGCTGGCCCGTCGACGGCGGCGAAGTGCGCATCGTCGATGCCTGGTACAACGACGACTGCATCGATCTCCTGCCCGAGGTGCTCGCTTGCTCTCCGTCGTGATGCTCGGCTCCGGGACTTCGACCGGCATCCCGGTCGTGGGCTGCGCCTGCTCGGTCTGTCGCTCGGAGCATCCCAAGAACCGCCGTTCGCGGCCGAGTCTCTGGCTTCGCTGGGATCAGGAAGGCGTCGAACGCTCGGTCGTCATCGATACGGGGCCGGACTTTCGCTACCAGTCTCTTCGCGAGGGCATGTCGCGGCTCGACGCCATTCTCTTCACCCACGCTCATGCCGACCACATCATGGGCCTCGACGACGTCCGTCCGTTCAATTTCCGTCAGCGCACGTCGATCCCGTGCTTCGGCAGCGCGGCCACCCTGGAGCAACTGCGCCGGATCTACGCCTACGCCTTCGAGGAGCAGACCGAGGGCGGCGGCGTGCCGCGTCTCGAGCTCTGCGAGATCGAAGGTGCGTTCGAGCTCTTCGGAGAGTCGCTCATCCCGGTGCCGGTGTTGCACGGAACCCGTCGCGTGCTCGGCTTCCGACTGCGCGACTTCGCCTACGTCACCGACGTCAGCGCCATCCCCGAAGCGTCGTTCGAGATCCTGAAGGGGGTCCGGGTCATGATCTTGGGGGCACTTCGCTATCGGCCGCACTCGACGCACTTCACGCTCGCCGAAGCCGTGGAAGCGCTCGCCGCGATCGGTCCGGAAAGGGCGTACTTCACGCACCTCTCATGCGAAGTCGATCACGAAGCCCTCGAGATCGATCTGCCGGTAGGCGTGGAGCTTGGCTACGATGGGCTCCGTTTCGAGCTTCCCTAGAGTCTTCTGTGTCCCTCCCTGACCCCTACCCCGTGCCGGCGGGCCGCATCGCCAGAGGACGGCTCCGGCCTCCCGCGTCGAAGAGCGTTTCTCAGCGTCTTCTCGATCTGGCGCTCGTCCTGGATGCCGAACACGTTCGCCTCGACAACCTGCTCTTCTCGGACGACATCGAGCACTTCCTCGGTGGCCTCGCGGCGTTCGGTCTCCGGGTCGAACGTTCCGACGGAGGTGTCGATCTTCACCGCGGCGAGCAGGACGGCGAGGCGTTCCTGGATTGCGGAGCGGGCGGAACGATGCTGCGCTTTCTGGTCGCTGCTGCGGCCGTACGCAAGGGCAGCTCGGTCCTCGATGGAACGCCGCGCCTGCGCGAGCGAACGGTGGCGCCGCTCGTCGAGGCCCTCAGGGCCCTGGGAGTTCGTATCGAGTATCTGGCCGAAGAAGGTTTCTGCCCTTTGCGCATCCGGGGCGGAACACTGGGGGGAGGGCGGTGCTCGCTCGACGCAAGTCTCTCGAGTCAGTACCTCTCTGCGCTGTTGATGGCCTGTCTGCGGGCTCGAGAGCCGGTGGACCTGCAGGTCACCGGCATGACCTCTGCGCCGTATGTCGAGCTCACGCTCGCCGCGCTCGCGGATTTTGGAGTTGCCGAAGCCGTCCAGCGCACGGAGCGCGGCTACCGCATCGATCCCGCCGCGGCGGCCTCACCCCCCGCCGGCTTGCGCCTTCAGGTGGAGGCGGACGACTCGGCGGTCGCCTATCCGGCCGCTGCGGCGCTGCTCACCGACGGCGACGTCGTTCTCGAAGGCCTGCGCCCCGATTCGATTCAGGGCGATCGGAGGCTGCTGGCACTGCTCGAGTCGGTCGGAGCACGCCTCGAGTGGACGGAAGATCAGCTGCGGGTGACACGTCGTCTCGAAGTACTTCGTCCCTTCGACGTCGATATGTCCGAGATCCCAGATCAGGTACCGACCCTGGCCGCGATCGCACCTTTTTGCGATGGAGTGTCACGAATTCGGAACGTGCCGCATCTACGCATCAAAGAAAGTGATCGACTGGCGGCCATGGCGGATGGCCTGAGCCGCTGCGGGTTCTCCGTCGAAGAGCAGCCGGACGGGCTGGTCCTCGAGGGTCGGGGCGAAGCTCTGCCGGTGTCGTCGACCGCGGTCCTGGTCGACAGCTACGAAGACCACAGGATCGCGATGTCGATGGCGCTCGTCGGACTTCGTCGGCCGGGCCTGCAGGTAGCCGACCCCTCGGTCGTCGCCAAGTCGTATCCGAACTTCTGGCAACACTTGGAACAGCTTCTCGAGACATGAGACCCACTTCGATGCAAGGCGACCTTCGGCACTCAGCCCTGAAGGAGCCTTGCGGAGAAGTTCGGAGTTTCGACTCGGCTCCGCTCAACGACAGTCAGCGGCTGGCGGTCCTGCTCCAGGTGGCGGCCCTCGACGCGCTCTCGCGTCCACGCCGTCGGATTCTCCTGAGCCGGATGGGCGTCGATGAGTCGGGGATCGTTCGCACGGCGGACCTCGACGGGGCGGACTCGACGGCCTCTCAGCGGCGTCTGGTGACGTTGGCGGGGCAGCTGTTCTCGACGACGCAGCGCATTGAAGGGCGCGGTGCAGCACGGCGCGCTGTGCGCCAGCTGCAGAAGCGCTGGCAACAGTCGCTCGTGGAGATTCCGCCCGACCGCCTCGTCGGTGAAGTGCTGGACGCCGCCCCGTTTCTCTGGGCGGCCCGACACGCCGATGCTCGGAAGGCGCTGGTGCTCGTCGACCAGGACGCTCTCCGAGTCGCCGGTCCCGGGGCGCTCAGGGCCTGGATCCTCGAAGGCTGTGAGAGCTACGAGGATGTCTCGTCTCGTCTCGCTGGTCTGCGCTTCGGGGAATCTTCTGAATCGAGCGAGGTCGAGGTGCCCGCCAGAGCGATGACGGCGTACGCTGCGGGGAGGTACCGGGAGTGCGAGCGGCTCTTGCGTGGGCGTTGGCAGGAAGCTCCGGTGATCAGCTTCCTGAGCGCGATCGAGCTCGGCCGTCTGCACTCGGCGCGCCGCCGGCTGTCGACCGCTCGTCGCTCGTCGCCTCCCGGATCCGACGAGTTCTGGAGGGTCTGTCGAGGGGCGGTGAGGCTCTATGCCAACCTCGGTCAGTCGAGGAACCAGCGTCGGTGGATCGCGAGGGCGCTGTGGCAGGAGCGCCGTTCTCGGTCCGGAGACGGGCACGTCGTCGCGGCTCAGGGCTATTGGGATCTGGGGCGGCTCGACGACATGGCGCGACACCTCGACGCGTGCGTCACGGACGCTCTCTGCGACGTGACGGAGCGCGAACAGACGACCGCACTGCTGCATCTCAGCCTCGGTCGCGGCGGTCGAGCGACAGAGGCGCTCGGTCGTGCTCTCAGGGTCGACCGGCGACGGCTCTCGGGCCCGAAGGCCGGTCGTCTTTGGAACGACATGATCTCCGCGCGTGTCTTCGAGGGCGATCTGGCCGGTGCCGAGAGGGCAGCGCGGCATGCCTTTCGACTGCTGTCGGCCGGAGAAGGGCCTGCGGCTCAGACGCTGGCGTTGCACAACCTGGCTGAAGTACGTCTCCGGCGCGGCGACTGTCGCGGCTACGAGTCGCTGCTGGAGAGCATCGAAGAAGAGAACCGTGAGTCGCACAATCGGCGAGCCGCTGCCTACGATCTGGAGATGCGCTGCCGCCTCCTCCTGTTCCGGGGCAGGATTCGCGAGGCCGTCGACCGCCTCGAAGAGGGACTCGCTGCGCTGGAGGCCTTCGGGGGGAATTCGAACCATGAAACGCTGCGCGCTTTGGCCTGCCGGGGTTGGGGTTGGCTCGAAGAGCCGGAAAGGGCGGCTGAACACCTGTCCGGGGAGGCGCCCCCAGGCTGCTTCGAACCCGAAGAGCTGCCGGCCTTCTACGCGCTGGCTGGAGATCGGGAGCGCGCTTGGCGAGCCTGCGCGGGCCCGGCCGGCGCTCTTTGGCGCCGAGCGCTCAGCGGCGAGGAGCCGACGGACCGTGATTGGAAGAACCTCGTGACGCTCGAGCCCTTTCGCCGGGCTCGGATGGTCCTGGACCTCGCCCTCTGTGGCGTCGCGGCGGCGGAGGATCGTCGAGTCTGGGCGACTCGTCGGCTCAGAGGCTCCGGCGCCGAGGACTTGGCTCTGCGTCTGTCGCGCTCGGGTCGGGGCGCCTTGGGCGTGCTTGCCAACCGCTCTGGCGCTGCTCTCGAGCACGACGAGCTCCGAGCTGCGTTCGAGGATGCAGGCTGCGTCGGCGTCGAGATCTCCTTTGTTCCTGCCCGTCGCATCGACCCTGAGGTCATGCTCGTTGGCCGGGGCGGAAGAGACTGTTTCGAGGTTGCGGTTCCCGAAGGCCGATGGCGCGTCCGGGCGGAGCGCCTCTCTGAGCGGGGAGAGAGGCTCTTTACTCTGCTCGCACGGGGGCTGCCGGCTCTGGAGATGCCTCGAGGAGCGCCGGTTCCGAGCGGCGGGAAACTGCTGGGGCGCTCTCCGGAGTTACTCGCCGTCGTGAGCCGAGCCCGTCTCTTGGCGACTGAGACGATGCCGATCTTGATCCAA